>JAFGIK010000064.1 GCA_016929645.1 Candidatus Dojkabacteria bacterium
AATATTTGTTAATGATTGTTTTTGGTTCTATTCTCATGACTACAGATTAATTTAAATCTGTTGCATATGTCATGGGACATTAAGTAAAAGTTGAATAAATGCTGGAATTGGAATAGAATGGCTATGAGTCTAGTCGCTCTTTAAAACATACCAAACAATGAAGGGAGATCTATGAAACAAAGAGTATACTTAACGTACATTATCAGTATTATAACAGCGCTACTATGCCTAACGATCATGACACCCACAAACGCGGAGGAAGAGGAATATTTCAAATACCAAATCGAACAAACAGGGCTCAATAGCTTCGTTCTAACAGTAACAACAGTACAGACCACCCCTATCTTTACCGACATATTTCTAAACACAGAGTGCACATCACCGAACCTGGTGAGATACATACCTACGGATATGGTCGAAATACCAAGTCTTTCCGGGTGTTATTACGAGCAAATAGCGGCTGAAGCTTTTACAAGTGCGTTCATATACTGCAATGATCCAATGACTCTATCTAGCAACTCACAATTCACAATCGCGATCCAAGCACAGCTAGAAGGACATTGGGGGGCAATTGATACGCAGATCGCAAGTGGGGCATATCTGACCCCTGCAGGACAAATAGTCTTACCAAATCAAGCAACGCTAGAACTGTCAAATGCTGACGTAGACATATCCTGGATACAAACAGGTAGCTACACGGCTGTTCTATCATTAAGCAACCACATGACAAGAAACGTTTTCACTGCGATTCAATTCGAAACACCATTCAATATTCAGGATCAGGTTGAAATACTCACCTCTACCAAGACAGGTATTACTGTAAACAACTTAGGGACATCAACCATCGAGCTCCAAGCTGGACTAGAGGCATCCTTAACATTACGTATCCCGGCTTTCAGAAAGATTTTTGCATATGCATCAGTTACAAATTGGTTCTCTGGTTTCCAACCACTGTATGAATCACCCACAGCCACGAAGATATTTGAATCTGGTGCAAACCAACACCCTTCCTTAGGAGGATTATCTCTCCTGATCATAGGCACAATAGTCCTTCTTTCACGAAAGAAACGATAATCATTAAAAGAGCGACATGGCTTTCAGGGCCTGTAAAAAACAATTTACAGGCCCTGCTTCTCGGACTAGACGACACAACTGAATAAAAGGTACAACCCCAGGACAAGCTCCGAACTTCACCACTCTGTAGTGAAAGGAGCGAGGCAAAACCCTAAGTACCCTACCTTTTCTTAACTTGCTCGCTCGCAAATATCAAAACTTCGTTTTGTATTTGTCTCGCTTCGCTGCGTTAATAAAAAAACAAATAGAAGTTAATATTGCAACAAAAACTTCTATTTAAAATATTTGAAAGTTAAAAAAAATCCCCGAAACGACCCTGACATGACAATACATTTATAATTCTAACTCGAAATAAAAAGCAATTCAAACCAATTCTAGAGATTGTTGAGTAATTCCACAGTTCATCGAGTAACCAAAGAAGTAATGTCCATATAAAAGGATTATTTACAGTTCATTTTTATTCAAAAAACTATTCAACATAATCATTATTTTCCAACACAAATCAGCGAGATACATCAGCTGGAATTTTTGCTGCATTAAATTCACTTGCTTGAGAAATCAAGGTAAAACTTTTATTATAATTTAATATCTAATTTTCTAATTTTAAAAATGCACAAGTTTTACTTTGAATTTGAGGCTGACACATCATACAAATTAGGCTTTCAAATGGGTTGCAAATTCTCGGAGGAATTTAAAAAAACAAAGGATTCAAGAAAACAATTATCAGGGCCCAAAAGAGAAGAATATGAAAAGCTCCTGAAAATAAGCACAAAATACTATCCTGAATACATTGAGGAAATGGAAGGGTACGCCAAAGGTGCAGGAGTCGAATTGTTTGACATATGGCAATCAAGCATAGATGACAGCTATTTTGAAAAATGCTCAACAGCCGTCATGGACAATGGCAACAAGGTGCTGCATATGGAGGATGGCAACCACCCTACTCGCACTGAGCTTTGCATTGTCAAAAGAAAAACTCCACAAATTACAAAACTTGAACTATTTTATTACAACACCCTTGGCGGAGATGCCTGCGGGGTGACTTCAAATGGCCTGGTTTTCACAATAAACACACTTCATAATACTGATCAGCAGGATGGAATTCCAATAAATATTTTCACACGGCGAATATCTGACTGCAAAAACATAGATGAGGTCAAGCATGTTTTCGATACAATCCACTGTAACTCAGGGTATAATTTCAACCTTATTTTCTTTAATAAAAACAGGAAAAGTGTAAAGGCATACAACGTCGAGTCAAGTGCAACGGATTATGTTGTAAGTGAAATAAAAACGCCATTTATTCACACTAACCATTATTTAACAAAATTGAAAAAATTTGAAGCACTTAAATTCAATCATCCTGTAAATTCAACTGCAAGTATAAGGCGATTTGAGTTTTTAAAAAATAATTTTGAAGATAACCTAGCTGATTCAAAGATTAAGAAACTAACAAATGAAATTTACCATCATAAAAAAACAGACCTGCACTACTATCATACCGATGCAAGATGTCTGTTTGATCTGAAAAAAGGAAAAGTCAGCATATTTTTGGAACGGGAGCAAAGCAAGGGATGGGTGGAATACGATTTTCCTGAGGTAACCATTTAGTATCAGAAACTTTCATTGACATCAAAAACAAGATCCTATATTTTAGTATTAGTAGATATTAATTGTTACTAGAAGAACAAAGGAAATGTCAATTTCAGGATTTGGAACCCCTTATAATAGCCCTGAATTTAATCCAGCCGCAATGTTGCAAGAACCTCAATTTAAGGTTGTCGAAGGACGTAAACCACAACCTGGTCCAGAGCCAATACAAAAAGAAGCTTCAGATGAATCACTCCAACCAGAAACTGAATCTGTAGCTGATGCTACTATCAATTTTCTTACAGCAGCCAATAAAAAACTAAACGTTGCATACAAAACAGAGGCTCGAAGAGCAATAGGACAAGAAGCAACACCTTTAGACGCAATAATATCATTGAGAGAAGGACGCGCTTGGGTAGACGAACAGGTATTACATCCACTAATGGATGCTACACCATTTGAATACACTCTTCCTGACCACCCAAAAATTGATGATAAAGGAATGAGAGAGGCACTCTCAGGATATAACCCAGGAATTTACAAAAAAGGGTCACTCGGATACTCTCGTGAAACCAATCAAGAGCTTGGTAGAATGAAAAACGAAAGAACCGTCCAAGCTGGAGTACTTTATAGGTATGCTGCTCAGGCAGAAGATCCGCAAATGGTAACAACCATGATTCAGGATCAATTAACAATGCACGAGATGATGCAAGAAGGGTATAAAGCAATAAATGAAGAATACGCAAAAATGGCAAGAGCATTATTTGAACCACCATCCTTTGCCCAACTACCAGATAACGAAAAACGTAAATTTCTGGTACTTAGAGAATTATGCATCGTTCAATCCAAAACTCTAGGAGAAGTAGCAGAAAACCTTATTAGTAGAGGAGAAACCTCATTCGTTGAAAGATTAATTCGAGAGCAATCATTTACTGAAGACGAAAGCACATATCCATTGAATTTTGATCAATATCCGAAAGCTAAAAGAGAGTTGGTCGACCAGGAAACAGAAAGATATACCCGCGAGCTAAGTGGGCTTACCCAAGATCTTGAAAATGCTAGAAAAAAAGCTGAAGAATTAGAAGCACTATCTGTTGAAGATGAGTATGCAAAAGAATATAGAGGGAGTATTGACTTTTATCAACTAGCTCCTAATTTGTGGGAAGAAAAAAAGAAAGAAATCACTCAAGATTTGCAAAAACGAAAAGATACTGCCCGAAAGAGAGTCGAAGCAGCGCAAGATCAGATTACCTGGACCAGAAGTCGATATGAAGCTACGCATAAAGAACAATACAGATATGAACGTGGAACTCAAAATCAATACTCAATAGACGTTATGGCGTTCGCTCTAAAAAATAAATACTACGAACTACTCGCGAAGGCTACAAAAAAATATATTGACGATGAATTAAAAGCGTTACAAGCTTACCATTAAAGATATAGTTATTATTGATGACATGATTTTTAAGAAAAGTTTATTTATTCTTAATTACTTTCCACCCCCCTGCTGTATAATATTCCTTAATCATGAAATACACATTAAAACGTACAAACGCCTGGCTCGAATATCAAATGTTTGAAATCTGGGAAAACCACTTCGCAGACGTCCCACGCAAAAACCTAGTCATCATAAAATTCGGAAAGTCCTCTAAACGCCAACTCGGTTCAATCAAATGGGCAAAAGATAACACAGGAATTAAATCAATAATGAAAAAGAAAAGCATGCAAGCACTTCATAAAATTCAGGACGATAAAAGGATAACAGTAATCACAATCACCAAACATTTTCAAAGCCTTGAAGTCCCAGACTATGTTGTCCAATCAACAATTGCTCACGAAATGTGCCATTATACGCACGGTTTCAATTCGCCACTTAATCAACTCTACGATTTTCCCCACCAGGGCGGTATTATCCACAGAGAGCTCACAAAACGAGGCCTGGGACTAATCCACACAAAAGCCAAACGTTGGATCAAAACAAACTGGGTCAATTTCATAAAAAAGAACTTACTCTACTAAAAAGTGGTCTTGCGTTTCATATAAACGACATACACTTCTATTCACCCACAATACTGTATCAAATACTATGTAATAACCAATATTAATATAGTATTTCGAAAACATGGATTTAAGAACACTTGGTTTAAAGATTAAACATTTTAGACAATCAAAAGGCTTGACTCAAAAACAGCTTTCGGAAGAAATCAATACTACATGGGAAATGATTTCAAGATATGAAACAGGAAAAAGTTCACCACTAAACAAGATTTTTGAAATATCAAAGGCATTGGAGGTCCCTATTCACATAATCATGCAAGATAACCAACTTTCAGAGAATTTTCATCAAAATCAATATCAATATGAAAGAAATCTTATTCCCTTTGTTAATAAAGAATTCAAAGATATTAAAAAATCCATAGATGATACAAAAGAGTATTATACAGCACCAGATTGGATTATAAAAAAATTCATGAAACCGTTTGCAATTTCCTGTGAACTTTTAATCATAGAAACTACAAAAATTGAGAAAGAAGGCATATTAATGGCAACTCTAGAACAGTCAGACTCTCAAAATGATCTTGTAATTATTGAAGAAAATAACAACTATTCAGTCATAAACGTAAAATCAATAAGAATTGGACAAAAAGTCGCTGCGACAGTTATCGCATGGGAAAAGCGATTTAAGTAGAGACAGAAACTACTTTAAGCGAAAAACCTCCTCTCATGCCAGTCATCCATATTTATTAATGAAAATCTAATGTAAAATATATGTATGGATGAAAACTTCACGAATATAAAACAAATACAACAAAATTCTGCCGATACTTCATTAAATATTAGTGAAAAGCAGTTATTCGTTGTCGCAACTCCAATCGGAAATCTTAAGGATATTACGGTACGAGCAATTGATACTTTAAAGAACTCGGACATAATACTGTCAGAAGATACAAGAAAAACTTCAATATTGCTTCAAAAATACGATATAAAGACTAAATTATTGTCCTACCGTGACCAAAATCACGACCGCGTTTTCAGTCAGATTTTAAACGAAATTAACAACAATAAAGTTGTAAGCCTAGTTTCAGATGGAGGAACACCACTAATTTCAGATCCTGGGTACAAACTAGTGTCAGAGCTTTCAAGTCTTGGTATCCGCATCACTCCTATTCCTGGACCAAGTGCTTTGGTTTGTGCGCTTAGCGTTAGTGGCTTACCCACAGACAAATTCACTTTTCTTGGATTTCTACCTAAAGGGCCAAATCGAAGAGTAAATATGTTAAAAGATTATGAAAATCTCGACACAACACTTGTAATCTATGAATCACCCAAACGCATACGAAAACTCATGGTACAAATCGAACAAGCTCTTGGGAACAGATTTGTTTGCATTGCTCATGAAATGACAAAAATTCATGAAAACTTTATAAAAGGTTTTGTACGTGGGTTTAATGAAAAATCAGAAAGTCTTTTAGAAAAGGGAGAATATGTTGTCATGATAGCAAAAAGTGGATACACACCAAAAGACCAAATAGCTTAGTTGTTCTGAAAAACATTAACATAGCAACAGTCAATCATTTGCATATATGCTTTTAATTAAAAATATCGTAAATGACCGGTTGGTCATTTACTAATTTCATCTTCTTTGATTTATCAGGAATTTTGAACAACTGGCTTCACGACAACTGAAGGTCGAACATTCCCAATAGATTGATCTTTTTTTCGTGCAGGCTTTGAAGAAAAAACCTTGTTAGATTTGCGCAAAGGTCGAATCTTTTTAGGCAACATTTTCATATTTCGAGAAGCAATTCCACTTCGTTCAACAATCTTCTTATCGATACTAAATAATAAATCTTGCGAATGGCTTTCTATTGAAATAAAATCATCACAAACTTCCTTCAACGATTTAGAGCATGTCTTATCAAAAGCCACTACTTCAACAAGACAGCCGAGTGATTGCTGCAAATAGTGAACAACAGGAACATAGTCACCATCTCCACTTATTAAAATTACGGAGTCAACTTTTACACCAAGACGAATTGCATCCATAGCAATACCAACATCCCAGTCACCTTTTTTGGCACCTCCAGGAAAAATCTGAAGCTCTTTCTCTTTAATTTCAAAGCCTGCATTGTTTACTGCACTGAAAAACTCCTCCTCTTTTACAGATACGTCAGATTTTATTACATAAGCAATAGCTCTTGTCAGAACACGATCTGCCAAAGCAATTTTTAATAAATTTTTAAAATTTATTCTCGCGTTATAGATATTTCTTGCTGAATAGTAAAGGTTTTGAACATCGACTAAAACAACAACTCTCTGACTTTTATTTTTTACAATCATTGTATGATTAATAAGTTTATTAGCTTAATTCTACCAGATTTCCTTTTAAATAAGAAAAATAATAAAATAAGATATTCACAATATCATTAAGTTCTAATTAAATATAGATGAAACTTAACCAGTTAATAAATAAATACAAGAAAGAATTCCAATATTTTCATGAAAAAGATATGAACAAACGTTTTGATGACTTTATGAGAGATTTGATAAATACATCTGAATCAAATTGGGACATTTACAGCATACGATACGACACAGTAATGGACAACAAACAATGGAACGATTTTGTTAATAATCCAGAAAGAATCCCTTACAAAACCAAGATTAAAAGCTTACCAAATAATTATGAAAGCTTTTACGAATTCATTAAAAAATTTTTGAAAGACTCATTTGTCTACTACAAAAGCATTGAAGAAGGGCCAATAAAGCAAAACTTAAGATCCAATATTGCAACTCTTTTACATTGTGCACTCAACGCAAGATACGACACACAGGCAATGAGACTAGGCGATTTGTATGTTGGGAGAAGCGATAAAGACCGAGATGACGGCATAGTTAATCCAACCGAGTTTGGCAAAAACAAGCTCAAGTTTGCAGTCAAAGAATATTGCATTATCAATAATAAAGATTTTGACAAAATTTATAAAAAGATAATGAAGATAAGCGATGGAAGAATAAGTATTCTTAGTGATTACTATTATTCCTGTAGAATCGACACAGAAACTAGGGACGAAATCCGCGGAATTTCAAGAGTTCTAAGAAGAGATTTTACCCTAGACTTCACATACATGAAGATTGCATGGAAAATTTGGAAAGAAATTCGAGAAATAGGCATAAATGTCGAAAATATGCTTGAAATATTTGAGTTTTCTAGTTACAAGATAACAACTCAACGTTTACTTGATTTCCTCAAAGACAAAAATCGAAATCAAGAAATATTAATGCATATGGAAGACGAACTACCAGAAAGCTATAAAAGACTGCAGAAGCAAGGGTTTATTGAGCGATATATGATTAACCATGAAGAGAAAAATCGTAAACAATATCCTAAAAAACTTCGCAGCGAAAAAGAAATAAAAAAAATGATCTCAGATTGTGAAAAAGAAATTTTTTCATATCTACCACTTGCTCAAGAACCTTCACCAAGAAATATACTTCTAAATCCAATCCATCCAGAGTCAACAAATCGAGCATTTCAATCAACAACTAACACGACGAAAAACAAGAAACTAAACGTAATAGTAATGACACCGAGATCAAACCAAAAGGATGAGTATTTACCTACCCTAGCACATGAAGCAACACACGCACTTCACAAAATCATTTTATCAAAGGGAGAAGACTCAAAGGTTCTTAAGCCAGGAGCAAGTGAGAAGATGCCAGGACCTGTTGCTGAAGAATTTTCTCAATTAGTTGAGCATTTATTTCATACAGACAAAGACCTTCCATATAAGAAAAAGTATAAGGGTACTGAATTTTCAAACTTTGATTCTGCTTTTACAACAAGGTTCCAGGCCCCATACGCGTTAACTCAACTGGCAATTCGAAAAGAATTTGATGACCTCTGGGATTCAGGATATAGGGATGAATTAACAGATGATCAAATATGGGAGATTAAAAATAAATTCGATCCACAGGTAAAAGAGTGGCTCTCAATGGGCATTGATTTCAGGTCAGAAGGAATAACATGTTTCGGACTTTTTTCTACATATGACCTAATCGATGGCCTGACGTACATGAAAAGGTATGTTGTAAAAGCAGACAAAAGTGAAAGTTGTACAGAAAATCAAGATCTTCTGAAATCCGAGTCTAAAAAGGAATATTTACCTATGGCTACGGCATTTGTTAAGAGATTCGGAAAGAACTGGATAAAGCGTAAACAGGCAAGAATTATGCTCTTATGGCTATTATTGGAATCTGGCCGAAACTATCAGACAGAGAAATTTGGTGAATTTGTAATGAAAAAAGAAATAACTAGCTGTAATGAAGAATTAATGAAAATCGGAATTCAAGAGAAAGATATCTGAAAAATTAACATATGCAGCAGCTGCAATGCTTTTAAAAATTTCACTAAAAAAACTTTTAATTTACTTTTCCTCTGTCTCTAGTACTTCGTCCCCCATTAACTGATAAGTAAGATTAACCCAATAATGCTGTCCAGCAACAACAAAAGGACTACTAAGGATTGCATTAGAAATTGAAAACACAATAACAACACCAATTAGCATTAATACACCCATAACGTACTGGCCCGCAAGAATAAGGCCAAATATAACAATAACCAAAGGAACAATAATAACCAAAGTTAACACAAGGAATACAATTCCAATAACTAGATTTACGACAAACCATAATAAGAACGCAATCAAATTTTCCACAAAGTATAAACGAAGGAAATTTAGACCCATCATAACAGCTTTTATTGGATTTTTAGTTTTTTTAAGTATCAAAAATCTGTATCCAGAATTCTTCAGAAGTGTAACAACAAAAGCATAAAGGAATACTACTACTATAAAGAAACACATAAATAAAAGAATTCCAAATGGCCCAATTAGGATAGAAGCAAAAACACCTAATATTCCAAATACAATCAAGGGTAAATAAATTAAAAACCAAAACAGATCATAGACGAACAAATTTAAAATCCACGAATGAGATTCTGACCACAAAGATTTAAGTCCGATTACATCACCTTCTCCTTTTAATTCATGCCTAACAGCATTAATTAACGCAACTCTGGCAACTGATTTCAAGTACCAAGTAAAAATAGCCCAAGCCAATAGTATAAGAATTAAAACTGCAACAATAATCCAGAACATTGGGGTCTTTGTAAAATCAATGAATTTCTCATAAAAAATATTAGCAGTCGAAGACACCTTATTAGAAGTCGTTTGTAATGAACTATCATTATTATAATTATTTGAAGAGCTATTGTAACTAAAATTTTGAGAGAATAACGAGAAAATGAAGCCAAATACTAGGAGTATTTTGTACTTCCACACAAACAAAAACGCTTGCTTAATATTATCAACATAGTCAATATTTTTTTTCATGTCATTCCTGGTTAATTAATTAAGATTTAATTATATTTTAATTAAAGCATAACTTAACCAAAGATATTGTACAGGTTGGGTACATATTGCAGAAATCAAGAGAGAGAATTGTTGACAGATAATTTATCATACATCTCCATTGGTGTTAAG
>JAFGIK010000065.1 GCA_016929645.1 Candidatus Dojkabacteria bacterium
AGAAAATATTAGGTTATTTAGTTGATATCCAATTATTTATCAACATTTGATTGTGTAATATGCATCCCCAAATTTGACGAAGAACCACAAAGGCAGGATTTTCCAGTTAGGAAAAATGGTGTCATATCTGAAATTTAACCTGGGCATGAAAGTGATATTCCTGTCACGAAGCATCGATAAAAATCCACTTGAGTATTTAGTGCGTGAGATTTATGCAGGATATCGGTATGAAGAAAAAATGGTAAAGTCTTTTTTAGAATTGGTTTCTTATATGCTTCCCTGATCCCGGCCGGAGTGGGAATAAAGGTCTAAACTGACCCGGCTCAATCTTAATCCCAGATCTGCAAGAGTCTAACCTGTAAAGTATGGTAAGAGTATTTAGACCTTCTTTTCAAGTATTCGCGGACTGACGGATTTTAAAAAAATCAGATACATACAATCAATTTGAGGTTGTCAAGGTACATCGGCTTATGCAACTCACTTCGTTGTGAAGTGAACTACATTTCCATATTCAAAAAGTTGATCGCCATATTCAATACCAGTCATGACTCCAACAAATGATCTGACATAATAATGTGTACCCGGTATCAGGTTTGACAGAGTTATCGTAAATTCCCCGGTCCTATTATAGGATTGTACCTCCTGTTCAATATAAGGATCATCTCCGTAGGGTATAGGATCACGGGTAGGAGTCATACTATAACAAATTCCTCTCTCAACTACAAAAGAGTTACCGGCTGATATGATATTTCCGCCAACTTTTGCAGTAGTTGCAGTTATATCCGTGACGTCCAATGTTGTAATTACAGGCCTGGTATTGGTGGTGAAAGATATGTCTTCACTATAATATGTTCCTGAAGCTGTAATTAAGCAAGCTCTTACGTGATAAAGCGTTGCAGGCTGAAGCCGGTCTATGTCACTTTGAAATCTTCCATTTTTTCCCTGGGTATAACATAGACTTCCATTTATTCCCTCTGTAATTACAAAACTATAACCGCCACCATTTACTCCTGCTTCATGGACAATGGAGTTTGCAGTAGTAGGATATGCCGTAGTTCCCCAGTATACTGTACTTATTCCTGCCTGAACTCCTCCATTGTAATCTATATCATATTTTATTATAACTCCTGTACAGGAAATTGATGGAGTAAAAACTGAAGCAGCTATTTTGGGCACTACAGTTGAGTCGACACCTTTTGTGGCTTTCGCTTCAGGTTCTTCAACAATAGCAGTTGGCTCATCCTTTGTACAAACTGTAAGTCCTATTAATAGAAATAACATTAATAGAAAAAACCATAAATTCTTTTTCATAGCAAATGTTCATATAATAAAAATTTATAACGTACCCCCCGTGTTGGGTTCAAGAACAGACCTGAAATGCAGCTACAGTATTTGACAATAATAAAGATGCAAACCTATATTACTCAAGTCAAACTAAATTTCACCATAAACATGCAAAAAGCTAAAGTCACATTTATACATATAAGACGAAAAGAAGATGCAGAAAGTTGGAATGGAATGACGTGTTTCTGATAACCTTGTAAGTGTTACAGTGAATGATTTAAAACTTTTATGTCACAACATATTTATTAAACGCTTCTCCTGTAAGAGATTGATTAGGCGGAATGGTAGTTAAATAATAATAAATCAACGCATTATGAAACAGGAACTGAAACTGAATACAAATATCGAAGATCTTTCAGCAGAACCAATTATTTAATAATAAAAATAAACCTCCGGAGTTGATTTACGAAAATTCTTTAAGATGGTCAGGATTGGATTACTCTATTGACGCTTCACCCATGGCCATAACTGTATAAACACAATATCGATAAGCAGTATAGCGATCCCGGTATTATAAAGAGTCTCTCCATAATCTCTTCCAAGTCCAAAAGCCGAGGCAATCAATGATGCTGCTCCGAGTACAAATAGTATTATCTGTGCCTGTCTTATAGTCTGTTCTTTTATATGGTTAGCGAAAAATATAATCTACTGTCAATATCAATTATTAATAACAAAGCTAAACCTGCAAAAAGCAATGTCAAATTTATTTTCCCCACATAATTACTGAACATTACATCAGAGATTGTTTGATGTAGGTTGGCTGATACGTTAAATGTTTTTCACACTATCCTTTCGAAGTGGTCAATGAAGGACGGATTTCAAAGAAATCAGACACATACAAGAACCAATGGGGTGTCTTTTTGATTGGGGCCAGTTTCTGGTGAAATATCTGTCTAAATTTAAGCATATGAGGTGTGACGGGATTTTCCAGATAACCAAAAAGATGGGGGAAGCTCATTCAATTTACAGGTTCAAGGTACATGTCGAACCATTTAAAAGCCTCTTTAATTAAGTATGGTCGGGATATAGATGTCTGTCCTAGGTATTTTGCTTAATCATTTTGCCAGGAATTATGCCAATGCAGAACTTTCCATTCATTGTTTTTCTTTAGCATAACACTTGTACTTGACATTGGAATATCTCCTGTATTATTTCCTTGTGCGTCAGTTACTGCAAATGTTCCAATTGCCACATAAACTGCATACTCTGGCGATACAACAGCTACATAATCTTTCTCAATTTTGAATATTGTACTTGAGCGGTTTCCTATTTCAGGTTGCCAAGATTCATTAATAAGTTCATTATTCGGATAGAAAGTAAGTTCGTTTAACCACATTGCAGGATTTCCCATCCAAACTTCATCATCTCCTGGAACCATTCCCGATAGAAAAACACTAAAGGTTTCATTATTGAATACTTCCATTGAGTTCAACCATTTGTATTGAAACTGCCTGATTTCCTCTGCTATATTCTGGCGCTGTTCAAGAGTCAACTCCATGGGAACTTCTTTCTGACAGGCCCATATTAGTGCAAAAAATGCCATAATGAATACTGTTTTTTTCATGAGTGTCAATTTAAAAAATAAGTTGATCAGGTTAACTGTTTATTAAAAGTACGACACAATACAATATAAGTCAAATTTATTTCCACCACATAATTACTAAACACTACATCTGTTGAACTTTGATGTGGTTATAAGAGAATTAATCAGGATCCAGAGTCTAATCCTTGTTGTTACCAAATTTATTTTAAGAGTTCCCAGACCTTCTTCCGAAGTGGTCAAAGAGGGACGGATTTCAAGAATATCAGACACTTACAAGACCTTTGGTGGGTGTCTTTCTGTCCATTGAAGTTAGCATCTGCCTTAGTTAAATCTCAATCAAACTAGGGATTTTAGGTAACTGATTAATAGTAAAATATTTATTAACTTTCCTATAAAATCTTAATCGATTATTAAGCATGAAAGCTCATTCTATTTTTAAGGAGAAGGTAGTTTTAATCACAGGAGCATCAAGTGGTATCGGTCGAGCTACAGCTCTGGTTTTTGCACAGCTGAATGCTAAGGTAGTTTTAGCATCCAGAAATGAAGAAAAATTGAAGACACTGAAACAAGAAATTGAGTCTAATG
>JAFGIK010000066.1 GCA_016929645.1 Candidatus Dojkabacteria bacterium
ACGCCATCTGATAATCCTGACAAAAACCTTAATAAGACTTATTATAAGGATCAGATCAATAAGGTTGCAAATGCAATTAAAGAGATTGTTGTTGGAATCAAAACAGGACCATCAAAATCTGAGACTAAACTAAAAGAAGCTTTCGTAATTGATGACATACCAACCATTAGAGAAAAATCAATTATTGTTTTACCATTTGAGAATATAAGTCCCGATCCCGATCAGGAATATTTTAGTGACGGTTTAACAGAAGAAATAATTACTGATATATCACATATTCATGATCTTCTTGTCATATCGAGAAGTTCAGCAATGACCTTCAAAGGAACGAAGAAAAAGATCGGGGAAATTGCCAGTGATGTTAATGTGCGATATGTATTAGAAGGGAGTGTTAGGAAAGCGGGAAATAATCTCAGGATAACGGCACAGCTTATTGATGCTGTGAAAGACATTCATTTATGGGCTGAAAAATACGATGGGACATTGGATGATGTATTTGATATTCAGGAGAAAGTGTCACGATCCATTACAGAAGCACTAAAACTGAAATTAACTTCAGGAGAGACTAAGAGTATAGTAAAGCGTCCTATTGAAAACATAGAGGCATATGAATACTATCTTAAAGGACAGTATGCTTATTTGACTTTCACGGAAGATGGACTTCACAAAGCCAAGAAATATTACGAAGCAGCTCTTAAGATCACCGGTGACAATGCGCTTCTGTATGCAGCCATAGGCAATGTTTATATTGAGTATGCACATATATGGATAAAACAAGAGGATTCTCTTAATAAGGCAGAAGAATATGCCCGGAAGTCTTTGAAGCTTGATCCTGAGACAGCTCAGGCTTACTTGATACTAGCATGTTGTCAATTATATCGCGGTATAATAACAAAAAATGAGGTAAACCTCTTTAAAAAGGGATACTCTATCAATCCTAATGACATAGTATTGATCCATTATTTTGGATGGAGCTATATAATCGTTGGAAGAACATCAGAAGCACTCCCTCTTGCGAATAGGATCATTGAGTTGGACCCATTCAGTTTTATGTGTGGATTCTTGGGCGTTGTGCTTTTCTACATGGGCAAATTCATGGAGGCCAAGGAGATTGGAGAAAAATTTGGTCTACCTGCATCCCTTGATTTACCTGTCAGTCGATTTTACTATGCATTATTCCTTGCTTTTGCAGGGAAGACAGAGGAAGCAATTGATGTCCTTGAGCCAGTTGAACGCATATCAACATCAGATTTTTTCTTACAAAATGCCCGGCTTCTAAAATATGCGTTGGAGGGGAAGAAGGAAAAAATAAATGAGTTAATGACAGAGGAGTTTATTTTGGCAGAAAAGAGGGAAGGAGTCGAATCTTGTTGGGCTGCATCATTCTTTGCCATACTCGGCGATTTTGATACGGCCCTTGATTGGCTTGTAAATGCAGTTGATCGTAGTTTTATCAATTATCCATATATGAGTCAGTATGATCCCTTCCTCACAAAGATGTGGGGGAATCCCCGGTATGATAAACTCATGGAACGGGTGAAACACGAATGGGAGAATTTTGAAGTTTAAAACTATTCCGATGTCAAGCATCATCCAAGGATATAATTATGACATCTTCATCTCCTACCGCCAGAAAGACAATAAGCACGACGGATGGGTGAGTGAATTTGTAAACAATCTGAAGGGTGAATTGGAATCTACATTTAAAAAAGACATCAGCGTTTATTTTGATATAAATCCACATGATGGATTATTGCAGACACACGATGTGGATGAATCACTGAAAGAGAAACTGAAGTGTCTTATTTTTATCCCAATTATTAGTCGTACATATTGCGACCCCGATGCCTTTGCATGGGAACATGAATTTAAAGCATTTGTTGAGCAGACTTTAAAAGATGAGTTCGGGTTGAAGGTTAGGCTGCCTAATGGTAATGTGGCAAGCAGAGTACTTCCTGTACAGATACACGAACTCGATAATGAAGATATTGACCAATGCGAGTCTGTGCTTGGTAGTGTACTTAGAGGGATTGAGTTCATTTATAAGGAAGCTGGTGTCAATCGCCCCCTGAAGCCAGATGATGATGCAAAGGAGAATTTAAACAAAACCAATTATCGCAATCAGATCAATAAAGTAGCAAATGCTATTAAAGAAATAATATCAGCGATTCAGCACTATAATCCGCAGCAAGATAAAACAGCACTGGACATTTCCAAACAGGTAAGCACCCCTCAAAAAAACAAAAAAACACCAATTATAATAATTTCAATTGTTACGATAGCTTTGATTATTCTTGGATTACTCTTTATCCCCAAGCTACTTAAACCAGAAGAAGAAATTGAAAAATCGATTGCGGTTTTACCATTTGAAGTCTGGAACAGTGATGATGAATATGCACACATGGGAGATGCTATTGCTAATGAAATCAATACTCAGTTAGCAAAGATTAAAGAATTTCATGTTTTTTCATATACCTCTACTTCACAATACAAAGGATCAGATAAATCATCAATTCCTCAAATTGCAAAAGAACTTGGTGCAAATTTCATTATTGAAGGAACCTTCGAACGTCAAAGTGATAATGTAAGTATACATGTTCGGATTATTCGAGCGGAAAGTGATGATCAACTTTCCGCAGAAGAGTTTAAAGGCAATTGGCAAGACATTTTCACCATCCGAGCTGAAATTGCTGCTAAAATTGCTGATGAATTAAAGGCAAAGCTTTCATCTGAAGAAATAAAAAAAATTAAGGAAATTCCAACAAGGAACCTAGATGCATACGCGTTTTATCTCCTTGGGAAAGACCGATTGGCAAATCATTTTAAAGATGAAGATATCTGGAAAGCTATTGAATATTTTCAACAATCTGTTATTTTGGATCCTACATATGCGCTTGCTTATACAGGATTAGCTGATGCGTATTATCAGTTAGTTAATTATGCTATTGAATCACCAAATATAGCCTTACCTAGAGCGCAGGAATATTCCTTCAAGGCACTAGAGTTAAATGCAAATTTGACTGAATCACATTGTATGCTTGGGCTGATAAAAGAGATCTTCGAATATGACTTTGATGGTGCCGAAAAGGAATATTGTCAGGCCTTGGAAATCGATCCCGAGAATTACAATGCATATTATTATTACTCGCGTTTTTTAAGTATGATGGGAAGACATAATGAAGCTATAGAACAAGCCGAATTTTGTTTAAAACTTGAGCCTATGTCTTTTGAAGCAAAAATAAATGCTTATTTAAGCAGATACTATGCTGGTTCAAAAAGTGAGGCCATGAAATTAATGGAAAACTTACGGGATTCTTATCCTGATAATCCTTATGGGTATTGGTTTTGCGCTGTAATCTACACTGATCTTGGGATGTATAATGAAGCTTTATTAATGCTTCAGACGCAGATTAATTTGATGGGAAGTGATAATATAAGTGATGAGACAGGACTTCAGGGGTATTTATACGGAAAATTAGGTCAAGAGGATAAGGCATTAAAGCAACTCGACAAGTTAGATTCCTTGGCCTTGGAAGGTTATTATATAGCTCCAAGAACACATGTATGGGTTTATTTAGGCATAAATAATGTAGATAGGGCAATTGAAATATTAGAGAGCTCATTTAGTGATCACACATTTGATCCTAGATATTTGCAAATATTCCCAACTTCTTTGGTTGAAGAAGACGAACGTTTTATTGAGATACGTAAAAATGTAGGAATGTTGCACTAAGATAGTCTTATACAACATCTATTAAGAGCTGACGCTTTATTAAATTGCTCGGGATATTAAAATCAAATGTGAGGTTTTAATGTAGTAGTGTAAAATAGCTTGAAGAGAATAATATGTTATAAGAATGCCAAGCATAATAAAAGGATATAATTACGACATCTTCATCTCCTACCGCCAGAAGGACAACAAAGGTGATAGATGGGTTAGTGAGTTTGTTGCAGCCCTGAAGTCTGAACTCGAATCCACCTTCAAGGAAGAAATCAGCGTTTATTTTGATATCAATCCACACGATGGTTTATTGGAGACACACGATGTCGATGAATCCCTGAAAGAGAAACTC
>JAFGIK010000067.1 GCA_016929645.1 Candidatus Dojkabacteria bacterium
ATTATGACTTAGCTCACCATTTTTGGGTATCATTTCCCTTTGGATCTAATTATTCATTTCGGTATCATTTCCCATTGGACAAGACTATATTTCCCGAAAATGGTAAAAATATAGTAGAATATACCTAATCTTTAGTTATATAACTATTTGATACGCTTGGATTATGTTTTGAGATCATATGCTAAGGGCGTGTAGCTCAGTGGTAGAGCGCTGTTCTTATAAAGCAGTGGCCGGTGGTTCGATCCCACTCACGCCCATATTTATGTGAAATGTAAAGTCTATTCGTGTTATTAACCTTCTTCAATAATCTTCTACAATGAGTGATATTCAGGAAAAGACTAAATCTGCTGAAAAACCTTTTGAATGTAGGGTTATTAACTACATCAATCCTGTGTTGGAGTCTGCAATGTACGGAACGGCCCTTGATAAGGATATCATTGAGTTTCTAAATGGATTCAATCATTTTGACTTTGACGATCATGTTTTATCGCTTAGTAAGGACAAAGTTGTAGAAAGAGTGTCTGATGCCGAAAATCTTTTTAATGAATTTGATATTAGGATAAGGATGCAGAGATTGTGGACTCGTGTTCGCCAAATTCAGCCTGATTTTGAACCTTCTCCCGTTCCTTTTTATTTTATTTATGCAGGACCAAAAACGAGTGCGAAATCGTTGTCTGGGACTGCAGTTGTTGTTAATCTTGGTCACTTTTTGTCTCGAGCTAATGAATATTCTAGGACACAAATGTTAGAGCAAATCGAATCAGCATGTATTCATGAAGGTGTTCATGTTTTGTTAGAACAGCTTCGTCTGAGTCAGAGATACTCTGATTTACAAGAAATAATGAAGATTGTTTGGGAAGATGGCTTGGCGACATTTATGGAATTTGTTCACGATTCTGAAACGGTTGCATACTACAACGATGTGGATTTTTGGCTAAATGTTCTTCGGGATTGGTTGCGTACAAATGGTAATGAAAAACAAAATGAAAGGAAAGTTGCAATAATAAATAGATGCCTTCAAAACAAGATAATGTGTAAAATTGGACAAGCTTTGGTAAAAAGAACGAGGAGAGATCTTAAAGAATGCAAAGATTTAGATGAATTGTTTACGACTTTGATGTTTTGTTCAAATGGACCAGCATATCACGTCGGAAGATTCCTATGGGAACGAGAAATTAGTCAGGGTGGACAATTACCGGAACTTGTAAAGAAAGGCTCAGGACAAGTAACCGATTGGATATTGAGGTTAACATGATTGCTATTGTGTAATATTATTAGCATAATACCGTTAAGGCCCGTTTACTTTTTAACTTAATGTTTAGATACCCTATGAAAAAACTTCAACAAGAAAATAGTAATTTGAGAAGTGATGTTAAATCAATTATCAATGGTGTTAATAAGATTGTTGTGGGTATGCAGGAAATTACAGAATTGATTATCCTGTGCATGATCTGTAATGACCATCTTTTGCTGGAAGATGTACCTGGTACTGGGAAAACTATGCTTGTGAACACGATGGCTAGGATTTTGAAGTTGAATTTTAGAAGAGTACAAGGGACTCCAGATCTTTTACCTTCTGACTTAACAGGTGTAAACATTTATGATCAAAAGAAAAATGAATTTCGTTTTATTGGTGGTCCGATTTTCACCAATCTCTTACTTTTTGATGAGATAAATAGGGCTGCTCCTAAAGCACATTCTGCACTTCTTGAAGCAATGCAGGAACGGCAGGTGTCTATTGATAATGATATTCATAAATTAGATGAGTTCTTCTGGGTTATTGCTACCCAAAATCCTATTGATTCAGTTGGTACATATTATTTACCCATGGCTCAGATAGATAGGTTTTTGTTCAAAGCTCGGGTTGGATATCCTAATCATGAAGAGGAAAAGAAGATACTTTTGATGAAAGATTCGGACATCGAAAATGTAAAATTACCAAGTCTTTCTAGAGAAGAGATTGCTAAGTGGCAGAATGAGTTTGAACTTACACATATTGAGGATGATTTGCTAGAAAAGATAATGGGTGTTATTGAGAAAACCAGGGATCACAGTATTTGGGAGCTTGGGATTAGTCCTAGAGCGGGTAGAAAATTTATACGCGCCATGAAAGCGAGTGCGTATATTCATGATAGGGATTATGTGAACCGGGATGATGTTGTTAAGTTGTTGCCTTATGTCTTTGGTCACAGAATTATCGCAATAAACGAGGATGAGAAAGATGAAAAGATTAAGGATTTGATAAAAGAAGCCGAATTTTAGGAATATTTAGAAGTTTTAATGGAATATTAATTAAATCTTGATGAAATTCTCGGATTTAAAGGGAAAACTAAATAGATTATTAGTTAGTTATTCTAATTTTCGCAGTAAGATTTATCCATTTTCATTTTGGGGTGCAGTGTTGGATATTGCTTGTGGAGTTATTTGGTATATGATTTTCATGGAGTTTTCAGCTCTCCAGAAATTGATTCTTGATGCGTTTGTTTCTGAGGAAAAGGTGTACTTTTATACTGATTTTCCATTTTCAACTTTACTTGTTTCAACATTGATTTTCTTCGGAATATATGTGTTGATTTTTTGGATTATTATATTTTTCGTGAACATTCATGCTAGCAGAATTTTAAAAAAAGGGAATTTCTTTATTGATGAAAATTCAAATCTCCATTTTGTTTATAGAGACAAGGTTACTGACACGTTAAATGTTTTTGACAAAGTACTTCAAGGCAGAGTTTTTTCTGATCCTGGGATGTTTGTTTCAGTATTTGGAATTCTTGATCTTGAAAATCTGTCAGCTGGCGGATTTATTGTGGATTCGTTTTCAAGGCCGGTGGGGAGAGTGGCCGGAAATCAAATACAATTTGATTTCCGGCCACTCAAATCCGGGAAATACAGGATTCGTAAGATAATTCTTGAAATAAAAGATCCTTTTGGTATTTTTAAATCGAAGATTGAATACTTATTAACATCAGATCATGTGATTATTATTAACAAATATAAAAAAATCGAATTCGATAACAAAATCAGATTAGACATAGAAAATGTAGGTAATAGCTACAAACTTGATCCGCTTGCTACGGAAGGATTTTTTAAGGTAAAAAATTATGTGTTTGGCGATGATATCAGAAGGGTTCATTGGAAAAACTCTGCTAAAACAGGGAAGTTAATGGTGAGATTACCGGAGGAGATTTCTATTAATGATAACGTGATAAATCTTGTTGTTAATCTTTATAATCCTTTTTGTGACAGGTTGGATTTCTCTAAAACTATTGGTCGGTTTTTAAATGAGACGTCAAGCGTAATGAACTATCTGACCAATTTATCTGAATTTTCATTTAATTTATTTATTAATTCAAAAGAGAAAGTTATTTTAAAAGATTTTGAACAGAAATCGATTAGTAAAATCTCTTATGAACTTATCAATCATTCCACAATTCAGAAAGAGACTTGTCTTAAAAGTTTTATTATGAATAATGAGCTTCGCAATTGTGTAGTGTTTTCTATGACTAGTGATGATCTTGATTTTCCTGAGGTTCGAGCTTCTTATGTTCATAGGGTTTCATATGATCTTGAATCTTTTGGATCGGTTTTAAAACAAATTTTTACTATTGAACATTTGGGTAACGTAGCAAGCGTTGATATGTGGCAAGTTTTTCGTAGAAATAATCCGATAGCTGTTACAAAAAAAATTATTAATTTAGATAAGTGTGAAAAATTTATTTATAAAAAAGAGCGTAAGATTAAACGTCTAAAAAATTTAATATTCATGAACGATGTTCTCAAAGATTAACAAAAGGTTACAAAAATTTACAAAGAAATATAGATACGAAGTTATTGTTGGCTTAATGGCGTTTGTGGGCCTAATTTCACTATATCTGATCGAATTTTTCATGAAGGATAGATGGATTCACGAATCGTATGACAGTGGGGTGGTTCCAACTACGATTGGATTTCTTGGCGGTACTATGATTGCCATTTTTCTCGGCCGTCTGCTTGTGTATAAGTGGAGGATACGGTTTGAATCAATTTTATACTTTGTTATTATTTTGGCCCTAATTCTATTCTTTGTGTTGTGTTTTCTTTCTCTCTTGTTTTGGGCTATTTCTGGTTTTGCTGATGTCTCGTTTATTGATATTTTTACTGACCTTTGTGGTCATATTTGGAGGTATTTTGCTGAATTGCCTTATAACAAAGCCCGGGAATTTATTATAAATTTTGATGAAAAGTACATTCATTTAGCCTCTCTTATTAGGCAAATTCCTTATGATTATTCATATAAATTTGAGTATGTTTTTCAAGGTTTTGTTGCAGCTCTTGCGATTATATTTCCGATATACGTGTTTTTAGTTCGGACTAATAATCTGTTTATCATTTTTGGTGGTGTTGTTATTGGTTTTGGTACTGATTGGTCGTTTTCACGAGGTGAATTCTGGAAGGATACTAATCGTTTGTTTTTATATATTTTTTACTTTATTTTTATTCTCTTTTCTGTCTTGTTTATTGGTCATTATGAGCGGAACCTGAAGAATAAGTTGTTTGTAAAAAAGGTTTTTTTGAAGAGGAAGTCAATGAAGTGGTCTGATGTTTTTTCCCACCTATTATTGTTTGTTTTAATTGGTATTTCTTTTTGGTTTGGGATGTCTATAACAAGATATTTTGCTGACAATCTTAATCAATTTTGGGTAGTTCAGTATAAAAATGATAGCTGGTTTCACTTTGGAGATCTTGATGGTGGGACTAAGAGATCAAATACCAAGGGATGTAATTTTGATCAAGATTGTACGTCCTCAACTATAAAAAACTCGCAAAAGCTACCCAAAATCAAGATTGTAGGATTTTATAAAACAACTTCTGGTGAACCTGAGTATCTAAAAACAGATGTTCTCACAATGTATGATTATTCATATAGCTTGGCGTTTGTTCCTTATAGGTATAAGTCTTTTGACTATTTTACTACTTATGGTCTCAGCTATGATGATATTAATAAGTTATATCCTGATTCTGGTACTTCAGTATTAGATCAGATAAAGACGATTTATGTATATGACTCTGATTCAGAATTGCCATTACCGACAGCTTATACTGTTGGCAGTTTTGGGTACGATCTTGCGGGTAGCGAAAATCAATTAGATTCAAATGCTTTTGGTAGTGAGTCAATGATTTCTCCCTCTGGAGTTGAGGATTCTGTTGGTAACAGTTCAGAAGTTGAGTATGAAAGTGATAATAATTTTCTTTCATACAGTACTGGTATGGGTTTACTTAAATCCAATAGCTATGGTGGCTACGATTCTCGATCTTCTGAGCCTGGAGTTACTGCTGATCTTGAATATTATGATTACTACTATTTCTCAGGTGGAGTTCCTGGTTATGTGAAGAGCTACTATGATTCTCATCTCTGTCCTTCTAGCGGAGCCTGGATATATGATTTTTCTGTTTCTAAGAATTTTGATCTGAATGGAAATGAGTGTTATGTCAGTAATCCTTTTGATAATTCCTATGTTGACTCAAGTTTTACACCATATGTCTCGACTTATTCGGACAATTACGGAAAAATTAAAACGCTTACCAAAAATATAACAAAATCAGGAGAGTCTGATATTGATAAAGCCCAATTGCTGGAAAATTATTTTCATGATAATTACGAATACTCACTTACTCCTGGCATTACTGATGTACAAAATCCTATTGACGATTTTATATTATATGTCCGTAAAGGTTATTGTCAGCACTTTGCTGCTGCAATGGTCTATATGCTTCGTACGATGGACATCCAGGCACGGGTTGTAACTGGATATTATTCAGACACGTACTCTGAAGAATTTGGGGCATATGTGATATTCAATCGTGATTTACATGCTTGGGTTGAAGTAAGAGATCAAGAAACGGGAGAAATCTATGTCTTTGATCCAACTAGCGCGAAACTTGCTGATGATATGAAAGAAGAATGGTTGACTGGTCCATCAAAGCCTGCAATACAGGCTGAGTTGGCAATCGCTGATTCAGTAAAATCATTAAGTTTTAATGATTTATATGAAAGTGAAGATTCAGATGCCATAAAAGCCGCGCTTAAGGCCAATTTAAGTAATAAT
Source organism: Candidatus Dojkabacteria bacterium (assembly GCA_016929645.1). GTDB lineage: Bacteria > Patescibacteriota > Dojkabacteria > SC72 > JAFGCJ01 > JAFGIK01. The sequence goes on from JAFGIK010000067.1 coordinate 6,087, forward strand.
TCGGATTCTGTTGATAAGTCGCAGGACAGCTATATGGATGGAATATTAAAAGATGTTATAAAGAAATTGTCATCTCAGCTTAATGATGTAAAACTTGTATTGAAATACATAATTATAATAGTAATCTTATTTTTCGTAATAATAGTGATTGCAAGATTTATTAAATTGCTAAGTTACTCGATTTTTTATAAGTCTTTAATTCGAAAGAATAGAGAGAAGTTGTATACTAGGATGCGTTTAGTGAGCATTAAGAAGCTAATTGTTAAAAAGGTTAATCTTCAATATGAATCAATTTATTATACAGACAAAAAGTTTATGGATCTGCTTTATAAAAGCAATATTCCCAATGATGTTACAGAGAAATTGTCCGAATTTTTACATATCTGTGACAGAATCTTATATTCGAAAGGCTTTAGTAAAGATGATGTAAAAAAGGTGAAGACCTTTTCTCTTACTCTGAAAAGACTTCTCAATAAATTCTGAGAGTGTGTATATAAAAAAATCCTAAAATCTGCTAGCCGTATTTTTCGTTTATTTGTGCCACAGGATTTCGATCGAGTTCCATAATTTCTCTGCTATTTTCCAATATCCTTATTCCTGTTTCTTGTTTTAAGTTTAAATAAGCGGCTATGCCTACCATTGCGGCATTATCAGTGAAAAGCCTGCTGGAGTAGGGATGATATGCTTTAATTTCGGCGTCTTTTGCAATTTTTTTAATCGCTTTCCTAATTTTTTGGTTTGAAATGACACCTCCACCCATTAAAATGCATTTGGGGTGATAGGTGTCGATCGCTATTTTAAGCTTCTTTTCGAGTGATTTGATGACCGACTGCTCAAACTCAGCACAAAAGTCGTAAACCCATGTTTTCGGTGATTTCTGCTGCTTTTGTATTTCGCGAATTTTATAAAGACATGCGGTTTTTAATCCTGAAAAGCTGAAATTCATGTCAGCCGATTTTTCCATGGGTATTGGCAGGTGAAATCTATTTGCCTGAGCTGATCCTTTTCGTGCGAATTCAGAGATTACAGGGCCTCCTGGATAGCCAAGGTCTAGCATCTTTGCGAGTTTATCAAAGGCCTCGCCAGCTGCATCATCAAGAGTCTCTCCAATAATTTTGTATGAACCTATTTTTTCTGAATAGATAAGCTCTGTGTGACCACCTGAGATCAAGATCCCGATAATTGGAAATTCATTAAGATTTAATGAATTTTTAGAATTTCCTTTAGAATTTTTTGCAAAAGAAGAAAGAAGGTGACCTTCCATATGATTTATGGGAATAAGGCTAATTCCATTATCTATTGCTAATTTCTGTGCTTTCTTGATTCCGACTTCGAGTGCTATTGCTAGTCCTGGCCCATATGTAACTGCTATTGCATCAATATTATTAATATCTAATCTAGCTTTTTTTAATGCTTCTTCCGTGACTTTGTCAATCTTTTCCTGATGTGCTCGTTTGGCGATAGTGGGAACAACTCCTCCCCATTTTTTGTGAAGTTCGATTTGGGATGAGATAGTGTTTGAGATTACACGATCATTTTTCAAAACTGCAACTGAAGTTTCATCGCATGATGTATCTATTGCAAGAATATTCATAGCGCTGATTGTATAACAAAAAGAGTTCTTTAACAAAGGAATCTTATGAGTAAGAGTATGATATTCGCATTTGTGGTATGGCTATGGTTTTATAGCTCTTCTAGTTTTTGGTGTGTTCCGTTTTCCTCTTTATTCAAAATATTGAGGTATTTTTCTGTTGTTGAAAGTCTTTTGTGACCAACAAGCTTTGATACAGTAACAAGACTTACGCCATGAGCTAAATGATGTGCAATAAAAGTGTTTCTTAAATCATTAACTTTAGAATCCTTAATGCCAGATTTTTCAAATGCTCTATCTATTGATGTTCTTATATTTCTTACAAGTAAAGGATTTCCGTTCTTAGTTACAAATATAATTGTTGATTCGGATTCTGGTCTAATTTTAATATATTCATTTATCGCCTTTAGTGCAGATGCATTTAAAGGTACCTTTCTGGATGGATGGCTGCCAAATTCCTGGATGAATAAGTATTTTAATTTCCCATCTGAGGTTGTTCGAATATCTTCTAGTTTTAATCTTGTTAATTCTCCAATTCTAATTCCTGTCTGAAGTAATATTTCAACTATTGAAAATAATCTGATATCAGCTCTGCTGACATCTCTTAATGCACGATATTCCATTTCTGATAAAACTCGTGGTGGTTTCGTCTCGAATTTTGGATGGGAAAGTTTTTCGGAAGGGTTTTCTGTAATTGAACCTTGGGACATCATGAACTTAAAAAATGTTCTGATGCTGTTGATTTTCCTTGAGATACTTTTGGGTGTATATGTTTGATCCTCTAAGCCTTTTTTAAATTGTTCAAGGGTCTCAATAGTTACTTCTTTAGGATTTGTTAATCCGTGGGAAGAGAGAAACTTTACAAGTTGTTCAATATCTTTACCATATGCAATTATAGTAGATTGAGATCTAGAGTTTTCCTTTAGGCTCGTAAGAAATCTTTCATGTAATTCATTAAATGTATTATCAGACATAATTAGGGTCTTATTTAGAGATTAGGGTTTCCTTATGCTTTTTTTAAAAAGGTTATAAGTATTATATCAGTAATGAATTCTTGGGTCAATAATATTTGACTATGGGTAGCGTCATTGTTTATTTATCAGTCTTTTATTTTTTTGTCCTTTTGTGTTAATCTAGAGATATGTATAATTGATCTTTTCTTTTTATATGGCCATTAATCGAAAACAAGTCGTAGATATAAATACAAATGGATTAGGATCGACTGTTTTGTCGTTCTTTTTATCTATTTTTATGATTGCATTGTCGGTGTTACTCGTTATTAACTCTGCAAAATCTATAATCTTAGCTTACAGAAGATCACTTCTTCTTGAGCAAGCAAGACAAGAGGTTTACGACTTACGCTTGAGAAATCTAGAGCTTGTATCTGAGAAAAGTAATGTCATGAGTGAGGAGTATGTTGAAACGGAAGCAAGAGATAGGTTGTCGTATGCAAAAGATGGTGAAGTTATTGTTGTTCTTCCTGATACAGCACAGTCGGATATCTCCGTTAGTCAGGATGAAGAATATTTGATTCCAAATGACGAATCCGCTGAGGTAAAAAACAGCGAAGGTTTTACAAGATGGTGGTCAATTTTGCGAGACGGCATTTGATTTCTTTCAAATATTAATGTAAAATCTCTCTTGTCCTCGATGATCCTTCATTTCATTTGAAGAAATTGATTACTACAAGTCTTTGACACTTTAAGTATGCTGTGACGCGGGGTAGAGCAGAGGCAGCTCGTCAGGCTCATAACCTGGAGGTCGCTCGTTCGAATCGAGCCCCCGCAACCAAAAAATTTACAATATTTTCCAATTTTCTCTGTTTTTTACTATCCATTCATTACATTTACTCAAAAAAGGTTTTGTTTTTTTACCTTTTTTTGGTAATATCCTAATGTGATAAGCACTGATATTACAAATATGCTTTGCAGTCTAGATGGCGTAGCTCAGTTGGCTAGAGCATGGGATTCATAAACCCAAGGTCGGTGGTTCAATTCCACCCGCCATCATGTGATAGAGCATATATCGCCTATTTATATTAATTACTTGTTTAGAGAAATTAAAAATTATGTCAAATATTTCAAAAGATCATAGGATGGCAGGATACAGTGAAAATCAAGAGAGATTGTCATCTGGTCGTGTTCCTATGTTAAGTGAGAAAGAAGATAATTTATCGAGATCTTCATCAAAAAAAACTCCTATAAAATCTCGTGAAAATGTTATACCTGTAGGTAAAACGGTGATTAGAGTCAAAAGAGTGGACTCTTCTGGAAACCCTCTAGGTGATAAAGGTATTAATAAAAGGGGAACTATTATTTCAATTGTTGTTATTGTTGCTATCTTGGTTCTCGGTTTTTTGTATATTAGTTTTTTTTCAAATCCTGCAACTCAAGTTTCTACAAGTGAGGTTATTCAACAAATTGAAGATGATAATGTTAAATCTATAACTGTCAAAGAAGATAAGGTATTTGTAGAGCTTAAAAAAGATAAAGGTGATGGAAAAAATATTTTTACGTACCGTGAAAGTGATACAAGTTTTTCTGATTTTCTTCAAAAAGAAGGAGTTACAATTTCTGAAACAGATATTGATTTTTCTACAGAGCCCGTTACGAAAGTAAATTGGTTGGATATTGTCTCTGTTCTTTTTATGGCCGTTGTTGTCATTGCTGTATTTATGTTTGTTAGAAATATGCAGGCTTCGGGAGGCAAATTACTGGATTTCGGTGAAAGTAAGGCAAAGTTAATCTTTGGGAAAAAGACAAATGTTGCTTTTGATGATGTTGCTGGTATTAAGGAGTCCAAAGATGAGCTGATTGAGATTGTTGAATTTCTTAGGAATCCTAAGAAATATACAAGGCTCGGTGCAAGGATTCCAAAAGGTGTTCTTCTTGTTGGGCCTCCAGGATCAGGTAAAACTTTGTTGGCAAAGGCTGTAGCAGGAGAGGCTGGTGTTCCTTTTTTCCATACTTCTGGTTCAGAATTTGAAGAGATGCTTGTTGGTGCTGGTGCTTCAAGAGTAAGAGATTTATTTGCAAAGGCACGAAGAGCTGCACCGTGTATTATTTTTGTCGACGAAATTGATGCTGTGGCTAAAAAACGAGGGACCACTCTTCATAGTGGTAATACTGAGCAGACATTGAATCAACTTTTGGTTGAGATGGATGGACTTGAGCCTTCTGTAAACGTTATTGTTATGGCAGCGACAAATAGACCGGACGTTCTCGACCCAGCAATTCTCAGGCCAGGTAGGTTCGATCGTAACGTTGTACTAAGTTTGCCTGATGCACAAGAGCGTGAAGAGATTCTTAAGATCCACTCTGTTAAAAAGAAACTTTCGGAGGATATAGATCTCAGCAAAGTAGCCAGAAATACTGTTGGTTTTTCTGGTGCTGATTTAGAAAATACTTTAAATGAAGCGGCTATATTGGCTGCGAAGCAGGATCAAAAAGAAATAATGCAAAAAGATATTGACGAATCTGCGTTAAAGGTCAAGTATGGTCCTGAAAAAAGAAGTAAACGAAGACGAGAGGAAGATCTCAAGAGTACTGCGTATCACGAAGCTGGTCATGCGATAGTTGCATATTTAACAGAGGGAGCAGATCCTGTTTATGGTGTTAGTATTATTTCTCGTGGAATGAGTGGTGGTATGACGATGTTGATGCCAGAAAAGGATGTTGAAAATCATACATATAGTCAATTACTTGCAAGGATCTCTGTTACGACTGGAGGCAACGTTGCAGAAGAACTTGTTTTCAATGATGTTTCTACTGGTGCATCTCAGGATATAAAGACGGCTACTGAGATTGCCAAAGAAATGGTTAAGAATTTTGGTATGAGCAAGAAGCTTGGTTTTGTGCAATATGGTGATCTTGATGAGATGCAGTATTTAGGCTACGGATATGAACAGCGTGATTATAGCGATGTGACAGCACAAGAAATTGATAGTGAAATAAAGTCAATAATTACTGAATCCTGGAATTCAGCATATAAGTTACTGAAGGAAAATAGAAATATTCTTGATGAACTTGCTAGCGAATTGCTTGAAAAAGAGGATTTGAATGAAGCTGATTTTAAAAAATTCATGGATAAATATAATGTAAAAAAGGTTTCTTTCAAGAAATCATTGGAAAATAAGGCTGAAAAGTAGGTATTTCTGTAAGTCTAAACTTTGCTTGATAAGAAAATTGAGATTGCTTGTAATTATATGTATTTTAGGTGTAAACCAATAGCCTTAATTGATTTGGGTTTGAACTGAAATCTTTAGTATTTATTATGAAAACAGGAGTGAGTATGCTTGATGGAATAAAAAAACATCCAAAGGTATTTATTGCAGTAGATGCAAATTCTCTTGTTCATCGGGCTTTTCACGCTTTTCCTCAAAGTCTGGTTACTTCTACTGGTACGCAGGTCAACGCTGTGTATGGCTTCACTTCAATGCTTTTAAAAGTTCTTAATGAGTTATCTCCCAAATATATTGTATGTGCGTTTGATCGCAAGGAGCAGACTTTTAGGCACGCAGAATTTTCTGATTATAAAGCTCATCGGAAGCCAACAGACGAATCGCTTATTCAACAATTTCCTTTGGTAAAACAAGTTTTAAGTGGATTTAATATTCCATTTATTGAAGAAGCTGGATATGAAGCTGATGATATATTGGGTACACTTGCCAAATGGGTTAGTAATGGAAAATGGCAGAATGAAGGATTGCGTTTTATTATTTTAACCGGAGATAAAGATCTTCTGCAGTGTGTGAATGAAAATGTACAGGTTCTACTTCCTCATGGAAGCTTTAAGATGCTGAAGCTTTATGATGATAATGCTGTAAACGAAAGATTCGGATTTGGGCCTGATTTTGTTACAGACTATAAGGGTTTAGTCGGCGATCCTTCTGACAATATTCCTGGAGTAAAAGGGATTGGTGATAAAACCGCTACTGATATGATTAATAAATTCGGACATCTCGAAGATATTTATAAAAATCTGGATAAGCTTTCTCCTAAGGCTAAAAATCTTTTGGAAAATGGGGAAGAACTTGCTGCTTTAAGTCGTAGGCTTGCTACGATTGTAGATACCGTGGATTTTGATCTTGAATTAGAAGCCTGCTTAATGAGGGATTTTGATGTGGATACCATTGTCCGAATCTTTCAACAGTTTGAATTCAGATCATTAATTTCCAAAATACCTAAAAGCATTAATTCAATCCCTGGAGGTCAATTTGATCTATTTTCTTCAACCGAATCTCAAAAAACGATTGCGAGTAATATTAAAGACTTTAATGTTGATTCGCTTAATTTAGATAATGTGAAAAATTTGAATTTATGTTTTTTTGAAAAAAGGGCATTGCTATTTGTTGGTGTTACTGACAAAAATTCGAAAACGAATAATTCTTCTACCGAAAAAATCGATTATTTTGATTTTTCCAATCATGAAAAGCAGGATATTCTTAAGTTATTAAAATTGTGTTATGAAAATAAGATAAAGATGTCTTTTTTTGGTTGGGAACCATTTTGTCGATATCTATATTCTTTGGATTTATCAAGAGATAATAAACTGTTACTTTACAGACTTTCTGAAAATAATGTTTTTGACATAGGTATTGTTGCGTACTATTTATCGACTGGGCTTAAGGATTATTCTATAAACAATCTGGCATTTACATATGCAGATATGGTATTGACTGATGAGGAATTGGAGGGGCCAGAGCGCGTAAAAAAATGTATTGATGTTATTGTTGCAGCAAAAGAAAAGTTACAGAATATGTTCAATGACAAGATGGAATCTATTGGTAAGTTTCCGTTTTTTCTTGAATGTCCGATCATTCAGGAAGTTATGGAAAGTGTTGATTTACCATTATCTTTAAGTACTTCAGAGATGACCCAAAATGGAATTAAGGTTGACATTGATGGTCTTGATAAAAAAAATAAGCAAGTGGGTTTTGAGATTTCGAAATTAAAAAAAGAGATTTTCGATAGTATTGGTCATGAGTTTAATTTGGATTCCAGTCGACAACTTGCAGATGTTTTATTTACGGAACTTGGTTTGCCTGCAGCTAAGAAAACGAAAACTGGGTATTCTACTGCAGAGGGAGTTTTGAGAGAACTAGAAGGTGTTCATCCTTGTATTTCGTCAATATTGAAGTATAGAGAACTTATTAAGATAAGTAATACCTATATTACGCCGCTTTTAAAATATGCTAAAGAGTCCGTGGATGGCCGTGTTCATTCTGTGTTTTATCAAACGTCTACAACAACAGGAAGGCTTTCTTCTCAAGATCCAAATCTTCAGACAATTCCTACTCGTTCAGATATTGGAAAAGAGATAAAGAACCTTTTTGTTGCGCCTAAAGGTAGAATTTTGCTGTCAGCTGACTATTCTCAGATGGAATTGAGGATATTGGCTCATTATTCTGGAGACAAGACAATGATTGATGATTTCCGGTCTGGAGTTGATTTCCATTTGAGAACAGCGTCTAGACTGCTTAAAAAGGACGAAAAAGACGTGACTGGTAATGAACGACGTCTTGCCAAAACCATTAATTTTGGTGTCTTGTACGGCTTGAGTGCTTTTGGTTTGTCAAAGACGCTTAATATTGAGAGAGATACTGCTGCAAAGTATATTGAGGAATATTTCAATGAGTACCAAGGAATTCAGAATTATATTGATACGATTCTAGCTTTTGCTAAAGACACTGGTTATGTTCAAAGTCTTTTTGGAAGAAGGCGTTATATTGGGAATCTTAATTCTAAAAACTATCAGGTAAGATCTGCTGCAGAGCGTGAAGCCATAAATATGCCAACGCAAAGTACAGTTGCAGATATTATGAGGGTTGCAATGAATAAGATTTACAAATGGATTTTGGATGGTGACATTAATGTAAAGTTTTTACTGCAGATCCATGATGAGCTTGTTTTTGAATGTGACAAGAAGGACGTTGATCTTGTGTCTTCTAGCGTTGCGGAAGTAATGGGTAGTATTGTGAAGCTAAAAGTTCCACTAGTTGTCAATCTGGATACTGGAGTGACACTTCTTTCCAAAGCCTGAATATTAGACGATATCAAATGCAGGTCATGTTGCTTTTTTAACCTGTTATCCCGATTTACTTATTCTGGTTCAAGGATTTCATACGTCAAGGTTTGTAACGACACGTAAAGTACGGCGTCGGTAGCATTGACGATTTTACCATGTCGGACACATTGACACCCCGCCCGCACGAGAAATGTAAATAATCACACACAAGTTATCCACACACACAGATTCTTGTGAAACAGGAGATTAATTCTTGTGGTGTGTATATATTTAAATATTGTTATTATTCGAATATTTTTTTATTTTTGGACAGGAAGGCCTACAATGTTTTATAATTCCTTTAATGAGAAGTAATAAGACAATTAAAATGGTTATGTTTGTTTTAGGTGCTGCTGTTGTTGGGTATGGGGTATATTCATTACTATCCGGAGTGAATGGTAGTCATCAAAAGATTGAAAAAAGAAAGAATAAAAATTTTATAAAGAAGATTTCAAGGAAATCGTTAAGAAATAGTCTTATAGCAAATAGAACTCCAAATAAATCATCAGATGTATCTTCGAATACTGGTATTATTAGTACTGGAGTTTCAACAGAGCATCGTAGAAAATTAATACTTGATTATCTTAAACAAAATGAATTTGCAGTTATGTCCGATATATCAGCAATATTGCCAGACGTGACTGATCGGACATTAAGAAGAGATATGACATTTCTTGAGGATTCCGAAATAATCAAAAAAGTCGGTAGTACAAAATCCACTAAATATATTCTAAATTAGCATGAAATTCAAAGAGCTTTGTGAATGCTTTGAAAACATCGAGCGACATTCTTCCCGTATTGAAATGACCCAGATATTATCTGAGCTTTTTTCTGAACTTAAGGTTGATGAATCTTCGATTGTTTGTTATCTAATCAATTCAAGGGTCTGTCCGCTATTTATATCAAAAGAGTTTAATATATCAACGAAATCTTTGATTAAAGCAATGATGGCTGTTGCTAGTGAAATAGATGGACAGTTTGATGTTGCGAAAGAATATGATAATTCCGGAGATCTTGGTTTGGTAGTGCAATCATTAAAATCTCTTCATGTTAGCAGTAGAAAATATGAAGAATATAGCCTTGAAAAAATCTATGATAAGTTGTGGGAAATAGTCAATATTTCGGGTACAGGTTCTAGTACACAAAAGATGAATAAGATAATTGCTTTATTGAGGGATATTTCGCCTGTTGAATCAAAGTTTTTAGTTCGAGTACTCTCAGATAGAATGAGATTAGGATTGAGTGGAAAAACAGTTCTTGATGCACTTTCTGTATGTAAAACGGGTACTAAAGATGATAGAGATGATCTAGAATTGGCATATGGTGTATGTTCGGATTTAGGTTATCTTGCAAATGTTTATCTTGATGGTGGGCTTGAATCTGTTAAAAAAATCGGAATTATTCCGGGTAATCCAATAATGTCTATGCTTGTAGAGCGTGAAAAAGACTTTGAATCAATTTGGGAACGTATAGATAACCCTATTGTACAGCCTAAGTTCGATGGAATACGTTGTCAGATACATATTGTTGATGATTTTCAAAATAAAATAAGGGATCGTGTTTGGAGTAAGTATCTGAATAAAAATATTGATACACAGCAATCTTTCTTGTCGTCTGGCAATCGTAATGTTGAAGTGAAAATCTACTCAAGAAATCTCGAAGATATGACGGACATGTTTCCTGAGGTTGTTAGTTCCGTCAAGTCATTGAATCTTAGGTCAGCGGTTTTTGATTCAGAGGTGATAGCTTACGACGAATCTACAGGGACATTTCTTCCGTTCCAGGATACTATGGTTAGGAAGAGAAAGTATGATATTGCCAATGTGGCCATGGATGTTCCTGTCAAAGCGTTTATTTTTGATTTGTTATATTTGAATGGTGAATCACTTATTGTTAAGCCAACCGAGGAAAGAATAAAGATGCTTGCGGATATGCTTGAGGATTCAATAAAGTCTTCGAATAATCTTGTTCTTGCAAAGAATTGGAATGTCAAATCAGTAAAGGAGTTGGAATCGGTATTTTATGAAAACGTTAATGCCGGTCTTGAGGGCATAATTGTTAAAAATCCTGTTTCTTTTTACAGACCTGGACGTAGATCATATGACTGGATAAAAATGAAGAAAAGTATTGAAGGACGGCTTGTTGATACTATTGATGTTGTTATCATGGGTTTTTATTTTGGACGAGGTAGTCAAGTTGATTTTGGTATTGGTGCTTTGCTTGGTGGGGTTTATGATGAAAAACTTGATAGATATGTAAGTATTACTAAGATTGGTACGGGAATTACTGATGAGCAATGGGTTGAAATAAAAAAGACTTTAGACAAATTTGTTGTTAAGACGCAACCTGATAATTATGATGTGGCAAGGACTTTATTGCCTGATGTCTGGGTAATTCCCAAAGTCGTGGCAACTGTGGAAGCTGATGAAATAACAAGAAGTCCTGTACACAAAGCAGGATTGGATTCGTCGGGAATTGGTTATGCGTTGAGGTTTCCTAGACTTGTTGTCTGGGATAGACAAAAAGAATCGTGCACAACTGTTGCTGAAGTTAAAAGTTTGTATAAAAAACAGAAAGGAAATTAAGTAAATGTCAAAATCGGAATTAGGTAAATCAACAGGTGGTGCTAAAACTCTGTGGTTTGTTGTTGGGTATGTATTATTTTTTGTTGTTATGATTTATTGGAGCTATTGGTATAGTTTGTATCTTACTTTTCTTATCCTGATCATTGGTGTTGCGGGATTGTTTTTTTGGCTTCGTGGATGGGTTGGTCAATTAGAACCTAAACGGCAAGCTTATTTTTGGATTTGTTTGTTAGGTTTCCCTTTTCTTGAATTGTTAATCAAACATTGCATTGTACATGAATATATTTCGTATTCGTGGAATTATTTGAATCGGTTAGAGCATTTAGTATGGGTTTTGAGTGTTTCTGGTTTTTTGTTGCCTGTTTTATTTTCTTCGGGAACGAAATTAAAGTGGCCCATTCGTATGGGTTTGGTGGTCGGTGTGATAACTGTATTGGGAAATATAAATGAGATGCTGGAATATCTTATAAGGCTTTTGTCTGGTAAGACATCAGATTATTATCTTGGTTTGTTTTACGTTGATACAATGATTGATCAACTTGTAAATTTGGTTGGAGCGTTTTTGGGCTTTGTTTTGTTTTATTCTGAGTTTTTTAGAAATAGAAAAAAGTTTCTTAATAGGTTTATGAAATTTTCATTAATCCTTAGTTTTGTGTATTTAATGTATTTTTCATTAATTTCTTTCTTTGTTGTTTATTTTCCTGATTTTAGTTCAGCAAAACAAGCAGATGCAGCTATTGTACTTGGTGCTGCTCAGTATGACTGTTTTCCAAGTACTGTTTTGGAGAATAGAATTGTTGCTGCGGTGGATTTGTATGATCGAGGTCTTGTAGAAAAAATAATTTTTACTGGAGGTTCTGTAGCTGGTGATGTCTGTAGCGAGGCTGAGGTTGGGAAGCGTTATGCAATATATCATTTCAATATTGATCCTGATGATATTTTAGTAGAAACATCATCTCGAACTACTTACGGGAATTTATATTTCAGTTTGATGTTAATGAAACGGTATCATATTCAAGATGTAATAATTGTTTCAGATAGGTTTCATCTCTTTAGGGCTTCGTTATTTGCTAATTATTTAAATATTAAACATTCTGTGATCTGTCCCGAAAATTCATCATATAAAAGTCTTGATACGATCCTTCCTTATATAAGGAAGGAATTTCGTGATACGAATGTATTTCTATGGTTGATTTTTATTGATGAACTTGATTCGTGGAAATAGGTGTGTTTGCAACTGGAAAATATTCTATTATTTTCTTAACATTATATCTTTATCATGCGGTAATAATGACTTTTTGCAGTTTTGTTTTTTTGTGTTATAATCGTGTTTAGGGATGGGAGAAGTAGAGCTATATACAGCTCTTTTTCCTTTTGAAAGAAATATAAATAAAACTTAATGAAACTGATCTTTAGTCATGTCTTTCTGTTATTGACTTTATTGTGTTTCGTATGTATTATCCATCCCATATGTGCTCTTTGAAAATTGAAATGTGGTAGCTAGTAGCTATTAATTATAACCCAAGAATCTAGGTACGTTTTACGTACTTTGAAACTTTTTATGGAGAATTTGATCCCGGTTCAGGGTGAACGCTGGCAGTGTGCCTTAGGTATGCAAGTCGAGCGTCTTTATGATAGCGGCAAACGGGTGAGTAACGCGTGGGCAATCTACCTCGAAGATGAGGATAGCCCGCCGAAAGGTGGGGTAATACTCAATGGTGTCTGCCTTCCATTCATGGACTTATTTAATATTTCTGATTTTGTGATCAGTACTGAATGAGTCTATAAATGGTTGGCAGATTAAAGCTTTAGCGCTTCGAGATGAGCCTGCGTCCTATCAGCTTGTTGGTGAGGTAACGGCTCACCAAGGCTAAGACGGGTAGCTGGTCTGAGAGGATGGTCAGCCACAGTGGCACTGAGATACGGGCCACACTCCTACGGGAGGCTGCAATCAGGAATCTTGCACAATGCACGAAAGTGTGATGCAGCGACACTGCGTGAAGGATGAAGGCTTTAGGGCCGTAAACTTCTTTTATAAGCTAACAAATCTTGAGTAGCTTTTGAATAAGGGCCTGCTAATTGCGTGCCAGAAGCATCGGTGATGCGTGAGGCCCGAGCGTTGCCCGGATTTATTGGGCGTAAAGAGATGCGTAGGCGTTTCTTTAAGTCCTGTGTTAAAGACCTCAGCCTAACTGAGGGAAAGCATGGGATACTATTGAAATTGAGATAGGAAGAGGAAAGTGGAATTCCCGGTGGAGCGGTAAAATGCGTTGATATCGGGAGGAACACCAGTGGCGAAGGCGACTTTCTGGTCCTATTCTGACGCTGAGGCTCGAAAGCGTGGGTAGCAAAACGGATTAGATACCCGTGTAGTCCACGCTGTAAACAATGGATACTAGCTGTTTGGTCTGACTGTAATTTTCTCTTGTAGATTTTTACGGAAAGATTGAGTGGCGTAGTCAACACGTTAAGTATCCCGCCTGGGGAGTACGGCCGCAAGGCTAAAACTCAAAGGAATTGGCGGGGAGGCGCACAAGCGGTGGAGCGCGTGGTTTAATTCGACGGTAATCGAAGAACCTTACCAAGACTTGACATGTAACTGCATATCTTTCGAAAGATAGATAGCCTTCGAGGGTGTTACACAGGTGCTGCATGGCCGTCGTCAGTTCGTGTCGTGAGATGTAGGGTTAAGTCCCGAAACGAGCGCAACCCTTATCCTATGTTATATTTGTCTTAGGAGACCGCCTCGGTAAAACGAGGAGGAAGGTGGGGATGATGTCTGGTCCGCATGGCCCTTATGTCTTGGGCTACACACGCGCTACAATGGCCGGTACAATGAGTTGCCAAACCGTAAGGTGGAGCTAATCTCATCAAAACCGGTCTCAATTCAAATTGAGGTCTGAAACTCGACCTCATGAAGTTGGAATCGCTAGTAATCGCGAATCAGCCATGTCGCGGTGAATACGTTCTCGCCTCTTGCACACACCGCCCATCACGTCACGAAAGCCGGGAATACCCGAAGTCATCATACCCTGCACTTTGCGCATAATATATTTTTATTGTGCGCTGGGTGCAGGGATAGGTGGCTAAGGTAAGTTCGGTAATTGTGACGAAGTTGAAACAAGGTAACCGTAGGGGAATCTGCGGTTGGATTACCTCCTTTCTAAGGAGATGTGTAAATGCTCTAGCTACCACGTTTTAGTTTTCAAAGCATTAGCTCTTTTAACAAAATGTATAGTTCAGCCTGTTTATCTGAAACTGTTCTTGTGGCTGTTGTTTTGTTCTAACTGAATTTGAGTATATCAAAACTCAGATATAGTTTTCGGTTTTATTTTGTGCAAGAAATTGGGAGTTTTTTCTTGTCAGGTGTAGCGGTGTGAGCTAAGGAGCAGGGCGCATAGCTCAGTTGGCTAGAGCGCAGTCCTGATAAGACTGAGGTCCCAAGTTCGAGACTTGGTGCGCCCACCAGTTTTTGTTGTGCTTGCAAATTAAAATACATCTATGTATCTTAATTAAATAGTTAGACCTTAACAAAACTTAGTTGAAATTTTGAAATTTTTTTCAAAATGGATAGAGTCAAGTCATATTAGAATGGGGCTGTAGTTCAACTGGCTAGAACACTACATTTGCAATGTAGAGGTCGGTGGTTCAAGTCCACCCAGCTCCACAATAGTTTTGTTATATGTAGAATTTGTTCATCAGTCAAAATTCTTACGAGTTTTGTTCGATGAGCAATTTCTAATTGAGATTGTTCATTTGCTCTTTTTTATGTTTTTTATCTTCAAAATTACTTCAGTATTTTTGAAGATTAGTGAGACTGCGATGTGTGTATATAGTTTTGTTTTACAAGTAAAACACTTCAGTATTTTACTTGAAGAGCGAGACTGTGATGCAGTGGAGACGAAGTTTCGATACTTGTATCGAAAGGTAGCGAACGTAGTCACACTCGAGATGGGGCTATCTAACAGATTTATCTGGGTAGATTAGAGTGGTTCAACTCCATTCAGCTCCATGATCTTTTTAAAAAAACATTCTGATAATAAATGCAACCGAACATCTTTGTTGCATAACATCAAAATGTTTACTGTACTTTTAAAACTGAATAGAACGAAGTCCTTTGTAGCCTTTGGGGCTATAAAGGATAAACAATAAAAAATTACGAAAGGTATACGGTGGATGCCTTGGCGCAAAGTGCCGATGAAGGACGTGGTATCCTGCGATAAGCTCAGGTTAGCTGGAAAACAAGCGTTATCAGCCTGAGATTTCCGAATAGGGAAACCTATCCAATTTATACTTGGAGGTCCTGTTGTGAATTCATAGCAACAGGTCGGTAAGCTGGGGAACTGAAACCTCTTATTACCCAGAAGAAAAGAAAAAAAGTCCTGTTTTTACAGGAAGAATTCCCTTAGTAGTGGCGAGCGAAAGGGGAACAGCCCAAACTTTAGTTGTGTAAGAATGATCGGCTTGTGGATTCGCGTTGCGATGAAACGAAAAGTGATTTCGTAGACTGTAGTCCGTGCAACTAAGGAGTTGTAAGTACCAACCGTCTTTGCTACAGAAAAGACAA
Organism: Candidatus Dojkabacteria bacterium; assembly: GCA_016929645.1. GTDB lineage: Bacteria > Patescibacteriota > Dojkabacteria > SC72 > JAFGCJ01 > JAFGIK01. The sequence goes on from JAFGIK010000067.1 coordinate 21,895, forward strand.
AAGGTTACAAATTTATTTTTAATAGAAAATATCTGGAAAGATATGCCATAGAACGTGATAGCCGTGTATATGAAAAAAATAAACCTTTGTTGGATACTTGATTACCACAGGACACGAGAAACCCGGTGGGAAGCAGCCAGGACCATCTGGCAAGGCTAAATACATTTTGCGACCGATAGTGGACAAGTTCCGTGAGGGAAAGGTGAAAAGCACCCCTGTTAGGGGAGTGAAATAGTACTGAAACCGTATACTAACAAGCAGTTAGAGCCCTGCGAATTAATCGTTTGTCTTCAATGTCTTTCAATCATTTGATAGATATGACGAACTATTGATTCGCAGGGTGATAGCGTGCCTATTGAAGAATGAGCCAGCGAGTTAATATGTGATGCAAGGCTAACTTCGCGAAGCGAAGGTAACCGAAGCGAAAGCGAGTTTGAATAGAGCGATTTGAGTAGCACATATTAGACCCGAAACCAGGTGATCTATCCATGGTCAGGATGAAGTCTGTGGAAACACAGATGGAGGTCCGAACTCGTTAATGTTACAAAATTATGAGATGAACTGTGGATAGTGGCAATATACCAATCGAACCTGGAGATAGCTGGTTCTCCCCGAAATAGCTTTTGGGCTAGCCCCAAACGTTAAGCTCTGGGGGTAGAGCACTGACTGGATCGAGGGGCCGCGAGGCTACCTCATCCATTCAAACTCCGAATACCAGAGTGTATCATTTGGGAGTTAGAACTAGGGAGCTAAGTTCCTATGTTCAAAAGGGAAACAGCCCAGATCAATTGTTAAGGTCCCTAAATATAGTCTAAGTGGGAAAGGAAGTGGAATTTCATATACAGCTAGGAGGTTGGCTTAGAGGCAGCCATCCTTTAAAGAGTGCGTAAAAGCTCACTGGTCGAGAGATTCTGCGCCTAAGATGTAACGGGGCTCAAGACTATTACCGAAACATTGAATTTAAGTTTCTTTGAAACTTGAGTGGTAGGGGAGCGTTCCATGCATGCCCGTCTAGAACGGGATAACGCGACGAAGATGAACTGTAAAGTTTGTTGGAGCGCATGGAAGTGAGAATGCTGGCATGAGTAGCGTAATTTAGGTGAAAACCCTAAACACCGAATGCCCGAGGTTTCCATGGCACTGTCAGTCAGCCATGGGTTAGTCGGTCCTAAGCCGAGGTCGAAAGGCGTAGGCGATGGACAACAGGTTAATATCCCTGTACTACTAAATTTAAGCGAAGGGGGGACGGATATGGGAATTGCATGCCTTGAAAGGATCAGGGTGTAAGCAGTTAGCTAATATTTCTAGGCAAATCCGGAAATATGTTTCCCGATTTATCGGGATATATGCGAGCTGTGATACAAAGTCGAACCTTCGGGGGAGACGATTTGCATGACTCTTGTTCCTGGAAAATCCTCTAAGTGATTGATTTCTTTATGAATTCATTTAAAAAATTTAGTAACCGTACCGCAAACCGACACAGGTGGGCTGGTTGAGTATACTAAGGTGTACGGGTTAGTCCTTGTTAAGGAATTAGGCAAATTTACCCCGTAACTTCGGAAGAAGGGGGGCCATACTTGCGTTCTTTTTAGATTGCAAAGATTATGGTCGCAGAGAATAGGTGAGAGCGACTAGTTAACAAAACTACAGGTGCCTGCTAAATCGAAAGATGATGTATAGGTGCTGATACCTGCCCAATGCCAGAAGGTTAAGGGAGCTTGTCAGTTGTGCTTGCACAATGAAGCTCGCGACCGAAGCCCTGGTGAATGGCGGCTGTAACTATGACGGTCCTAAGGTAGCGAAGTCCCTCGTCACTTAATTAGTGACCTGCACGAAAGGTGTAACGACTCTCACACTGTCTTGACAAGGAGCCCGGCGAAATTGAAATGGCTGTGAAGATGCGGCCTAACTATACCAGGACAAAAAGACCCCGTGGAGCTTTACTGCACCTTCATGCTGAAACGCATTGTTAGTTGTAGAGTATAGGAGGGAGACTTTGATCTTTCGGCGCTAGCTGAAAGGGAGTCGTCAGTGGAATACCTCTCTTTTAATATTGTGTTTCTAACCTTATCTCATAATCTGGGATGGGGACAACGTGTGGTAGGCAGTTTGACTGGGGCGGTTGCTTGCTAAAAAGTACCGCAAGCGCACAAAGGTCATCTCAATCCGGATGGAAATCGGATGAAGAGTGCATTGGCATAAGATGGCTTTACTGTAAGACGGACACGTCGAGCAGTTGGGAAACCAGGTCAAAGTGACCCTATGGTGGATCATGGGATCGCCATTGATTAACGAAGATAAGTTACCCCGGGGATAACAGGCTAGTCGCGCCCGATAGCTCATATTGACGGCGCGGTTCGGCACCTCGATGTCGGCTCGTCGCATCCTGGGGGTGGAGAAGCCCCCAAGGGTTGGACTGTACGCCCATTAAAGCGGCACGTGAGCTGGGTTCAGACCGTCGTGAGACAGGTCGGTCTCTATCCGGTATAGTCGTTGGATATCTGAGAAGGTTTACCCCTAGTACGAAAGGATCGGGGTGAGCCAACCTCTGGTGCACCAGTTGTTCCGCCAGGAGCATCGCTGGGTAGCCAAGTTGGTACGAGATAAGCGCTGAAAGCATATAAGCACGAAGCTCACTTCAAGATTAGGTGTCCTTTTACCTGCTTGCAGGTAATGAAGATCTGTCGTAGACTACGACGTTGATAGGCTTTAGGTATAAGCATAGCAATATGTTTAGCCGAGAATGTACTAATCGATCAAAAAGATTTTTATTGTTTTAGTTCTATTCAGTTTTAAGGGTACTACATAAGTTTTTCTTTGGAAGATGATTTTTTTGAAATCAATTCCTCTCAGAAATTTATGTTGTACCCTTAAAAAGAATATTTGAATTTGTGTTCATTTAAAAAGAAATATTTTGCAGCCGCAAGACATGAATGTTTATATCTTATGAACTTTCGTGCCTGGCGGCTGTAGAGGAGTGGTTCCACCTGATCCCATCCCGAACTCAGAAGTTAAACGCTCCATCGCCGAAGATACTTTGACCTCACGGTCTCGGAAAAATAGGTCGTCGCCAGGACTCATTGATCTCCTCTTTGTACTGTGGAATTTATATCTACACGTTGTTACTATTTTCTTTTTTATATTTAATCCTGAAATATTGTACTATTGCATAATGCATTTGTGCAGGATATAATTGCCCCAAAACTGGTTAAACGCCAGAAATTCATAAAGAAAGGTGGTTTGTTTTAAATGGCTTCAAATAATAATACGTCGTCTACAAAAGATGACTTAAAAAATGGTGATAATTCCATTGCTTTTCTAGAGGAATATTTATCGCATCCAGAAAATTTACCCAAAAATGTTACAGCGGGTGATATTGTTGAAGGAAACGTTGTTGACGTTAAGCCTGGCATAGTTCTTGTTGATGTTGGGTATAAATCTGAGGGTATTATTGCTGGAAGAGAACTCAAAGCTGAAGATATCGATCTTGAAAAACTCAAAATTGGTGATCCAATTCTTGTATATGTTGTTACAACTGAAGATGAAGAGGGTCAATTGGTTCTTTCGTTCAGACGTACACAATCAGCAAGGTTCTGGATAAAGCTTGAGAAGGCTAAATCTGAAAATGACGTTGTCGAAGCTGTAGTTGTCGAATCAAATAATGGAGGTGTTATATGTGAATTAGGTGAAAATATCCGTGGGTTTATTCCAACTTCTCAGCTTGATGCGTCAAGAGTTTATGCTACCGGACAAAGGATGGTAGGTCATGATATTTCAAGTAGTGTTCAGGAAAGGCTTTCTTCTCTTATTGGACAGTCAATACAGACAAGAATTATTGAGTTAGATCGAGAGAAAAATAGAATTATATTGTCTGAGAAAATGGTTACTCAAGCAAGAGATCTTGCTAAGAGAGAAGCGACTTTAAATAAGATCAAAGAAAGCGATGTTCTCGAAGGAGAGATTAGCGGTATTACACCATTTGGAGTATTTGTTAATGCTCAGGGATTAGAAGGTCTTGTTCACTTATCTGAGTTATCCTGGGATAAAGTAGAAAATACAGGAGACTTATATCATGTTGGTGATAAAGTGAAAGTTCAGGTAATCGGTATTTCCGATGGAGGAAAGCGTGTTGCTTACAGTATTAAAAGATTGCAAGAAGATCCATGGGCTGATTCAATTTCAAAGTACAAAATTGGTGATGTTGTCGAAGGAGTTGTTCAAAAGGTCGTAAATTATGGAGTCTTTGTTCGAATCGGTGAAGGATTAAACGGCCTTGTTCATATTTCTGAGATGTCGGATAAATTGGTTAAAGATCCAAATAATCTTGTTTCTATCGGAGATAAAGTTAAAGTAAAAATACTAACAGTATCAAAGACAGAAAGACATCTTGGCTTGAGTTTAAAAAGGGTTTAACGTTACTAGATGAAAAAACCGTTTACGCGATTCACTAAAAATGCATTCATTTCGTTACGCCTGGCAACAACAATTGCTGATCGTATGAAATCTGTGGAGGTAAAGCCTAAGCACCTTTTCCTGGGTCTGATTTTAAACAGAGCAGGTATAGCGTCTCGGGTGCTTAGTGCTATCCGCATAGATATAGCTAAGACATTTAGTTCGTTTTCTGATGGGATAGACCTCTCTGATATTAAATCCTCTAGGTTTTTTGATAAAGATAAGGCAATTTCCGAAGATCTTTCTCGAGTTATTGGACGGGCGTTTAGTATTGCTCATGACCTAAATCATGTTTATGTTGGTACAGAGCATCTTTTGATGTCTATTCTTCATGATAAAAAATTTGATTTTGTAAAAGATCTTGCTGTGTCTGGTATAACTCTTGATTCAGTGAGGAAGAATATTCTTAGTTTTACATCATATCCTCAAGGTGTGTTGTCTAAACCTCCAATAGCAAGTGATGCAGGTAAACCTTCGGCCCTTGATATTTTTGGTAGGAATCTTACTGATCTTGCAAAAAAAAGTAAACTTGATCCTGTAATTGGTCGAGATAAAGAGATAGATGAATTAATAAATATCCTCTCAAGGCGAAGGAAAAATAATCCCATAGTTGTTGGAGAAGCTGGTGTAGGTAAGACAGCGTTGATAGAAGGATTAGCTCAAAGAATTGTAAAAGGTGATGTGCCTGACTCTTTAAGGAATACAGTGATAATTTCCCTTGATGTTACGGGGATTGTTGCTGGCAGTAAAATGCGTGGTGATATGGAAGAGAAGATGATGGCTGTTATAAATGAGGTTGCAAGTGTACCAAATATGATACTTTTTATTGATGAAATACATACAATTCTTGGTGCTGGTGCTGTTGGTGGAGGGGGGCTTGATATTGCAGGTGTTCTTAAACCTGCACTTGTTCACGGTGATTTTAGGTGTATTGGAGCTACTACGGTTGCTGATTATAATAGGTATTTTGAAGAAGAGCCTGCTTTGAGTAGGCGTTTCCAAAAAGTTCTTGTTGAGGAATCCTCGGTCGAAGATACAGTTCAGATTTTAAAGAATCTAAGGCCGTTGCTTGAAGCTCATCATAATGTTGTCATAACTGACGATGCAATTGAGTACGCTGTGAGGCTTTCTGATCAATATGTGAGTGATAGATACCTTCCTGATAAGGCTATTGACCTAATGGATGAGGCTGCGGCTGCAAGAAGGCTTGAAATAGAAAAAGAATATGACTCTCTTGGTGATGTTAAAAATAGGTATAAACAGATTATTGAAAAAAAGGAAGGAGCTATAGATAATGGTGAATTTGATGTTGCAATTAATTTGAGAAAAGAGCAAAAAAAGGTCGAAAATGAACTTTATGATCTGAAAAAGGCTAGAGTTAGGATAAAGAAGAATAAGAAGTTTCAGGTTGATGCTAAAGTTGTGCGAGAAATAATCTCAAGATGGACAAATATTCCTCTTACAACCTTGGATTCAACAGAATCTTCTGAATTAATTCATTTTGAGGATACCCTTGCAAGTTCTGTAATTGGGCAAAACGAAGCAGTCTTGAAGGTTGCTAATGCTATAAAACGTGCTCGAACGGGGGTTACTAGTGTAGAAAGGCCATGGGCATCTTTCCTGTTTCTTGGTCCAACTGGTGTTGGTAAAACTGAGCTGGCAAAAGTTCTTACGCGAGAATTATTTGGTGATGAGGATCGTTTAATTCAGGTAGATATGAGTGAAATGATGGAAATGCATAGCGTATCAAAGTTGATTGGTTCTCCTCCTGGTTATGTTGGATATCGTGAAGGTGGCCAGTTGACGGAAAAAGTTAGATTGCAGCCACACTCAGTGATTCTTTTTGACGAAATTGAGAAAGCGCATATTGATGTCCTTAATTTGCTTTTGCAGATACTTGAGTATGGCCATCTTACAGATGGTAAGGGACGAAGAGTTAATTTTAAAAATACAGTTATTATCCTTACGTCCAATATTGGTGCTGAAGATATTCGGCGTGATAAGGTTCTCGGTTTTCAAGAAGCAGATGTGAGAGATCGTTCTTCCAAGTCTGATAAAGAAATAGAGTCTGCTTATGATGGTATGAAGGAAAAGCTTCTGGATCAATTGAAAAAAGAGATTAGACCTGAGCTTTTGAATCGTCTTGATGACATAGTTATTTTCCGAACATTGACAAGGAAAGATGCTCGTAAGATTGTTGACCTTTTGCTTGGTGACCTTAATGGTCGGCTCGAAGATCAAAATGTTAAGGTAGATCTTACTGACGAAGCTAAGGATTTTATTGTTACGCAAGGATTTAGTGAAGAATACGGAGCGCGTCCACTTCGTAGGACAATTCAGGATTTTGTAGAAACACCTGTTGCTAACTATCTTTTGAAATATGGCGGAGGTGTTGTTTTGAAGGGTAAAAAGGCTAAACCTGAACGTAAGAAATTATTAATAGCTGTTGATAAAGAGAAACATAAACTTTCTGTTTCGAAAGTAAAAAGTGCCAAAGAATAAATCTTCAAAAACTGTTTATGTGTGTGATGAGTGCGGTAATGAATATTCTACCTGGAGTGGCCAGTGTTTGTTTTGTAAAAGCTGGGGATCTCTCAAGGAGAGAAATCTTGATGTTAGTGAGATATCTAAACTTTCCGCTACAGTCGAATCTGCGGAAATTTTTTCAATTGATAAATTAGAATCAGCCAAAAACGTAACTCGTGACTCAACGGGATTTTATGAGGTTGATAGGGTACTTGGTGGTGGTATTGTAAAGGGAGAGATGATTCTGATTAGTGGCGAGCCTGGTATTGGAAAATCGACATTGCTTTTACAAATTGCTAAAAAAGTCCTTTATTCTGGCGATTTCTCAATACTTTATGTTAGTGGAGAAGAATCTGTAGATCAACTAATGACTAGGTATGGAAGAGTTAAGGTAGATAAATCAGATTCTTCTGATAGAAAAAATAAAGTTTTGGACGATAGAGATACAGGTCTCAAGTTGAAAGGTAAAGAAAGTTTTCCAGAGAAAAACTTTTGGATTACGGAAGAGAATAATATTGATAGAGTTATCAAAGTAGTCGATGAGAAAAGACCTAATTTAGTCATTATTGATTCAATACAATCTGTATTTTCGGAAGATTCTTCAAGTTTTCCGGGCAGTATTTCTCAAGTTAGAGAGTGTGGAATAAAACTAATGCGCTGTGCCAAAAAGCTTGGTATTCCTTTTTTTATTGTTGGTCAAGTTACAAAAGATGGCGTAGTTGCTGGGCCTAAAGTGCTTGAACATATGGTTGATGCTGTGCTGTATTTTGAAGGTGATGATCTTGGAGAATATAGAGTATTGCGAAGTATAAAAAATAGATTTGGATCGACCAACGAGATAGGTATTTTCGAAATGACATCGTTTGGTTTATTGGAGGTTGATGATACAGCGAATATTTTTGTTTCAGATAGTGATGGTGGCACAGCTGGTGTTGTTAAGGCTGCGATATACAAAGGTTCCAGGGTAATTTTTATTGAAATACAGGCACTTACGATATCTTCGAGTTTTAACCTTCCGAGAAGGCTTCCAACGGGTTTTAAGAAATCTAGACTTGAAATGCTCTGTGCTGTACTTGGCAGGAGGATGGGTTTGGATTTGTCAGGTGATGATGTGTTCGTTAATGTTTCTGGTGGTATAAATGTAACAGATCCTGCAATTGATGTTGCTGTTTGTGCTGCGATAATTAGTGCCAAAAAGAACATAATAATCAACTTTAATAAGGTTTTTGTTGGTGAAGTAAGTTTATCGGGAAATATTAAAAAAGTTATGCATATCAAAAATATTCAATCCGAGGTTAAAAGAAGAGGTTACCACTATGAAGGTTGGTTGGAGAGTGGAAAAAATAAGATTAAGGATGTATTAAAGTTTTGATGCGATAGGATAGGCTTCCTCTTTTGTTTGATTTTTCATTATTTAGTATAACATTTCAGCTATTTTCCCTAATTTAGGTTCGCTTAATGCGTATTCGTAACATGCGTAGTGAGCGATGATTATTCGTAACATTTACGTCTTGCCCTGACGCTTGCCTGAGGAATATCTCATTGTAACGGCGTAACTTGCAGGTGGATTTCGGGCTGGTTGCTATCGGGTAGTGACGAGATTAACTAAGGGGTTGACAAATGTAGGGCTATGAGCTAAAATGTATTTGTTCTTAAACATATATCAATGAAAAGTAGGTTTGTTCCAGGATCTGGTTTAGCTATAAACTAGTACTGGGTCCTTGGATAAGCCTACTTTTGATGAATATCTGAATTTATCCCAGGATCTGGTTTAGCCATAAACTAGTACTGGGTCCTTGGATAAGTTCGGATAAATCGGGAAGCAAGATTGTTCTTCGACTTTTGTAGAAGCTTTTCTATAAAAGTCGGGGTCGGTTGGGGCAGTACCGATCCCGATTATTGATATAACTCAACGTTTGACAAATTCTCAACATGTAAATATACTTTCTTTAGTCTCCTTTACTATTTTGAAATATGATATTCCTATTATTCTGTTGTTTATTTATTTAATATATTATTCCTCTACCTGTGAATGTTTCTGAGTTAAGCTCCAAGACCGCTACCCAATTGAAATCTCTCGCAAAGAAACTTGAGATAGATTTAGGGAAATCTAATGAAAAAACAGCTCTTATTAAAAGCATATTGAAAGCTACTAGTGAAAAAGAAGGCTTTAAGTATATTACTGGTATTCTTGAGGTAATGAATGACAGGACTCATGGAGTTCTTCGAGCTGAAGCTTTAAAACCAAGTGACACTGATACATATATAAGTGGTTCTCAAATTAAAAAATTTAGACTTAAGACAGGTGATGTTGTGACTGGTCCTGCCCGGCCACCTAAAGAAAATGAAAAATATTTTTCTCTATTAAGGGTTGATTTTGTATGGGATCAGGAACCTATTGAAATTATGAAAAGACTTGATTTCAGGAAGGCAACACCAATTTTCCCTGATAAACAGATTAAGCTTGAGACAACCGGTGATGTTTTGTCGACAAGGATGATTGATCTTTTGTGTCCTATTGGTTATGGACAAAGAGGTATGATTGTATCTCCTCCTAAAGCAGGTAAAACTTATTTGTTACTTGATATTGCAAATGGTATTTCTCAGAATCATAAAGACATTGACTTAATGGTCGTTCTCGTTGGAGAAAGACCTGAAGAGGTTACTCATATTGATAGATCAGTTGATGGTGAAGTATATGCTTCTAATTTTGATGAAAAGCCTGAAGATAACTGCAAAGTGGCAGAAATTGCATTAGAAAAAGCAATGAGGATGGTTGAGCTTGGTCGAGATGTTGTTGTACTTATGGATAGTATTACTCGTCTAGCAAGAGCCTACAATATTACAATGCCAACTTCAGGAAGGACTCTTTCTGGTGGTTTTGATCCTGTTGCTTTGTTCCCACCAAAACGTTTTTTTGGTGCAGCTAGAAATATAGAAAATGGAGGAAGTTTAACGATCATTGCTACAGCATTAATTGATACTGGAAGTAGAATGGATGACTTAATTTACGAGGAATTTAAAGGTACAGGTAACATGGAATTACATCTTGATAGAAACCTTGCAGAAAAAAGAGTTTATCCTTCAATTGATATTGTAAGGTCTGGAACTCGACATGAAGAGTTACTTTTAAGTAAAGAAGTATTGAATGATTCATGGAGGGTTAGAAGGATGCTTGAAGCTGTATCTCAAGAGGAAAATTCTACAAGCGTTCTTCTTGAGAGACTTAAAAAAACTAAGAACAATAAAGAATTTTTAGCCACATTACACGAAAGTGTTAACTAAATTTGGATATGTATTAATGGCTCTAATACATTATTTGTGTTGTATTGCGTTTTGAAATTACGTGTGTTAGCATATCTATGCCGTGTTGATATATTGTAAATTTAGGATTTTTATATCAATACAGGCAATAAATCTAGTATTTTGTTAATGGATAGTAAAATTAAGCAGGCGCTATCTATTTTTGTTGATTACTTCAAATATCTTTCACTTTATATTTTTTCTCGTGCGAGGATTGTCTTTGTTATCGCAAGCATTTCCTATGAGGTTATAAGTGAGGTAGCTACGAATCTTAAAAACTCAATAGTTCGGTACATGTTTTGGGGGCGTGGTAAGTGGTATCGATTTCTTGTAGTAATTGTTGTTGCTTTGGCTGTTCTTGTATTACCTTTCTCTGTATATAAGACACCTTTTACAATTGAAACTTATGCTGACGAGGATGTTTATTCAACAGTAGCTCAAACGGACTTGCTTATTGAGAAAGGTTCATCTATGACTTTGATTCCAGAAGGCAGACCTAGGATGGATACTGAAGTTTATACTGTTTCTGGAGGGGATAGTCTTGGTTCTATTGCTCAAAAGTTTGATTTGTCTGTAGATACTATACTTTGGGCAAATGATCTTTCGGATTCAGATATCATTAAACCTGGTCAACAATTGAAAATTCCACCGGGAGATGGAGTTTTACATAAAGTTGTTGACGGTGATACTTTAGCGAGTATTGCTGATTTTTACGGTGCTGCAGAGCAGCTCATTGCTGATGTTAACTGGATCGATCCTCCATTTGAATTAGACCCCGGTCAGATACTATTTGTTCCTGATGGAACAATGCCTCTTCCTGATCCAGAGCCTGTTATTGCTGTTGCTTCAACAAGTACGGGAGCTTCTTCTGGTAATACTGGTGGTACTAGCGGTGGTGGCGGTTGGGTTCCTCCGACTTCTGCCAATAGATGGCTTGCGTGGCCTGTTTCTGGTGGTAGAGGATATCTTACTCAATGTCCTAGTGCTTACCATATTGCTATAGATATTGCTGATTCCAGCGCTCCAGATCTTACGGCTGCTGCTTCTGGTACGGTAATATTTGCTGGTTGGGATCCTTCTGGGTACGCTTGGTCTGTTCAGATAGATCATGGTAACGGTTACACGACCTGGTATGCTCATATGCAGGCTATTTATGTTTCGAACGGTCAGTATGTTTCTACTGGTCAGGCAATAGGTAGAATGGGTGCTACTGGTCTTGCTACTGGTATTCATGTTCACTTTGAACTTAGAAAAGGTTCTGCATGGTCTGGTAGGATCAGTCCTACGCCATATGTAAATGACTCAAGGGTTTATGTTTGTGGTTGGTGATATCAGAAATCGAAAACATGTATCAACTGGTTGACCTTCTTGCTGGGTTTCTTTTTTATTAAATTATTCCTTTTCGGTCAAATATTTCACGTGTTTTCGATTTCTGATATTATTGGTCGATGTTCAGAATGGTTTCTTCAAAATCAGTTCTTTCACAACAAGTGATCTGAACTCTTATGCAGGGTGGTAGTGAAGTGAGGCTCTGAATCAATTCCTCTATAATTATTTACAATGAAATTTTCTTGTTTTTCCTGCTATAATTGAACAGTTTCTCTGTTACTGTTGATTGAAATTGTATTGATGACAGTAATAAAGGCTCGGGCCCGTGGCTTAATTGGCTAAAGCACCACATTCGCATTGTGGAGACTGGCGGTTCGATTCCGCCCGGGTCCATTTTATCATTTTTCCCTTATTTTCTTCATTATGACATTGTTTTTAGTATTTTCGTTTTCTGTTTTGAGAGAAAATTACTATACAACACTTGGTGTGTAGATCCGATGTGTCCTATAGTTGACATACGGAGAATTGTAGATATCTTTTTGAATTAGGATTTTGTGGTCATGTGGATTAATATAGGTAAGAATTTCTAAGCAATCGTTTACATGTTGATTTTGTGATATTATTTTTTTATAAACTGTAAATGATCTCTTATGAAAAGCAACGAAGTATCAAATCCTATTAGCAAGTCTGTGAACAAGAAACGTCATTCTAACACTGTTTTGTTTGTTGTTTCATCCTTGGTTCTAATTTTACTTGCTGTAAGTATTGTTCTTGATATTTTAAGCTCTTCGTTTTTCATTGAGAATGCGCAAGGTCTTAATGTTGACCATGTTGTTACCCAAGTTTCAACAAAAGAGGAAGAATTTAAGTATAGATATCTTATTAAAGTGGTGAATTATGGCCCTTTATCAGTGCGATGTTCTGAAAATTTTATTATTAACGCAAAGGATAAAAATGGAAATGTTAAAATGTCTTCTGTGCAAAGTGGAACAGTATTCCCATTATTTTATAGCTTAACTTTTGATGTTCAAGCAAAAGATGCTCCATATTTTATAGATGAAGGTGGAATATATACTATTGAAACAGTGTGTCAAAGTTATGATAAGGACGTTATTTGGAATAGAGAAACTGTAATCAATGATGAATTTAGTCATGTAGAGTCAAAGTATAATCCATTTGAATTTGTCCATGTTTATCCAATAGATCGAAACGGGGTTTCGGTTTGGATTAAGGTTTTTCTTTTTGTTATGTCGATACCTTTTGTAATAGTATCGGCAGCCTCCATAATTTCCTCTAAAAAAGGTAAAGCTGCAAATAAGTAGGACCAAGATTTTAATTGAAAATTCATATTTGAGCTGTGTTTAGAAATCCGTGAATTACTGTTTTTTCAGGCTGTCTGCCACAAATTGTGTATTTGGAAATCTGGTCAATAACGAATTGTAAAGCTCAACGCTATCAAGTTTATTTAGTGCGAAAATCTCCTGTTTTTCTATGTTTTCTTTTAAGATTATTGATATAGCTACACCATAAAATGCAGGGTATGGTCCGACTTCGATTCCTACATCGTATGGTCTTGCTGGGTTGTAAATAAAAGTTACCTTTTTCGGTTGAAAATCAGGATTTTGTATTTGAGAAATAATATTTCGTTTCCCTTGAATTTCTTTAAGTGCGATAAAAACGAGAATTATGTAAATTATTGTAAAAACAAATGCCATAATATAAAGGAATGTGATATTTCGTTGAGCAATTGTTGAGCCATCAGTCCGGTAAAGTATATTTGCAAATATATCAGTTGCAAATATCAATAGGAAACCTGGTACGAGGATTAACCATGAAATTGTCCCGATTCCAAGCTTAAGTAAAAGATCCCTGTTTACGGATTTTTTAAGTAAGTCAATAATTTTGTCGTTTAGTGATTTGTTGGTATCTGTTGTCATATAGATCGAGTTTATTTTCAATTTAACGATTTTATCCAATTATACAGCTATTTTGTGTTTTTGACTTATAATGAAAGCTGTGGTTATCTGATAGTTAAGGATTATGGTTTTCTTGAAAAAATATTGATCCTATAGTATAATGTAATCTTATTTATAAATTGATAAAGATTATTAATGGATAGAAAACCTGGTATTTTACTTGGGGCTGCAGCGGTGTTAGTTGCCGCCACTTCAACTTCCTGTGGATCTGCAGGTGAGTCTCCTAAAAAGCCTGATTCTACTCCAGCTCAGGCACCTGCAACTGTGATGCCTCGCATGTCTATTACTGGTACACCGACTGGTCGCGAAACTTCTTATTACCATAGTCTGGGAGGTTGCGTGAAACCTGGTTTAACTGAGGTAGTAAGTCTAGCTCCAGGCACTTTAACCGCTGAAAATGTTCGTGCACAATCCGCCCAAATTGAGGTGATTCCAGATGGTACTTCTTACGATATTCAGACACCGACGACTTTATATCTTCTTAATATTGAGCAAAATGATGTCGAGTCTGCCTTGGATCTTACGACAACGCTAAAAACGATTAGGGACGCGAGCTATTATTCTCTTATATTTCTTAAGTCAGTGAGTGGTGACACCGCACTTAATGGTTCTAAAGTTATAACAACAGGGATTACTTTTTGGCAGGCTGTTCCTCCTAATGAAGTTCATGTACCCGGGCCTGCAATTTTAGTTACTGAAAATATTACTGATCTTCAGACACTTTTGAGAAATACTACAGAGCCAGTTGCTCATCCGCTTACGTATCAGCCAGCCGAAACTGTAAATGATATCTTTGGAAATCAATATATTAGTGTAAGGATGGATTCTGCTCAGCAAACTGCTGACGCATTCATTCGCAATAATTTTGCTAATGACCCATCAAAACAAAGATTAATTGGTTTTCCTGAATTCGCTTTATTTGTTACTCTTTTTCACGAAGATATTCATCAATATATCAACCAACTCTCTGAAAATGATTTAAACAGGTTGTTTTTGGGAATGGTTTTATATCTTGACCCTGGTGTTGATACAAAGACGTGTACTACTAATGTCGATGAAAGGAAAGAATTTATTACACGTTGGCTGACAATGCGATTTGTGAACGAAATGACGATTAATGAGCAGGGTCAGCTCATATATCCTACGGATGTGCCATCCCTTGAGGAATCAATCTATGCATCAACAACGGGATCTCTTGAATATTTTGTCTCTGGATTTGGATCTCTTGCCCGTAACGCTTTTGCCGGAGGCCTTATCAATCGAGTAGTCCCTATACCTGAAAGGACTTGGGGTCTTTCGGGGAATTCTCTTGAGATTGTGCCTGTTGTGAGGGGTGAACTTATTCGTCGAGGAAAGAGAGAGAAAATGGTCCGAGCTTTATTAGCACTGAAGGAAGAAACTGATGCTAGAATTGCACAAGCTCCTGCTAGTAAAGTCTTGGTAATAGAACGAAGGCGTGATGCAAATGCTGCTGCAATAGTCAGACGATTTTTGGGCTATTAATTCATGATTATGGAAATAGTTTCTTAATATCAGTGTCGAAGCCATTTTCTCGGATATGGGCAATGCAAAGCATTGAAATGTCATAAAAACAGGCCACTTCCGTAAGTGTGTGAATTTTGACTTGGCAACAGGTAATTTGTTTTTACCTGAAAAATTATGGTATCATCTGGTTACTTTAGAACTGTTTCCAAGGGCCCGTGGCTCAGCTGGCTAGAGCACTTCAATGGCATTGAAGGGGTCGCGAGTTCGAATCTCGCCGGGTCCACCAGATGATATGTTTCGAAGTCTTTTGCTTCGAATCGATAGATATAAAGGACAAATCTCGGTGTTCAATAACTTCCCATTAGCATATTGTGGAGTGTTCAAAAAGGTAGCGGATAATATCTACGTTTTTCTATCAAATCAAGAAGTTTCCCATCCTGCAGGGCTGGTCTTTTGATATTCTTTCATTAGAATCCTTCGTTGTTGAATCTCTTTTTGCTTGAGAGGTTTTATTCTGTGGCTTTTGGGGTTCAGTCTTTGATTTGTGTGTCGATGAAGAATCCTTTTACTTGTTCGCTGGAGGAGAAGTGTGTGTAGATTACGGCTGTGTGCATTTTTTTATTATGTTCTAGACTTTATCTTGTTAATAATTTTCAGAACAATATCATAAAACTTCTTTGCTTCAATTGATGTAATAACGAGTCTTTCTCCAATCTGATAGCTCGAGTCGGTTGTTTCATGAAGATATTTTTGATCTACAATACCTTGCTGATGTTCCAAAAGGTGTCTTCTTTTAAACATTAAGAACATAAAGTTAAATTCACTTTTTGATAACCAGTCCTGATATCCTTGCCCAAGGTTTTCATTCCATAATGAACTTCCTTCATAAGGTCTTTGAAAGACATTCATTTTAAGTTTGATCTTTGGGTACTTATTTTTAAATTTATGCTCGCAAAATCTTTGAAACGCTGACACGATATCTTTGATTGAGGTTTCTAATAATTCTCTTGCTGTATTCTTCGCTTGATCTCTATCTATTTTCTCAAGTTCTTCTTTTATCTTTTCTGTATTTTCGATCTTAAATAAGATTGAAGCCATGGAATCGTCAAAAGTAGAATCGATATCATTAAAGCCGCAAGATGGGCAGAAATATGCAGAACCAATTACAGCATATCTAGAATTGCATTTTGAACATTTAATTTTTCTTTCGATCTTTTGCTGTGCGGAAATTGGAAGAATTTGAGTTGAAGAATGAAAACCTTTAGGTTGCATTCGCATTTGAATAAATCCTTTTACATATTTGGAATTAAACTTTCTAGAATCTTTCTTAATAGCGGTCCCAAGTCTTGCACTTATATTATTCACGGCTTTTTGTTTAGCTGCCTCTATCTGTTCTGTCGTAAAGAAGTTTTCTGCTAAAGAACCTTTTCCACACATAGGACAAAATACTTCTTCATCTCTAAAAATATTCGCCCAATCATTTTGATTAACTTTAAATACGAATTTACAGTTGTTATTGGGGCACTCTTTATCGATGTAGCCATCTTCATCTGGATTAATAGGTATGCTTACCGTATGTGTTCCATCGAGATTGTTTAATTCTTTTATTAAATTTTCAAACATTTTTCTTTTCTGCCAAATTATCTTCAATAAACTCCTCAAAATACTTCTTCGGAATCCGATATCCATTCCCCAATTTTATAGCTTTCAATTTTCCAGACTTAATATAATTCAGAACTGTCTGCCAGTGAACTTTTAAAAATTCGGAAACTTCTGCGACTGTGTAGACACCTTCTTCTGATTTCTTTTTCATATTTTGAGAGGTATAAACTATACTAAATCATTATAACTTGTTGATAGAAGTAATGCAAGCAATTATTGTTATTGTATAAGGGTTTACTTTGGTTTACATGATTTACTACTTGTTGACTTTAGGAAACTGCTGTCAACCACAAAAAATAATTAATCAAACAATTTAAAACCTTTGCTCCTCCTGTCTCATTAATATTATACACGGAGTGATTGGGTGGACGTCTTCGACCTCCACCCAATCACTCCCTCGACACCGTTAAAGTGTGAGAGGAGTAAAATGAGTGTTTTTAGTGTATGAAATTCGGTAGTTGAATAAGTTGGGAAACATGTTGCAGAAAAAAGGATAAAAAAGTGAGAGAATTGTTGAAGTATCTAAATTCAATAATATCTCTCAC
>JAFGIK010000068.1 GCA_016929645.1 Candidatus Dojkabacteria bacterium
GACAAGTAATAATGTAATATAACGTGAAAGTCTCATAGAAATGTATATTAATACGCGGACTAATATTTAATTTGATTACTGTTAGTCCTTAAACCAATCTTAACTTTCTGAATAAATTTGATGGTATATAAAATTACTCAAATTATCATTATCCTGTTATACTGGTAAAATTCTTTTATACAGAATCGAATAAATTTCTTAACAGAAGTTCTTTGACTTCTGACGGATATCTGGTAAAATCAAACATGATCAAGGGTTAAAAGTGTGAGTCTTTAGGAAAAAGAAACGAGAGAGTGATATCTTTTTAATTCCAGGCCAGGTAATATACAAAATCAAAGCTTAATTTTCTTAAAATCAAAATATATTTCGATGACATGGGAACAAGTCGAAAATACTTGTAATTTACACTTCAAATAATATCGTTATGAAAAAAATTCTATTCTTTTCATCATTATTTATTCTAATGCTGACTATTTCTGCAACAAAAGAGAAGTCTCACAAGAAGTTTTTTGAGGATTTCAAGAAATCTTCCTCAAAGTATTTCAGTCCCAGCCTTAGGCGTTCGGGAACAGAAGACCGTTATGCATTTGCAAAAGAATCGTCTATTGAGCCCGGTACAAGTACGGTGACATTCATGATTGACCCTGAAGATCCGGCAGGAGCCGGAAGAGGACCTGAAATTGTTTCAAAAAAATTTACACATTTCGGCACCTATTCGGCCCGTCTTAAAATTCCGGATGTCACAAAAGTACAGCCAAATGCCGGGATAGTAGTAGGCTACTTTACCTATCATATGGAAGCCGATCCGGGTCTCAGTGAGATTGACTGGGAGTGGCTTGTGGCGGATCCGGAGATAATCTATATCGGTACATGGACAGGACAAAGAGGCAAGATGCGGAGAATAGGGCGTACCCTGAATATGGCCAAAGGGACCATCTTTAGCACTTCATACCGCGAACGCCCGGGAGAAACAAGAACAGCTCTGGAAGGATTGCAGAACCAGCCGGTAACTATCCCTGCTATAGAAGGTTATAATGCTTCGAAACAGTTCTACACATATGGTTTCGACTGGTATCCCGATGAGATAAGATGGTGGATAATACATCCTGTAAATGCTGATACAGTGGTGCTATGGGATTATAAAGGCAGCCGGGTCGGAATACCGCAAAATCACACTCATTACAGACTGAATTTCTGGTATACAAAAGACTGGCCAGTTGAAGGCAATCCCAACTCCATTGAAAAACCACTCAACCGCTATGAGCTTGAATGTGACTGGATGTCCTATACTCCGACTAAGAAGAAATAATAAAAGGAATTTCAGATATAAAGTGGAAAAGGAGCTGCCACCGACAACCATATGCCGGTTGTAAGTTATTGTTATAATGCATCATACGTCTTTGAGATTAATACCGGTCAAATATGGTCATGGCTTCCGATTCTTACAGGCTAAACTCATAAAGCTACAACAAGAGATATCACCATACAGACAATATATCGGGAAAGAAGTTCCAATGCCGGAAAAACTCCAGGAATATTACAGGAAGTCTTATGGCAAAACTAAAAGGAAAATCCCTACAAGTATCTTTGCCGAAAATTTTTTTTTAAAGAATGGAAAGTTACAACCCCCTGTCAGAAAGTGTGAGTGTGAGTGTGAGTCTTGAGGAAAAAGAAACGAGTGTGCTCGCACTCGCTCTCACTCTCACTCTTTTTCTGTACCCCGAACGGACAAAAGTTGCAACCTATCCATTCCCTTGAAACTATATCAGATGTGTACATTCAAAATCAATTTATTCAATTTATTCTTAAAGCTTATGCCGCCAAAATACGGAATGAAATCTAGCCAAAACACGGAATAAGATCTAGCCAAAATACGGATCGCCGAAATAAATTTATTTAAAATCATTATCTTTGTGATGCATAGCAGATGATTGAAAACTAAGAATTACATATCTCGTATTAGTGACAAGCAACTTAGAAACTTGCTTGAATCGACAGGCGCTGTTCTTGTGGAGGGTGCAAAATGGTGCGGCAAAACACAATCTTCATTACAAATAGCAAACAGTGTCGTATTTCTTCAAGACCCTGATGAGGGACCTGGTTATTTGGCAATGGCAGATACTAAACCATCACTTCTACTTGAAGGAGAACCTCCATTGCTTTTAGATGAATGGCAAATGGCTCCTGTAATTTGGGATGCTGTACGATTTGCTGTTGATAAACGAGGTCTGATGGGGCAATTTATCCTTACAGGATCAGCTACCCCAAGTGACAGCGAAATAGCTCATTCGGGTACCGGCAGGATTGCCCGTATTCTTATGCGACCTATGAGCCTTTTTGAATCTAATGAATCAAATGGTAAAGTGTCCATTAAAGATCTTTTTGAAGGAAATACTGATATTGCTGCAAAAAGTACATTGACCATAGAGCAGATAGCACATTCTGTATGCAGAGGAGGATGGCCAGCTGCTGTAATGGCTGGCAAACAGTCGCCTCAAATAGCGATGAACTATGTTGATGCAGTAATTAATTTAGACATTCACATTGTTGATGATGTCCAAAAGGACCCTGAAAGAGTTCGTTTATTGCTACAATCATTAGCTCGAAATATTTCTACTCTGGCTACATCTAAAACAATAATGGATGATATGCAAGTTAATAAGGCTTCTATATCAGACAAGACTTTAAACTCGTATCTTACTGCACTTCGTAGAATATTTGTTATTGAAGATGTTCCTGCCTGGCAACCTTCACTTCGTTCAAAAACGGCCATCCGGACAGCAAACAAACGTCAATTTGTTGATCCCTCAATTGCAACAGCTGCTCTGAGAACAAATGCATCAGGTATCTTGCATGATTTTGAGACATTTGGCTTTTTATTTGAATCATTATGCACTCGTGATCTGCGAGTATATTCACAGGCTATTGATGGAGGAGTATTTCATTATCGGGATAAATCAGAACTTGAATCCGACCTGATAATTAAACTTAATGACGGTCGGTGGGCTCCTGTTGAAGTAAAACTTGGGAACAAACAGATTGAAGAAGCTGCTGTCAACCTGATTAAACTCAGTCAAAAGGTTGATTCTGAAAAGATGAACCAACCATCTTTTCTTCTGATTATCACTGGCGGTCAGGTTGCATACAGACGGCCGGATGGTATTCTGGTAGTTCCAATAAGCTGTTTGAAAGACTAAGGTCCTTAAAATTTCAGAATTCAGAGTTGCAACAGAGCGAGTGTGCTCGCTTCCGATACTAGGAACTTCGTCGCTCCTCTTCTCGTCTCGCACTCACACTCGCTCTTTTTCAGTCCTCCTTATCCGCCAGTTGGCGGATTCGGAGGACTCTGTACCCCCAACGGACGAAAGTTGCAACCCTCCTGGTAGCTTTCTGTTGTCAACAATTCCTGCCTCTATGCAGTTTTTTTAAAAACAGATATTATATTAAAGGATTCTATGGCTCATTGAAAAATTAAAGGGAAGATTATCTCCAAACGGGATTTGCATCTAGAAATGTGTATTTACAAAATCAATAAACTTATCAAAATCCTCCCTGTTACAATGAAAACGCATGAGGTTAATATATTTTCGCTTGCCATTGATTTTTCTGTAAAGGTCTTTTCCTTCAAATGCAAGTTCATCAAACCTAATGTACCTATCCGCAATTCCAAAAAGGCCGTAAATCTTAAGCTTCTTTTCATCAGGATCCAATTTTATGTATTTCCCTCCAAAAATTGCATAGATCCCTTGTATTAAGGTCAATAATGATAAACCGTACATAATGTACTTAAATGCTATATCCTCATTTTTCGCAATATATCCAATATATGCCATGAGGACCGATAGAACTATAATAAATATCGAGTATATCAGACTGAATCTGATCTCAATGCATTGCTTTTCAGCAGGTGGTGAGTTTGTTTCCATTATGATTGCCTTAAATTAATGATCCAGTTAATTTGAAAATTATCTAAATTTAGAAAATAAGTTAAAAAATAATGTTCTATTATTGGAATAATTCTGATATATAATGGAATAGCCAGTGACCTTGTCCACATTTCGCCAGAGCAATTTGACCATCTCCAACCGGTTGTAAATTACTGTTATTATTTATCCTATATTTTTAGTAAATACCCGGCTAAATGTTGTCAATGCTTTCGGCTTTTGCATTCTGAAGATAGGTAAAACCCTGAAGACTTCTGATACTGAGAGGGATATACACGCACTGGAGTTAGATCGTCTGATCTCAAACAAAGATTACTGGTTTCAACTCTGACAAAAAAACTGATTTTCAGAATTTAAAAGTTGCAATCCTCTGTCAAAGAGCATGAATGTGTGAGCGTGTTTTAAGGAAGAAGAGAAGAGTGAGCTTGCTTTCAATAGCACAATTACTTATCTAACCCACAAATAAGGCCATAAAGCATTTTAGAAATTTCTTCCAGACAATTCAAGTAATTGTCATAGGAATCCTTATTAATTTCAGAGACTTCAAGAAGATATTCAATAATTGCGGCACATTCGAAAGCACTTCCTCTGGCAACTACCATAAAGTTCTTTCTGTCCTTATTACTGAATCTTGAAGAGCCTTCTGCAATATTCAGCATGATACTAAACGAAGCTCTTCGTAGCTGATCATTTGTGGTGCGGTCAAAATTTCCATAGGAAATCAGTTTTTGTATCAGAATACAAAATGCTTTTGCCTTCTGATACACATCAAGTTTTTGGAAATCAAACATGATCATAAGTTTTAGTTAGCACTAAAGAATAATAATTGCAGCGATGCAAAAGCTAATTTATGCAAAGAAATTTAATATGAGTATTAATTAAGAAAGAATTAAAAGAAGTGTGAGTGTGAGAGTGAGTCTTGAGGAAAAAGAGATGAGAGTGTTCGCGATTGCTCTCGCATCGGCATCCGAAGCTTAAGCGAAGGATGGCACTCGCTCAGAAAAAATAAAGGGAATGGATTTAGAGATTCTTAATTAATCCAAACAGCATTCTTGAAATCTCATCAAGTATTTTCTCATAATCTGTAAAAATATTATGATCTATTTCTTGAGTTTCCAACAGATATTCCAGTATTGC
>JAFGIK010000069.1 GCA_016929645.1 Candidatus Dojkabacteria bacterium
ACTAGTATAACATGAAAAAGATTTTTACACTTTTGACATTTTTGTGTTGTTTTTCAATTATTAATGAAAACATATTTGCTCAATTGAAAGTTTATGCTCCAAATAACAATGTTGGCATAAATGCAACTGCACCTAATAGTAAATTATCGGTATTGGGCGATGGATTTCCCGATTCCAGAGTCACATTTCATAACAATAGTACTTCTAATAATTCTAAGACGCTAAGACTCTATACCCCATTGCCAGCTTACACATATATTTATGGGCTTTTCTCACACTTCCCTCAAGGAAGTAGTGCAGGTGAAGTAAATATAGCTGTTTTTGCAAGTGCTTATAGGGGTTCAACTCCTTTAACTAGTGGGCAAGGTGTTGGTGTAAGAGCTCAAGCTGGTAATGCAAGAAGTGGTTTTAATGTATCTATGCTTGCTGAATTACTGGGTAGCAATAATGGCGCGGCAATTTGCGCAACAACTCCTGGTAAGCCTGTTCCAACTTTTCCAAGTATATATGCGGGATATTTCAGAGGGAATGTTTATATTGAAAATGATTTGAACGTAAATGGTGTTTTTACCAATTCTGATATCAATCTAAAGAAAGATGTAGTGCACCTTGAAGGGAGTAACCTGGCTAAAATACAACAATTGCAGGCTATAAAATACAAGATGAAGAATCCCTTGGAATTAAATGCTTTTTCAAAGGAAGCAACCGATACAGGTAAGGTGAGCATGACCGAAACCGAACTTAAAGATCCGTTGTATACGAAGGATCATATAGGAATTTCGGCACAGGAGATACAGAAAGTTTATCCTGAGATTGTGAAAATGGAAGATAATGGTTACTTGAGTGTGAACTACATTGCACTTATCCCCATTCTTATCGAGGCCATAAAGGAGCAACAAGTTACTATTGAAGAACTGCAGAAACAAATGGCTGCACTCACAAGAAAGACGCAATAGCCAATCAAAGGAGTTAATCCAAACATAGGAATTACACGATAAGATGTATAATCTTCCAGTATTATTATTGTCAGGTACTGTAAAAACTTTGCAAGGAAGAGTCTTTTATGCATTAATATGTATTTCGTCTCCTTGAAAAGATACTTTCAGCCCTTTTTAATTCGAAAGAAAAACTCTTTTATGAAATCTTTACACCAATTTATCTCATCATCAATTGTAATACTGCTTATTTTTCAAGTTGGTACAATTAATGGTCAAATGACAACTCAGGAAATTGTTCCGCCATCACCCGATGCTGCGCAAATAGGAATTTTTGGAAATTTCTCCATTGGGCTGCATACAGGAGCTATGCAATATGGTATCTCATTATATACGTTTGAAACATCGTATTTAAATCTAAAGTTAACCTTGAACTATAATACAAATGGACTGATTGTGGATAAAGTATCTTCATGGGTAGGGTACGACTGGAATCTTGAGGCAGGAGGTTTGATTACCACAACAGTTAGGGGGCAACAAGATTTTCAGAGAGGGGGGAGAAAAGAGGTGCCGGAAGGACTTGAAAATCAATACAACTTGCTGGATTTTTTGTCCCTTACTGAGGGATATGACCTTGAACCTGATATTTATTCTTTCAATTTCGGTAATTATAGTGGGCGTTTTTTCTTAAGTGCCGATTTAAGCACGGTATATACCATTCCTTTTCAGAATCTAAAAATTGATGTAATTAAGCTTGCACCAACATCCAAAGCAGTTGATCATTTTGTTATTACTGCACCTGATGGTAATAAATATACCTTTTCGAGTAAAGAAATAACGACAACAATGATCAAAGAGTATTCGGTATCCTATACCTCGACATGGTTTCTAAGTTCTATTATACATCCTACAGGCGATGAAATTAAGTTTCACTATATGGCACCTATCTTTACTTCTGTTAAAACGGGAGTTAATCAATATATAACAAGGAACATAGGATTTAATAATCCATCTACTTATTGTAATGGAACGGATTGTCCACACGGTTCGGGTATTTCCATAAACAGCATAAATCATCAGATTATCTATTTGGATTCAATCACGTCAAACTATTGTGGAAGAATTATATTTAGGAAATCAGGACAGAGGTCAGATTACCCTGGAGGAATGAAACTTGATTCAATCATTATAAAGAATCAAAGGAATGAGACTATTAAAAATATTGAATTTGGGTACCAAATGCTAAATAGCACAATGCGGCCACCCAACTTTGTTCAGACAATTACTTCAGATATGAAAACAAGACTTTTTTTGAAGTACTTGAAAATTAGAGATAAGAATGGCTCAATTTTGGAAAATTATGGTTTTGATTATAATAACATGATTTCTTTACCAACAAGACTTTCTTTGTCTCAAGATCATTGGGGATATTACAACGGAAAATCGAATTATGATCTTATACCCCAGGGAGAAGTCCCGTCATATTATTCGGGATTATTCCCTGTTATTACAGCCAATCGTGAACCTGACGGCCAGTTTTCAAAATATGGTACACTTTGCAGAATTGATTATCCAACAGGTGGATATTCACTTATTGATTATGAGCCTCAACACGATGGTACAAAAGAGGTTGGAGGCTGCCGTGTAAAACGAATAAGTTCATATGCAAGTGCTGATGCTGAACCTACGATTAAAAGATACTTTTACAATACATATTTAAATACAGGAATCAGCTATGGACTTTCACAAGGAATTCCTGAGTATTTTTATACCCATAACAAATGGATAAATTGTTATAGAGCCGGAGACGGCGTTATCCAGATACCTGCAACTTGCATGAGTGGCACATTGGTTTCAAATTCACTACTTTCGATGTTTTCTGGAAATCAGAATTCAATTGTATATCCTACTATTTCTATTTCGTATGGCGAAAACTTTGAAGCTGGAGGAGAGCAACATAGTTTTGATGTGGTTTTTGACAGTCCAGGAACTGTGTTTAATACGAGTGGAGGCCCCATCTATCCTCTTCCCTATAATGACCGTTGTTGGTACTCAGGAACTAAATCAGCTGAATTGATCTTCAGAAAAAGTGAGACAGGACAGTTTAAGAAGGTTAAGCAAACCAATTATCATTATGACAGAGAAGATTCTCGCAATAAAACCGAATACAAATGCATGGCAATCATTAACAGGATTGATGAAAAACCTCATTATCCTGATGGAGATCCACCACTTTTTGATTTAAAGTTTTATGATGTTGTCAGTTATTCCATACTGTCTGTATGGGATAAGCCAAGCTATACAACGACTGCTAATTATGACGATTCAGGTAATGAACTAAGTACAGTAACTACATATTATTACGATAATGCAACGCATGCACAACTGAGCAGAGAATCAACGACCAATAGTAAGGGAGAGACTGTTTTAAAGAAGTATTATTATCCACATGATTATGCAACAAGTTTATTCAATATTGTTAGCCTAAAGGATAGTTTTATTTTGAATAA
>JAFGIK010000070.1 GCA_016929645.1 Candidatus Dojkabacteria bacterium
CCAGTGATGATTTCCATGAATTATTGATAAGATGGTTTCAGTGGGGAGCCTTTAATCCTATATACCGGAGTCATGGATATATGACCGTATTCTCACCCAGCAATCTGAACCTTTCTAACCACCTGAATAATAGTCTTAATTAGAAACATATTCAAATATTTTACGTATATTTACATATACTAAGTTAGAATATAGTTAGATATGAACACAAGACTAATGATTGAAGCCACTAAGGCAAATAAGGCAGGTGATTGCACCGTGTATGTTGAGGTTAGTGTATCGAACAAGGGTGAAAAGAAGAAGACCGTTCGGATTCCGACCAGCATCAAGGTCAATGCAGATAGTTGGAGCGCAAAGAGCCAGTCAATTATACGTGGCAAATCCAAAGACTATTACAAAGTCAATCAGATGTTACTGGCTCAAAAAGATTTGGTCATGGAAATCATTGCCGAACTCTCCCAGAGGGGCAAATACCAGTTGTCCGAAATAAAACAACGATATTCCGACAAGACAGCACCCGTTACACTCAGCTTTTTTGATATCTATGACGAGTTTCTCAAGGTTAAAAATATGTCCATGACCCGTAACGGTATTAAAGATTTCAAAACGCTTAAAACACATCTATTGGGGTTCGAAAAAGAACGTGGCAGCAAAATTATTCTGAGTGAAATTGACTTGACCTTTTTTGAGAAGTTCGAGAATTACCTTTCCAAACTCAAAATTGCAAGGAAAGCAAAGGATAGCGATGAGGTTGAAAAGATTCCATTTGCAGACAGCACCATCTTAAAGAATCTTCAAACCCTCAGAGTCTTCTTAAATGGTCAGCAAGACAGAGGATTGCCAGTTAATATGTCATACAAAAAATTTAAGATACGAAGCAAACCCGTTCCTGCTCTGGTTACACTTGAGCCAGAAGAATATAAATTGCTCTTAGCCAAGGTGGATAATGAGAGACTTGAGAAGGTGAGACAGTTGTTTGTTCTTCAGTGTGCCACAGGGTTGAGGTACTCAGATGTTATCAAAATCCGAAAAAACCATGTCCGTGACAACACTATTTTTATGAACAGCACCAAAACACGTCAGAAACTCCAAATCCCGTTAAACGATAACTCTAAAGAAATCCTATCAGCTTGTAATTACGATACCTCAACCATCGCCATCAGTAACCAAAAATACAATGACTACATTAAGGAACTTTGCGAACTTGTAGGGATTAATCAATCCTTTGTCAAGACCAGTTACCGAGGGAATAAAGAGTTCCCAGAGGATTTGAAGAAGTATGAAATTATGAGTAGCCACCACGGCAGACGATTCTTCATCACCCAGAACCTCATTAACGGAGCAAGACCCGAAGTAATCATGTCAATGACTGGTCATGTAGACTTTCGTTCCTTTAGTAAATACATAGCCGTTACAGACCGCTCACGGGTTAATGCAATGGAATTATGGTCAAAAACATTCGGTAAAACTCAATAACATGGCAGTAACATTTCCCGATAGAGTTCATCCCAAGCATGGAATAGAAATGCGATTTCTATACAGTATGAGAGCAATCCAATTTCTCGAATATTTCAATATTGTCACAAGTCATCCCGATTACAAATTTATTCCGTTGGATTTGTCGTTTGGAAGTTCCGAAGAACTGCATCAATTTCTTTATAGCAAAGGTATTTTTCGAGATGAGGTTGAAGTGTCGGTGACGAATTCTGAGTTCGCAGAAGTTGCCACTATTGTAAGTACCCGAAAGATATATGATGTTGAGGAAAGCATAACAAAATATCTTCTGAGCTACAAGTACTACTCCATCAATGAGGTCGCTGAAATGCTATCTTTTAGTCGCCCTACCATCTACAAACTTATCAATGAGGGAAGGATTAAGGTTATCCGTATAAATGGACAGATGAGGATTAAACACAGCAACCTGACTGAATTTATCAATAGTGAGAACTAAATGAGAATTACATAAACTCAACCTTGTCGATTTCCCTCATCAGTCTATCAGTTTCTGTCAGAGCTACGATAATTTTCTGGTAATGCAAAATATCATCATATTCCAGTTTCCTTCCTTTCCTGTCCTTTAACCATTTTTGAGCAGGTTGGTAACCCCCAATGTAAAAGTTCCAAGCTAATTCAGGAACGTTATCAAAATACTGAGTTTCGTTAATATATGCCCGAAGAATATCCGCACGTAAGTGCGGATCATTCCCGGGCACAGCAGTAATCTTACTAACAATATTGTCACCATCGACAGGATATTGGGTGATGTATCGCTCAGTATTGGGGGATTCCATTAAATGGATTTTACGTAATTCTTCACCTAATTTCACCAGTTTCCAAAATGTAACTGGGTCTTTTGGGTAAGGTACTCGGGGGAAATCAATTTTACAAAATTCTTTGTATTTTGTTCTATATGCTTTTGAATTCAGCACGGCATAGATATAATCAAATAAGTCAATTGGAGCAAAAGTATCTTGTGCTGCTTCTTTTTCATTTGTAAAAACTAATCCTAATAGTTTTGATATTTGACTTACAAGTACACCATTGAGGTTGGGAGTTCTCTCTTTGGCTTCTCCAAATGACTCTTGACCATTAGTTTCGTTATATAGATAAAGAGGGAAAACATAGCCAGTTTCCTTTGTTTGGAGTGATATTGAACATCTTTCAGTAATAGTGTTAGTTATTAAAATATGTTGAAAGTCAAATGTGCTTTGTTGTCTTGAAATAATAAATGCCAAATTATCACCCTTTATATGCTTCAAAACTTTTTGTGCAGGGCGACTTGTTACTTTTGGGTCATAATAAATATATCTGAAATCAAAAGGGCGATATAAAACATTTATAATGGAGTCAGGGTCGAACTTATTTGACTCAATTACATTTAATAATTTATAGCTACTTGAATCTTTAACTCTGTACTGATTAACAAAATCCTCACCAAATGATTTGCTGAAAAGCTGAACCATTCTTTCATGAAGTGTATCTTTATTAAAATCAATAAATAAATTGTCTCTATCAGTTTGAAGTCCGTTATTATAGATAGGTATTAGCTCTGATAGCTTGAATCCTTTTAAATATCCACTCTCAGAGTTGAAATTTTTTGGAACAAAAAAGTAATATGGCTCTTTAAGCACCAACTGATTCCACTTAATTGAATTCAAATTGCTGTCAAGTAATGTTTGATATTTGTACTCTCTTAAACCAGATAATTCAAAATGAAATACTTCACTGTCCTTTTGATTCTTTTTGCCGCAATTTTTAATAAATAGATTTATGCTTACACCCTGTTGAATATCAAAAACGTTTTCGTCTTTACTTCCGTCCATTGCTGTTTCATTTTTCTTAGCACTTCCATGTAAATCTATTATGTAAATTTTATCGAAACTTTTCAATAGGTGTTTACGCATTTGTCGGTGTGTAATTCCGTCTATAAAACTATTGTTTGAGATATAAGCCAATATACCACTACCATTTTTATCAATATAGTACTGTCCATATCGAATGAATTTAATATAGTCATCATCCAAGTTGATTTTGCGTTCATTCAAATCTTTCTTGTAATCCCCGATTAACATTTGAATCCATTCTCCTTTGTTTGTGCTGCTAACAGCATAAGGTGGATTTCCGATAACACACATTACAGGAGTATCTCTTTTTATTTGATTGGCTTCATTTGCTTCAATACTCAGCCAGTTGGCAAACAAAGTGCCAGTATCAGGGTGGTATTCTTCAAGACTATTTGTTAAGAAGACTTTGAATCGTTGATTAGTAGTTGGTTTATATCCTGTCTCTCGTAGCAGTAAATCCAACTTCAAATGAGCCATAGCATAACTTGCCATAAGCAACTCAAAACCGTTGAGGCGGGGCAGGAGATGATTTTCAACGTAATTGCTCCATACTCCCTGTTGTCCTTCAAATTTTTTATAAATCTGTCTAATTGTTTCAGCAAGAAAAGTTGCCGTTCCTGTGGCTGGGTCTAAGATTTGTACCCGATGAACTTCCTTAATTGCTTTCTTACCCTGTACCTCAACTTTAATCTGGGTTTTCGAAACATCTGCCAGACCTTGGGGCAGTTCAAACTCAGTTTTTAAAATATCATCAACGGCACGGACTATGAAATTAACAATGGGTTGAGGCGTGTACCATACACCACGAGCCTTACGCAACGTTGGGTCGTATTCAGCTAAGAAGGTTTCATAGAAATGAATAATCGGGTCTTCCGTTTGGGTACTCTTGCCAAAGTTATGCAGCATCGCATCAACGTTCGTGGCACGAAAAACATCCGCAAGGTTGTTAACGGTTGATTTAATGCGCTCATCAATATCATATCCTGCAATATATTGGAATAGTTTCCGTAAGAATGGATTTGATTGTGGTATTAATTCGGCTGCTTCCTGCCGACTGAAATCATCCAGACTTGTATCATGCAAACGGGCAGCAAACATCCCGTAAGCCAGTGTTTGAGCATATATATCTGAAAATTCACTTGGGTTTAAATCATGTATTAGTATTTTTTTAAATGTGTCGAAATGATTCTTTAGCGAAGTGTTTTCTTGGGATTCCTCATCGGAAGTAATAGCGGCTTCCAGAATATTTTGTAACAGTCTTGCCTTTGCTGCCATCATTTCAGCCAGTTTTTTGGGTGATTTGATGGTCTGACTAATGAAGGAACAAAAGTCCCGAATCAGGTTCTCAAAGTGTTCTATGTTCTCGGGAATCGGTTTGATTTTGCTCCCTTCTATGTCTGCAATTCTTATGTCATGAACCAACTCACCGTGTTGATAAAATTGAAACCATGTGTAATCGGTAATAATAAGATTGTCGAGTGCTTTTTTGTAGCGGGAAAATTGTTCTTTGTATTGTTTCCCGTTGAGGTCTTTCCCGATGTCTTTGGCTTCAATATATCCAATCGGAATTTTTCCTTTGGTAATAACATAATCAGGGTTACCGCAATCAGTAACGTTAGCGGGTTCGTTGGTGATTTCAACCCCTGTCACAAGATTCCGTATAAGGGTTTCAAGGTCGCCACGGTAACTATGTTCCCGTGAAATACCTGATTTGAAGCGGGTTTTTAAGATTTCAATATACTGCTGGGTTGTCATTGGGACTTGAATTCATTAAAGAGGGTCATTGAATGCCACGAAGTGGCGTTCAATGATCCGGTAATTACTAATTAATTCTTATTTCAGTAAAAATAGGCAATTCAATTCGATTATTTTTCTTAAAAATACAACCCGTTTTATGTGTACTATAAATATGGTTTATAGGTACTATAACTATATTTTAACCTCCCCCCAATCTACCCAGTGGGACACCATCTCAACCTTTAATCTTCGTATCCAATTTCAACTTTTTCGTTTAATAATAAGGTACTCATCCTGCATACGGGGTGCTACAGGAGTAATCCATCGAAGAAACCTGAAGGGTTAGAATCTGCAAACGTACCTCCGACACGAAA
Source organism: Candidatus Dojkabacteria bacterium (assembly GCA_016929645.1). Taxonomy (GTDB): domain Bacteria; phylum Patescibacteriota; class Dojkabacteria; order SC72; family JAFGCJ01; genus JAFGIK01. The sequence continues at coordinate 5,456 of JAFGIK010000070.1, forward strand.
AATTTCCAGAAATAAAAATCCAACGGTGAAAATGTGATTTTGTGAAGTTGCATGACCAATTTTTTGGTGTTAGCTACTATTTATAAAAGCCAAACCCCTCATTCTTTTAAAAAATGAGGGGCATAAAAATTACTTTATTTAACACTTACACCGATGAAGCGTATAGAGATAAATACGAAAAATTTTGAAAAAAAGTCACCCAGATACGGAAATAAATCAACCTATAGCAATGGTTTCTCATTTCCTGTGCTTTCAGGGCAATCAAATTTCAATTATCATTCCACCTCAACAGTTTTAGAAGATAATTCAATCCAACATCAGGTATCAGAAAACCGTAACATTTATTCGATTAGTGTTGACTGGTTAGAATTTATATGTTCATGGGAGAATCCTGTTGAAATAAGCTATAGGAGCAACACCAATCAAAGAATCATTGTTGAGAGAATCAGTTCTCATAGAAATCCGAATTTCAGAAATCTGAATAGAGTATTTGTTGATGGTGTTGAGGTATGTGACATATTTTCAGGAGTAAATAATGGAACACATAGGTTCAATGAGGTTTCAGTTCGGATGGCAAACCCTCAATTATACACCATCGGCTACCCAGACAAAATCCGTGAAGTGATTCAAGCCTTTAGCCTGACCTTTATAAGAATGGCGAGAATAGATATTGCTTTGGATGGTCAGGAAATTATGAGATTCGATACATACCTCAACAAATTTGTTAAAAGTCCGACAGTCCAACGCAATAACGATGCAATTAAAATTCTACCAACGGCTTTTAATAAAAAGGAACATCACTGGCTGTCATGGTCTATTGGAAGCACTCAATCAGGCATTTCAGCAAGGGTTTATGATAAGACCGAAGAAATCACTAAGTCTGGTAAGGATTACATCTATCAGTACTGGCTTCAGAATAACATTGCCGTGGAGAGGGTAGGTCGATTTGAGGTTCAGCTTAACTATAAGCGATTAGAAAAGTACGGGATAGACCTTGATAGTCTTGATATGCTTACTAATGCGGAGTTTATAGGAGCAATATTTTGCAATGAGGTTGAGCCGTGGTTTAAATTATTCCGTGTACGCAAAAAAGACATGATGGAGCATAAGAAAGAGGTCGCTCTTAAAAAGGGACGGGAATTGAGACTTATAAAGTGGAATCAAGTACCGAAAAAATTGGAATTGTTACACTTCTGTGACCATCAGTCAAACGCATCACGCATCAATGCACAGAGAACCATTTCTTTTACGCTCCGTGAAATATTAAGGAAACCCAATACCTCAACCACAGCACAAACCGATATTATTCTGCAATACGCAAATGAATACGATTTACGGGATTACACGAATAATAAAATTCGGGTATTATTTGGGAATGAGATAAAATCACCATATATTGAAATTCTGAAACCGCTTGTAAGCAATGGAATTAACAACGAAAAGAGGGGGTGAACTATTTTTAATTAAAAACTCAACTTTTCGCAACGTTATATTAGAATATAGTTAGAAAGTCTAAAGAGTTTCTAAAATAAACAAAGGTAACACGCTATTTAATAAGCGGTTACCTTTGTTGTGGTTTTTAAAGTGGGGTGGAAGACCGAAACTGAACCTTGGAAATTTGGAGGACTTGTTGAGGAGAATGTGCGCAAAATATCTAA
>JAFGIK010000071.1 GCA_016929645.1 Candidatus Dojkabacteria bacterium
AGTATACAACAACATGAGACCTCATTTAGGCCTTAATCTAAAGACTCCTGCTGAGGTTGTTGCATATGTCTTGGGACATTAAGGGCTTGATATTTATTTCATCTTTTTTATTTGAAAGCTATTGAAAATATCATTATAAATGATCGAGTTTTAGATTAATTTTTCATGATGCTTTTAATTTTGAGTGAAAACTTATTTTAGATGGTTTTCCATGATTTGGTTTAATATTAGTCTTTTGAGGCCTTAATTTTAAGATTGAGTTATTCGATATATGTTAGGCTGTTGACATATACCCCGTGGGGTATATAATACAATCAACATAACTTTTAATAATTATGATTAGAATGCCTAAGAAAGGTAAATCAACAATAGAAGAGCGATTGCATAGAGTTGAAGGGCAGATAAGAGGTATCGAGGCTATGTTAACCACCGGGGATGATGTATCGAAGGTCATCATTCAAATTCAGGCTGTTGTTTCTGGTATGGAGCGAATAAAGCTGGAAATTGTGAAAAATAAGTTCAAGGAAGAAATTGAAGAGAATCTTGTTCGTTCACTCGAATTACTTAAATAATTCAATGTGGTTGTTTTGAACTTCTTCTTTTAATGAATATATACATAATAATATGTATATTATTTATCTATATACTAAAATTTCCTGTTTTTCTTCATTTAATAATGTTATTTACTTATATTATCAACTGAGTTCATTTATTGTTAATAAATATCTGATATTATTGTCGTATGACTAAAAATAAAACAAATCATAAAAAATCAAAATCAGTACCGATAAATCAAGGATCTGATACCTTGGATCTCGATTTCCCAAAGACTCAATCTCAAAAAGTATCGGACATAATAAAAACAATAAAAAAGGATGTTGATAGTCGTAAATCCAAGAATTCTATAGGCGATAAGATAGATGGAGAGGGTTCGAAAACCTCTAATAAGAAGTCTAAAAATAAAAAATATTCGTCTAGTGTTGAGAAATCATCAGTTCAAAAAGAAACAAAAGGAAAATCTTCAAAAAAGTCAGATAAAGCAAAAAAATCTAATAAAAATAGAAGTAAACTAATAGTTCCGGAGAAATATGGCATTAAAAATTCTAAGAGTTTAAAAGCTGGGTCAGGACACAAGGAAACTATACAGGGTAAATCAACAGATATTGATGAGATTGATAGAGATGATGCCAAGAGTAAGACCAAATCTAATGTCTCATCCAAATCTGATGTCTCCGATGGGCGAGATAGTTCTGAAAGTATGCCCAACAAAGACAAGACTAAGCAGGGGAAAATAGCTAGAGATACTCAAAATTCTAGAGTTCGGGAGATTATTACTCGAGTAGTCTCTCTTGGTTTGTTTATTTTGAGCCTTTTTCTTATATTAATGCCGTTTCTTCCCAATATTGCATTTTGGATTCAAAAAAATATGGGTGCGTTTGACTATGATTCTCAAGATTTTTCTTCTAATAATATTGATAACGATGATGGAGACGAGGTGGATGCCACATCGACAGGAAATAAAATATATATTCCTGTGATTGGGTTGGATGCAAATATTGTGGAAGGTCAAACAGAAGATGCTTTGTTGTTGGGGGCCTGGAGACGACCTAATTCAAGCACTCCAGATAAAGGCGGAAATACAGTTATTACTGGTCATAGATTTCAATACCTGCCACCAAATAATCTTACTTTTTATCATCTGGACAAAGTTCAGGTTGGTGATGAGATTGTTATTTTTTGGGAAGGTAAACGATATGAGTATATTGTCATTGAGACTAAAGTTGTTGAGCCTACTGATACCTATGTCGAAGATCAGACAGAGGAGCCAAGATTGACTTTATATACTTGTACTCCTTTGTTTACAGCTAATCAGCGTTTGGTCGTGGTTGCTGAACCTAAGGTTGAAGAAGAGGCAGAGTAGAGTTAGAGTATACTGTAAATTATGTTTATGAATCATGAAGTTTTCCTTGTTATTTATGATTTTTGTTTATCATTTTTTGTCTGTTGGTTAATCTGGTAATTTTGGGTAAAATCACTACTTAGTTATCTTTAATCTTATTAAATTATCTTAAATTTTGTTAATCAAGAATATGAATCTTTATTATTATGGAATGAGTTGTTTTAAGATAAAAAATGGAAATTCTACGATTGTTACTGATCCGTATGATTCTGACGAAGTTGGATTATCAATAAATGGTCTGGATTCAGATTCTATTTTACTTTCGAAAGATCTGTCTTTATACAGTAAGACTGCGCTTGATAATATATTACCATCTGAAAGCAGAGCTGAATCCAAGCAAGATATTGTGAATATATTTGAACCGGGTGAATATGAGGTAGCGGGGTTTTTTGTACGGTACTACGATCTCGGATATAGTGTTATTAGTGTAGATGATGTGAATATTTGCTATTTGGGTCTTTCTGATAAGTTAGCGTCTGCGTATGACTTTAGTGATTTACCCAGGATTGATTATCTTATTGTGCCTGTTGGAAACAATGCAATGTTTCCTGACTTTGATAATGTTGAATCATTAATAAAAGATGCTGATGCTGCTGTTGTGATTCCTTCTTGCTATAGACTTGATGGGATGAAAGGGAACTTTGCTGATTTAAAGTCCGTCGATGAGTTTTTGTCTGAGATGGGTGAGAGTGGAGTAAAACGTGAAAAGAAGTTGGAATTGATGCCACAGTCCTTAGGCGAAGAACAAAAATACAAAATCGTCGTTATGGAGCAGGTTTAGTAACAAATTTTTGGATTTGGGGTAGCTACCGAGGATTTGTTGTAACGAATTGTTTGAAATTCTTTAATACTGCTTGTTATTTTTTTACTTAATGAAAATTTAATGAATCCATTGCAATTTCAAAAAGTACCTCCAAGTAATGTAGAAGCAGAGCGATCTGTCCTTGGTGCTATTTTGCTTGATAAAGAAGCGACAATTAAAGTTGCTGAATTCTTAAGACCTGAACATTTTTACGATCCTCATAATAGAGATATCTGTATGTGTGCTTTTGAGCTCTTTGATCAAGGACTCCCTGTAGATATTGTTACTGTTTCTGACAAACTGAAGAGCAAAAATTTGCTGAAAAGAATAGGCGGACGTACTTATCTTGCAGAGCTTGTTGAAAATGTTCCAACAGCTGCTCATGCTGAGGAATACGCATTTATTGTTAAGCAGCTTAGTATTCGAAGACGCTTAATAACTGCTGCAGCAAAAATTAACGAAATTGCCTATCACGAAGATGAGGAAGTTTCAAATATTCTTGACGAGTCCGAACAGGAACTTTTTTCAATTACTCAGGATAGTTTGAGGCAAAATTTTAAGCATATCCGGGAGCTACTAAAAGATGCTTATGAACGTGCAGAATCTATTGATAGGAAGCAGGATAAGATAACTGGAGTTGCAAGTGGTTTTAAGTTACTTGATGCCATACTTGGAGGATTTCAACCTTCTGATATGATTATTTTAGCCGCTAGACCTTCAGTTGGTAAATCAGCATTGGCTCTTGATATTGCTCGTCATGCTGCTGTTGTAGAGAAGAAAAAGGTAGCCTTTTTCTCTTTGGAAATGTCTAATGCTCAGCTTATGGATAGAATTCTTGGAATGCAGGCCCGTGTACCTTTTTGGGATATGAAAATGGGTAAGCTTAAGGAAGAAGGCTTTGAGCGAATTGCTGATGCAATGGGACAGCTTGCAGAGGCTGATATATATTTTGATGATATTCCTGGTCAAAGTGTATTGGAAGTACGTGCTAAGGCAAGAAGACTTCATATGGAGAGAGGTCTTGATATGGTAATTGTTGATTATCTCCAATTAATGCATTCAAGAAATCTAGAGAATAGGGTTCAAGAGGTATCAGAAATTTCAGCAGCTATGAAAAATATGGCTCGAGAGCTTAATATCCCTGTTGTTGTTTTATCACAGCTTTCCCGTGCTGTTGAATCCAGGTCTGAAAAGATTCCTCAACTAAGTGATCTTCGAGAAAGCGGTAGTATTGAGCAGGATGCTGATGTTGTTCTTTTTATCCATAGAGAAGATCAGTATAATTCAGATTCTGAACGAAAAGGTATGGCTGATATTATTATTGCAAAACATAGAAATGGTCCTACTGGTGAGTTTGAAGTTGCTTTCGTAAAGGATCTTGGAAGTTTTCGAAATCTTGAAAAAAGAAACAACGATTAGGGTTGCATAATATGTTTGGATCTGATCTCAAAGTTTTTTTGAATGTCCTGAATGATATATTAGTGTCGACACACTGGGCTTTTTCACTGTTAAATTTTGTTCTACATTTCCAAGCAGTTTTAAGAAAAATATTAATCATTTTGTTTTTGGGTGATGGAATTTTTTTAACATTTGACTGTAATAAAATGATGACTTAATAATATTTATTTTAGGATTATTCACTATTGTCAGAAAATTTGATATATTCACCTTAGTTGAATATTTGTTTGTAAATATGGAAATCTGGGCAAGTGGTGGAATTGGCAGACACGCGGGACTCAAAATCCCGTCCTAGTTGATAGGGTGAGGGTTCGATTCCCTCCTTGCCCATGAATCTTTTTCCAATTTTTTATATATTCACGAACTGTCTAAATAATTTGTCAGTTGTACCAAGAATGGCAACTTTATCTAACACTGACCTCAAGAACGGGGTAGTATTTCGTGACGAAGGAGAGGTATTCTCTGTAATCAAGTATGAGCATGTATTTAAAGGTAGAGGAGGGGGTATTGCGAAACTTAAAGTCCGAAATCTTAAAACTGGTAGTATTGCTGAGAAATCATATAAAAACAATGAAAAAGTACAATCTGTTGACACTAGTAGAGTTACTGCTCAGTTTTTGTATTCTGATGATAAAAGTGCAAACTTTATGAATGATGAAACATATGAACAATTTCAATTATCTCGTGATGCAATTGGTGAAGATCTTGGTTTCATAAAAGAAGGAGAGAAGGTTGTTATTTTGTTTTTGGAGGATTCTCCTATTTCTATTGAGATACCAAAATCAGTGGAACTTAAGATTGAGTATACAGAGCCCGGAGTGCGAGGGGATACGGCAACAAATGCTATGAAAAAGGCTAAGCTTGAGACTGGAATTGAAATCAATGTACCATTATTTATCAAATCTGGAGAAGTGATCAAGGTCAATACAGATACGAGGCAGTACGTATCAAGAGTTACCAAATAATTACCTTTTATGTTATTTTTTATAACATATACGTAATATTCTTGAATATATAAGGGATTTTAAGCGTTCCGAGAATTCGCTTTAAATCTTGTACAATTTTATGTACATTTATAATATTCTTAATAATTAATAATTTAAATAAAAATTTTTATGGAGGCTTTCATTCTCAACTTTTTATCCTTCCTTGAAAAGCTGGATTTTGCAATGCTTGGCAAGTACCTTGTTTATGTGTTTATTGCATTTTGGTTTTTTGTTTCTGTATGGGCTTGGTTTGATGCCTCCGAAAGGTATAAATCAAGGATTTGGGTTGCTTTATGGTTTCTTATAGTTCTTGTTTTCAATATTTTTGGCTTATTGATCTATATCATTTTGAGACCAAAATCAACAAAAGATGAGAATAATTGGTTGGATCTTGAAAGAAGGTATTTGAGTTTTGAATCAGCAGGCTTAAGCGATTGTCCAAGATGTGGACAGGAAGTTTATCCAAATTTCATCTATTGTCCAAAATGTGGAAAAGATTTACGTTACAAATGCAAAAAATGTGAAGTTTATCTTGAGCCGGAGTGGAATACGTGTCCTTTTTGTGGAACACCTCAAAGAAAAGTTAATCTTCAAGAGTTACTTGATCCAAAGTTAATAAAGAAACGAATAAGAGAACAAAAGAAAAAGGAAGGTGTTGATAAATCAATCTTTGTTATTGTTGGGGAACGAGTTTCAAGTTTGTTCGCTTCTCGAAAACCTAAATCAAGAGCAAATGTTATAAATGTTGATGCTTCAAAGTCTTATCAATCATCATATAAATCTCTATCAAGTAAGGCTCAGGAAGAGGCATTGGTTGTTAACGGTAAGGCGGACTTATCTTCTATCGCCAAGGTAGAAAAACCTACAATAAAGCCTGGTGTTTCAGCACAATCTGCTCATGTTCAATCTTCTGCTACTCAACAGAGCAGTAAAAATGTAGAAGTTCCAAATATGAGCTCTGTGGCTAGCAATTTAAATGTTAATAACAACGTGCATCATCCTGGTACAGGTTCATCTCCATCAACAAGTGTAGAAAAGCCTTCTTCTCAAGCTCAAAAGTTACAAAATCAATCACAATCAAATGTGAATGTTCACAATACCCATGGATCGCATGATCAGCATTCTAATATACCAGCGGATGTGTCGAGTTCTCATGGTAAGTCTACGGATGTTTCAGATAAATCATCAGATAAATCAGATAAATCATCAATTTCGACCGAAACTAAATCAAAAGAGTCTGTTCAGAAAGATACTTCTAGTGTAGATGAAGTAGAAAAACAGGAGCAAGTGACTGAGAAAAAAGGCGGTTTTCTTGTTAGTTTCTCTGATTTTGTAAAGTTTGTAGGCACTGTTCCATTAAATCTTGTTAAGCAACTTTCTGGTAGGGGTAGAAAAGAGGAATCTGTATCTGAGGAAGATACTGATAATTTTGAGGCAGATAAGAAACCAAAGAATCTGGGGTCCAAAAGTGAAGAAAATGAAAAAAATGAAGAAAATGGGAAAAATAAGCCTTCTCCAAAGAACAATGATTCAAGTTCTTCGGAAAAAACAGAAAAATCAAATGACAAGAAGCCTGAGATTTCTAATAGTTCACATCATGAAAATTCAAAAGGTTCAGACAGCAACAACGAAAAAAACAATTCTAATGCTACTAATAAAACTGACACTAACTCTACTGGAGACATTGGCAAAAATAATAACAATCATAAATAAAGAATCGAAAAGTTATAACAATATAGCCTGAGTGATATGGTGCGGTTGTTCACTTATCCTGGAGAGTTATCTTTTTATCAATTCCTCTGCTGCTACTTGCCCTGTATAAATACTTGCTCAGTATTTATAAGAATAGCGAATTAAGAAATATGATAAAATCTGGTATGTTTACAAATTTATTGAACAATTTAAATGCAGGATTCACACCAATAATTCAGATTGTGTATTGGCTTGTTTTTTTTATTGCTGTGACTTTTATAATGTGGAAAAGCTTTATTGAAGAATCACGGAAGCTAAAAGCTCCAGATGATGTTCTTTCTTCAGATTTTGACCGATTTATCAGCTTTAAGCTTTTTGATTTTCTTTTCATATCAATTTTTATTTCTCTATTTTTTGCACGATTTCTTTATATTTTTTATAATCCAGATAGATTTTCAGAAGTTCGTTGGTTTTATCTTCCTTATGAAAAGATAAATGAGGAAGTTTACTGGATGGCAAGTTTTCCTTGGCTTTTTTTCCGCTTTACTGATGGAGGCTTTCTTCTTGAAGGTGTTTTCCTTGGCTTGTTGATTTCCAGTTTTCTTTCATCTCGTGTACTTGGATATACAATGGCTGTGCTTCATAAATCAATTGAATATAAAGTTAGCTTTGCATCGTTTTTTATTCTGATTTATGGAGCAATAATATTCAAGAATGAAACATATTTTATTAGTGGCATTTCCTTGATATTGTTAATGACTGTGATTGGGTTGACTCGCAACTTTGTTAATAAGATGATTCCCACAAAAATATTGCCGATATTTCAACTACTTAGAAGTCTTATTTTGGTGTTGGCTATTCCACTAATAATTTTATTCTATGATCAAAACACCTCAGGGATAGAGAATAGTCAATTTCTTTTAATCATTAATATTTTTTCTGTCGCTATTGGTGTCTATATCGTTATTGGGGCTTATCTTGAGAAATTTTTAATGAATTTTAAACGCAATTCCCAGGCATCTGGTTCTGCTGATTTTGATGGAGCATTGTTTCCTGCTGTATCTATACAAGGTAACAGAAAGGTACCAGCTGATGTTGCTAACTCTAGCTTCCGTTCGGGAACTCGTCGAGAAGCTCTTTCTTTAAAGCCAAATTTAGCAAATTCTTCAAATGATCGAAAATTTACAATGTCATTTAAAGATTTTAGTGGAATTTCCCGTCGTGTGAAAGTTAATGACATGAACAATCGACTTGAACAGATTCGTGGCAAATCGAAAAAAAATTCGAATAGCGATGGTACAAATGAGTAATATTTTTTTCGATAAAAAAAATATCAGAGGGAAAATAGCTGTGTTATTTTTTCCCTTGTTAATCGTTGATATTTTTACGAAGTTTTTCTTCTTTAATTACGGAAGTTTTGAACTAAATAATGGTGTTTCATTTAGCCTTTTTTCCTCATTTGGTAACACGTTCTGGCTTATTCTTAATTTTGTTATATTATTATTTTTAGGTATTTTATTTATTGCTAATGTGCGAAAAATGACTGTCATTGAGTCATACTCAGTTGTTTTGGTTCTTGCGGGAGGTTTGGGTAATGTAATTTCGAGATTTTTATGGAACGGGGTTGTTGATTGGATAAAAATACCTTTTTTTATAAAAATTCCTACGTTTAATATTGCTGATGTATTAATTGATGTTGGTATTGCTATAATTATTATAAATCTATTCATTTCTTTGTTTACAAAAAATGATCGAAAAAAATGAAAACCTAATTAATGAAATACTTTGTGATGCAGGTGGATATGTTGTAACGGATAAATATGTCGATGTACGTATAGACAAATTTCTAGCCCTTGCTTTTAGAGATTTATCGCGATCACAAATTGTCCGATTGTTTGAATTAAAAGCAGTTTTAGTTAATAAGAAAATTGTAAAAAAACCTTCTTTTCGATTAAGAATCAGTGACATCGTTAATGTCGATAGTAATATTTTTAACGAATTCAAGAAGAAATTGGCTGGTGAGTCGTCTCTTTTAAAGTTTTCTGATGAAGGAGACGAATCAGCTATTACTTCTCAAAAAGGGGATCTTGATATTGTATATGAATGCAATGATTTTATGATAATTAACAAACAGGCAGGCGTTGTAGTGCATCCTGGAACTGGACATTTTTCTGATACAATCGCAAACTATCTTGTGCACTATTTCAAAGAAAACAAAATTCCAGTTCCTAGGCGAGTGGGTTTGGTTTCTAGGCTGGATAAAGATGTTTCGGGGCTTATGGTTATAGCTAAAAATGACCTAATGCTAAGTTTTCTTGCTTCTCAATTTAGTGGAGAAGGTATTTCAAGAATTCATAAGGAAAATATTAAGAAGGCTAATAAGGTTTACTGGGCTGTGGTTGGCCCTAGAACGAATGATTTTATGAAAGGTGCACATCTGATGCCTGGCAGCAAGGAAGTCGAATTGGAAGGGTATATCAGGAGGAATATTAAAAACCGAAGGAAATTCGAATTTTCTTCTAAGCCAGAAGGTTTTTATAATGGAGATATTGGCAGATATTGCTTAAGCTATGTGCGATGTATCAAAAGTCTTGACCCTAATGAATATTGGCTTCTTGAAATACGAATAATAACAGGAAGAACCCATCAAATACGAAGTCAACTTTCTGCTGTCGGATTACCAATTGTTGGCGATGAGCTTTATGGTGGTGAAGATTTAGGCAAAAGTAAATATTTATTGAATGAAAATATTGTTGATGAATCATTAGGTTGGGGTTCTGGGATCTGTCTTAAATGCGTCAAGCTTTGTTTTTGGGATTATACTTTTGTAGAAAAATTTATGAATGATGAATTGGTTGTCTCGGATTTTCCCTCAAAGTTTTGCTTTGAATTATTTAGAACTTCCTAATAATATTTTATAAACTGGAGGTTTGACTTACTAACACTCCTATCTAAAATAGGTATCCTGTATTATTTATTATAGTGACGTGAATACAGTGGTACTGGCTGTTTCCTTTGGAAATTATTATGATAAATATTCTCAAAAATTAATTACTCATTTAGAATTGGTTTGTGAGAAATCATGTGTATGTATTTGACCGTGTATGAATATGCGCCTTTTTATCGGTAAATATTCGGGGTAATAAATATACTCACATTTGTGGTACGTAAGTGGTCTCGATTTATGGTATATTATGACTGATTCGTTCAGGAGTGTGGTTTAGATCAACTATGTATTTACTGGAGAGGTTTGATCTGTTGATTATTGTATCAGAAGTGTAACATAGGTAGCTAATTTGTTATTTAGTCCTGTATTAAATAACTATATACATACCAGTGACGTTTATAATATGTCGAAAAAAATAAGCAAATTGTCTCAAAAACGAAAAAAAGAGACTCAGAGATCCTGGAAAAGTTGGTTGAATTTTGGTGGATCGAAAAATTCCCAGAAACGTAAGAAAAAAAATTCTTCAAGCAAACGATTGAAGAACAAACGTGTTTCCGATAAAAAACTGGAAAAGAAAAAAAATCCTATTAGTGTTACTAGAATTCTGTCTGTTTTTGCAATTTTTACTGCTGTCTTTATAGTATTACTAATAGTAAAATCGTTTTATGAGCGGATAAAAAAACTTGATGATATTGAGGTTTCTCACATAGATGTACAAGGATTTAAGGATTCTGATAAAAATTCAAAATATGATTCTACCAAACCATTTAGTTTGTTGATCGTATACGAGGAAAGTTTTGATTATCCTCGTACAATAGATGGTTTTCTAATTGCAAATTTTGATCCTGAATCATCTTCCGTAACATTGATAACAATTCCTTCGAGTTTATATATGTATATAAGCGAATATGACGAATATACGGAATGTAGTAGTGATGTTGATCTTGTTCGTATCAAGGATCTTATGATGGTAGGAGATTTAGAAACACCAAGACGTTCATTATCATTCTCCTTTTATCAACTTGAAGAGCTGATTGGATATTCTTTTGATGGTGTTGTTATTGTAGATAAGGATTTTGTTTCTAGATTTGAAAGTAAAAACACAGATATTGATGACGCTTCAGAAGTTAGCGGATCATATGAAGAATGGTCGGAGAAATGGTTTGAATATTGGTATTCTCTATTTAATGAAATTAATGTTTTTAGCCTTTCTAATAATGCTTCGGCAATATCTGGAATTCAAAGTAATATGAGTGCCGCTGATTTATATAAATTTGCAAAAAAAATTCAGTCAATAAAAGATGAGAATCTGAAAAAAGTTGTTTTTAGTGACGACTTGCTCCAAGAAGTTGTAAATGAAAAAGGAGAAATGGTTAATTACGTTTCGCTCTCAGCTGTTGATGACCTTTTTACTGATGTATCTGTAGATATTCAGATGGATAAAGAACAGGCAAGGATTGAAGTTTTCAATGCTACTTCTGTTGATGGTCTTGGCTCTAGATATGCAAGACTTATTGATCACATGGGTGGAGATGTGATACGAATTGATAATGCTGGAGATGACATAGGAAAAACAGTTATCTATACTACTGATAAGGAAAAATTTTATTACTCTATAGAGAAAATAAAATCTCTCTGGGAACATGACATTGTAGTTATTGAGGGGCGCCCCGATTTTATTACAACAGGTGATATAATAGTTGTACTCGGAAGCGATGATTAGATTAATGAGTCTTTTTCGAAATTATGAATATAATAGAAATTGTTTTAGCAATAATGTTTCTCGCCGGTTTGGCGATTATTGCATATCTGCTTTTTTTCAACCAAAAGGAGGAGGAAGAAGTTATTTATGAGGAACTCAGAGACGGAGTGGTCCTTCATATTGCTGTGCCAAGAGAGAATGATAAAACACCACTTGCGGCCGAACAGCTGTTCGCATCACTTCATGGCATATTAAGAAACGCACAAAGGTCAATGGATTTTTTAAGCTTTGAAATTGTGTCGACCAAAGGAACAGGAATTAATTTCTATGCCGTTGTTCCTAAATATTTAATGAAATTTGTTGAAAACCAAATCTATGCCCAATATCCAAATGCAGAAATTAATATAGTTAAGGATTATTTTAATGAACCAATACCAGAGACAGATCCAACTGCTTATAGACCATATGTTTCTGCTGGAGTTGTTGAGCTATCGAAAGATTTTATATTTCCAATAAAGACATTTAGAGATTTTGAAGTAGATCCATTGGCTGCTATTACAAGTGCTCTTGCAGATTTGAATTATGGTGAGCAAGTTATGATACAGCTAGTGGCAAGGCCAGTTGCAAATACCTGGCAGGAGTTTGCTAAAAAATACATTGAAGCAATTAGAGATGGTAAAGATCCTACGGCAAGTGATGATGGAATTTTTAAAACAGCAATGAAGGTGGCAGGAAGCATGATTGTTGGTTCGATTGGCTTTTTTATGAATTCCGCCTCAACATCAACTTCTCAAAGCAAACCAGAATCCAAGCCTTCTGTGAGACTTTCTCCAGGCCAGGAAGAAGAACTTCGACAAATATCAGAAAAAATGACAAAGGTTGGATTTGAGCTTGGTATCAGAATTATTTCCAAGGCTGCTGATCCTGAGCGTGCCAATCAGCTGCTTAACGACTCGATTGCCTCTTTCAAGCAGTTTACAACTGCACATCTTAATAGTTTTGTTAAATCTGATAATTCAGACAAAAGTGTGTCTCAAATCTATAATGAGTATAGTACTCGTTTTTTAAGTGCAGATTTAACTGATATTGTTAATATTGAAGAGTTGGCATCGATTTATCATCTGCCAAATATTTCAGTGGAAACTCCGAATATAAGTTGGTGCAGAGCTAAAAAATCTGAACCCCCAATGGATCTTCCTGTAAATAAAGGTGCTATTTTTGCTGAGACAAATTATCGTGGGCGCAATATTCCTTTTGGAATATTGCGCGATGACCGCTGCCTTCATATGTACTTACTTGGTAAAACAGGAAGTGGAAAATCAACACTTTTTAAAAATATGATTATTTCGGACATTCTTTCGGGCGAGGGCGTAGGAATAATTGATCCACATGGAGATTTGGTTGATGATCTGTTGAACTATATTCCTTCTAGTCGTATTGATGATGTCGTTTATTTTGATCCTAGTGATGTGTCTTTTCCTGTAGGATTTAATCTGCTTGAGGCTAAAGATCCTGATCATCGTGATCTTATTGCAGATGGAGTTGTAGAAGTTTTCAAAAAACACTTTGGTGATTCCTGGGGTCCTAGATTGCAATATATTTTACATAATGCTGTTTTAACTTGTGTTGAGGTTCAGGGGACGACATTACTGGCTGTGCAGCGTATGCTTATTGATAAAAATTTTAGAGCTTCGATAGTAAGTAAGGTTAAAGATCCTGTTTTGCTGAAATTTTGGAATGAAGAATTCTTATCTATGGAGCAGAATAATCGCTTAATAACTGAGGCTGTTGCACCTATACAAAATAAAGTTGGAAGATTTCTTGCATCAAATACGATTAGAAATATTGTTGGTCAGGAAAAATCAACTATTGATCTTAGGGAAATAATGGATTCTGGCAAGATCTTACTTGTAAGTTTATCTCAAGGTAGGCTCGGAGAGGAAAGTGGGGCGCTTCTTGGAGGTATGATTGTTACAAGGCTTCAGTCGACAGCTATGGAGAGAGTAGATATACCAAAAGAACAGAGGCGTCATTTCTTTTTATTTGTCGATGAATTCCAGAATTATGCTACGGATTCTTTTGCCAAAATACTTTCTGAGGCAAGAAAATATAATCTTGCATTGCATTTAACTCATCAATATGTTGATCAACTTCCTGAGACTGTGCGTAGAGCCATTTTTGGTAATGTTGGCACCATTGCTTCGTATGTTGTTGGTCCTAATGATGCTGCATTTTTAGAAAAAGAATTTGCTCCGACTTTCGATGCAGAGGATCTTGTGTCTCTTGAGAAATATTCACTTTATCTCAAAATGTCTATAAATGGGAGAATGTCTGCTCCATTTAGTGCTAGATCTATGGATATTCGTTATACTCCAGGATCGAATAAGCAGCGAGTAATCAATGCTTCTCGAGAAAAGTATGGTGTTGCTAGAAGTATTGTTGAAGAAAAGGTTCTAAATTGGACAAACCTTGAATACAGTAAGCATGGTAATATTTCAACAATTCCGAAAGGAACAGATCCATTAACTCTAAAAGATTCAGGTCGAAAAAATAATCCGCAGGCAAACCCTAAGGTACCTAATGTTGTTGAAAATAAAAAACGTAGTGTCAAAGTACCTATGGCTCAAAATACTAGATATAAGGGCTTCCAGGGTAGACGAGATTCAAGAAAACCTATTCCTGTGGTAAAATCTTCTTCAAATCAAACAAATTCATCGAGAAACCAAAATCGTGTGCATGGTGAATTTCAACTAAGAAAAGATAAATAGTTATCAAGGCTTTTTGATTTTAGAAATAAATTTTTACTTAAGTTTATATGTCAGGACATTCAAAGTGGTCAACAATTAAGAGGAAGAAAGGTGCACTGGATGCAAAGAGAGGTCAGATTTTTACAAAACTAGCAAAAACTATAACTGTTTGTGCTCGTGAGGGTGGGGGAGATCCTGATTCTAATTTTTCATTGAGACTTGCAATTGATAAGGCCAAGGCTGTTAATATGCCTGCCGACAATATTGATCGTGCAATTAAGCGTGGAACTGGTGATTTAGATGGAGGTATTGTTATGGAAAGAGCTGTGTATGGAGGTTATGGTCCTGGTGGAGCGGCAATTATTGTTGATGTTTTCACTGATAATAAAAATCGTTCTGTAAGTGAAATTCGCAAGATTTTTGAAGATCATGGTGGTAATTTGGCAGAGGCGGATTCGGTCCTTTGGCAATTTAAGGATAAAGGTTGTATTTATGTGAAATGTGCTACTTTGCAAAAAGCTGAGAAATTTGGGGAAGATGATAAGGAGATTCCTGTTGATAAAGATGAGGTTATGATGAAACTTATGGATTTGGAGGGAATAGAAGATGTTTCCGAAGACGCCGACAATGATACCCCTGGGGGTATAAAAATATGTGATGTCTATACTTCAGCTAAAGATTTATATAAAGTTAGAACCAGTATTGCAAATCTTGAATTCATTATTGATAGTGCTGAAATTGTCCGAATTCCAGATAACAAACAAGCTTTATCAGTAACTGACTTGGAAAAGCTTCAGACGTTGATTGATGCCCTAGAAGAACATGATGATGTTGAATCAGTTTGGACAAATGTTAGTGATTGATCAATTTAAGATTGCGTTTTATTTTTTTGGGGGGTCGGTGAATTTGGAGTTACAAGTGATTTAACTTTTAATTGGTTTTATGTGAAATTTCTTGGTATTGATCCTGGTTTGGCGACGACCGGCTGGGGTGTTGTAGAAGATGACAAAAGCAAGCAAAATAACTTGCAAATGCTGGATTTCGGTGTAATTTCGACACAAAAAGATCTAAGTATTTCTGAACGATTGCTAATTATATATAAGGATTTGCACACAATTATTAAAGATTATAAACCTGATTATTCTGCGGTAGAGTCGTTGTTTTTCTTTAAAAATTCCAAGACTGCAATAAATGTTGGGGAGAGTAGAGGTGTAATTATGCTTGTATTGGAGATGAATGATCTTGATATAAAAGAGTTTACTCCACTTCAAGTAAAAGATGCTGTTTGTGGGTATGGTCGTGCCAGCAAGCAGCAGGTCCAAAATATGGTGACATCTATTTTGGGTCTAGACAATGTACCAAAACCTGATGATGCTGCGGATGCTCTTGCTGTTGCTATTTGTTGTTCTAGCAGTATAAATCTTGAGAAATTAATGCCATGAGTTGTTGTTTGTTGCGTTTTTTAAATTTAATATAGGTCGAGGTCTAATATGATTGCTTATTTAAAAGGTAAAATTTCAGAAATTGGAGAAAATCATGTTGTATTACTTTCTCAAGGAGGGGTAGGGTACAAGGTTTTAATTTCTTCTAAATCTATGTTTTATGAAGAGATTGTTAAAAAACCTGATTGTGAAATTGAGATTTTTACCAGTCAATATTTTCGTGAAAACGATTCAGGCCTTGTTGGGTTTAAAACCTCATCAGAAAGGAATTTTTATGAACTACTAATAACTGTATCAGGTGTTGGTCCAAAGATTGCTTCTGCAATATTAGGCAGAATTCCATATCGGGATCTTGCAAGTATGATTATGAATGATGATATAAGCGGCATTGTTACTGTTCCTGGTATTGGGAAAAAAACAGCAGAAAGGATGATTTTGGAGCTACGCGATAAAGTTCTTGATCGGGGCGATATAAAACCTTCTACTAAAAAGTCTTATTCTAAACAAGAAAGTGATGATGTCATGTATTTATCTATGGCTCTAAGTAAACTTGGATTTACGAATAATGAGATTAAAGAGATGTTAAAAGTAGGAGAAGGTTTAATTTCCGAAGGTCTCGATATTGAACAGGTGTTGAGAAAAATCTTACAATCAAAAAGTTCTTAATAGTTATTGAGTATATTTAAATACCTCTTCCAAATGGCAAATTTATTTCTTGGTGGTAAAATGTTCAAAGCTTATGATTACATCAAATAGTTCACAATCAAAAAAAACTCAAGTTTCAAAGCAAACTAATAAGTTGCATGATGAGGCTGCAAGTATCAAAAAGAACAGTGAAGTAAAAGAATCAACTATCGGAATTCGACCTAAAACATTGAAAGACGTTATTGGTAGGAAGTCTTTATGTGAATCACTTTCCGTGTTGATTGGTGCTGCGAAAAGAAGACATGAAAGTGTTGATCATATTCTTTTTCATGGTCCTCCTGGTCTTGGCAAAACAACATATGCCAACATTGTTGCCAACGAGATGGGTTCGAAAATTCACGTAACATCAGGCCCTGCTATAGAACGTCAAGGAGACTTGGCGGCGATACTGACAAGTTTACATAACGGTGACGTTTTGTTCATAGATGAAATTCACAGATTAAATCATACAATAGAGGAAGTTCTATATCCCGCAATGGAAGATTTTAAACTTGATATTATTGTAGGGAAGGGTCCATCAGCAAGATCTCTGCGATTATCTCTGGAAAAATTCACATTAATTGGTGCTACGACTAGAATTGGCATGATAAGTTCGCCACTCAGAGATCGTTTTGGTATGGTCCAGCGTTTAGATTATTTTACAGACGAGGAACTTAGAGATATTGTTCTTCGAGCAAGTAAAATTATGAAGATACGATTATTTGATACTGCTGCAATGGAGATTGCTAAAAGGGCTAGGGGAACAGGTAGAATTGCGTTAAGACTTTTGCGTCGGGTACGAGATTTCTCAACAATAACGTTTACCTCTAGAAGCGAGGAAGCCCAGATTGATGAAATTACTGCTGTTAACGCCATGGAAACGCTTGGTGTTGATAAACTGGGTTTAGATGATCTTGATAGGAAGATCCTTGAAGTAATTATTGATAAATTTGAAGGTGGCCCTGTAGGCTTGTCTACGATTGCTGCTGCTGTATCTGATGATGTTGAGACTATATCAGGGGTTTATGAGCCGTATTTGATGCAAAAAGGGCTTTTAAATCGAACTAAGCGGGGTAGAGTTGCCACCAGGAAGGCTTATGAGCATCTTGGTCGTGATTATGTTGTGATTGATAACGGCTTTGATATCTCTGTTTGAGTTGTGTTGTATAATACTTTGAATATCGTGAATTAACAGTATGTTGATCTTTTGTTAATCTTAATTTAAAAATTTGTGGATTGTGGGTTTTGTTAAAGATTTATTAAAAAAAAGAAATGATAAGTACGAAAGGATTGTTCCTCAAGTTCAAAGAGGTCGTAATTTTTCTACAAGTAACGGAGTGGTATCAAAAGATGACGGATCGTCACATACCCCAGATGGTATAAAGATCCCGATATGGCAACGTTTGCCAGTGATAAGAAACATAATAGGGACCTCGAATAAGAATCTTGGAGTAAAAGATGATGGTAAGCGGCAAAGAATATTCTTTTTATCAGCAATTATCGTATGTGGTGTTGTTATACTTAAGTACTTGCGATCGGAAAATTGGGGGATCACAGATTCTGTTGTCGTGGCTGTTCTTGCCGGTGTTATTGCGTATGTGGGACAGATCTGGGCTTTTCGATTTAATGTATATCCGAAATCTTACTATACAACATTAATACAACCGTCACTTTTTGCCTTTTCTACTATATTCTTCGTTGTCCTGATGTTTTTCCAGCAATTCCAACGTATATATGAAGTTCTTTTCTTTAGTTTGTTTCTTCTGGTCTTAGTTATCATATTTGTAGTGGTTTTCCTTACATCGAACATTCTAAATGTTTCAATCTCTAAGCAAATTCCGTTATTACAAGCAGCCCAGACTTCTTCTTATATTATCCTTTTGTGTACTGTGTTCTTTGTAATTTATTCTTTTGTTTCTATTGGTTTGCCTTTTTATATGTTATTTCCAATTTCTTTTATTTTTGTTTTTGCGGCGGTATTAATTCATCTATCGAGTTTTAATCTGTCAGTAAAAAATCTGATTTGGTATTCTATTGTTATCTCCTGGGCATGTTGTGTTCTCCTTGTTGTACTTCTTGTTTGGCCTATTGAGACTCTTATTTTTCCACTTTTACCAACTACAATTGTATATATCGGTGTTGGGATTGTGATGCACAATCTGCGTAAACTTTCGCATCCTGCGTTATATTTTGAATATGCAGTTTTGATAGCGCTAGGAGTTCTTGTTGTGCTTTTTTCTTCTTCTTGGGGCATTGGTGGCTATCTTTGGGGTTAACATCCTTTTTTATCGTTTTGTCGCTAGGCTTGTGTTTGGAAAGTGTATGTCCTCATAATTAGCATGTAATCTTTTGGTTTGTGGAACTTTATTTCGTTATCTTTTCCAATATTTCGTTTGCTGTTGCCTATATTTTCCTATTAGATTCATAATGTTGTGTCGTGAAACGTCGTGAGAAACATGTTAACAATAGGGGTGAAATATAAAGCTTTTAAATAGTAATTAATGAAATTCCAGATACCTATCTTGGATTTGTTTCGGATATATAAATATATAAGCTATTGTTGCTGTGATGGCGTTTTTGCAGGTTATTTATGCAGAGTAGGGGTGGAGAAGTGAAGTGGCCTATAGTTTTAACATATCCCATAGTTTTATAATTCAACCCCGTAGTATACACCAAGGCAAGATACACCCTATAGTTTATCGGGTAAATCACACCAAGATAAATTTTTGAATTAAAAATCTTGCGAACCAGTGGCTGTCAATCACTTCGACAACTCAAGTGCTAACGGAATATGACGCCCTGTCCACTGAGAAACGAAATTAACGTAACATATCATATGTGCCCATGTGGATAACTTGAGGATTATAGCAAAATATGATTTTACGCCTTACTTTTGCTACTTGTTGTTAGTCTGAGTAAGACATGAAGATAAAATTACCACATAATTGAACTTTGCCTATATAGCAACAATAACGACACGTGTAGTTTCCCGATATACTCTATGGTTGACTATATACGCTTTACTACTCGATGGTAACCGAGTATAATCACCCTTATACTCGGTAAGTGGTGAGGCAGACTCGGGGGGAGCTCAAATTTTGTGTGTTTTGTTTTTCTTATATTTGCTATGTTTTATTCAAAATTAATAGTTATTTAATGAATTGTTTAACAGAAATTCCACCTATTTATTTCTTATTATTTAATGAATTTTTGTCAAATATACGGATTTGTTGAATTTGGTTGTTGTAAAGGCGAATTCTGGTGCCCACGTAGCTGTTTTAGCCTTAAAACTGGTACACTAATCGATGAGTTACCGGAGGGGATGTTGAACAAACGCCTTCGTGGCAGGGTTTGTTGATGATTGTTAACAAAATGAGTATAAATATTCTATTTTTAAAAAAATCATGATTAAATATGTTGAACTTTTGTGCTTATTTCAATTAAATTTTATAATATATGTAGTGTGTTTTAGATCAAATTTACATTAATAATAGTCGAAAATGCTTCTGTCATGCTATAAACTACCGAATCAAGACGAATTTCTTTTGGATTTACAGAATAATAATTATAGTAAGAGAACTGTATATAGTTATGGTCGTGATTTGTCTATCATTGCAAGGTTTTTCATGCATAATGATATTGATTATAAGATGGTAGATAAGCGATGTTTAACTTTATATAAAGGATATTTACGTAATGGAGATCATTTAAAAATTCATGAAAAAGACAAGCAAGTACTTAATGAAATCATAAAAAAGTTAATCAGAGATAAACAAAAAAGTGATGAAAATTTGGCTGATGCTCCCAATACCTCTACAAATGCTGACACTAAGCCATTAACCAGCATGACGAGCTCTAAGGGGTCTAAAACGAACGAAAATGATATTGATGCGTACCAGGCAGTCCTGGAACGACTGAAAAACGACCAGATATCTGCAGCTGAGGCGTTGGGTATCTCGGTTAGGTCTACTGGGAACATATCCGAGAACGGACTTGGCAGCCGGAGTGTAAATAGAATGCTGTCTGCTTTCAGATCGTATTTGAAATGGTGTATTGATTTCGACATTGCAGTCCCTATTCCTCCGGAAGCGATTAAGTTGATAAAGACTGAGCGCAAAAAAGTTCAGGTTCCAGAAATGAAGGAACTTGTGTCGCTAATAGAATTTCCAAGTAAATATGAAAAAGATCACCGTGTTGCAGCAAGAAATCGAGCAATGTTGGAATTATTGTTTAGTACCGGGATGCGTATTTCTGAGTTGATAAACTTAAATATGGAGCAAATAAATAATGACGGTAAGATTTTTATTATGGGAAAAGGGAAAAAAGAACGTTTTGTATATCTGACTCCACGTGCTACGAATTATCTTAATGAATATTTAAAGGTCAGAGGGGACGCTCCAAAAGACCATGATGACAAGGAATTTAATAATTCGCAAAGTGTATCGGATATAAACTCTGTATTAAAAGATGATGAAAATGTTGCAGCCGAAGGCCTAAGTGAAGATTCTCAAAACAAAGTAGGGGACTCTCCCCTATCCTATTCTGTTAGCGACGAACAAGGGCTTGATGCGTTATTGTCAGCATCCAAAAAACGTGGAGAGGCGGTTTTTATTCCGTATCGTGGAGGTCGGGATGGGACTGTTGGTAAGAGATTATCTACAAATTTCTTGCAGGAAAAAATTGCTGAATATCGCCGAATTCTTGGTATTGTTGTGCCATTATCTGCACATAGCTTAAGGCATGGTTTTGCCACGTATCTTGCTGAAAATGGTGCAAATCCTGTTGCGATACAAATTTTGCTTGGTCATGAGAGTTTGCAGACTACGACTCGATATGTGCATGCTTCTGATCGATACGCAGAAACAACTCATAGGAAAAGGCATCCGCTAAAGGACTCATGAACTAGATTTAAAAATACACACATTTGCTATAATTAACTATTAATTAAAGCCTTAGTAGATACTTTTTATAGTATATTCGATTTTTCCATTTGGGGTGTTAACTATCGCCTTGTCCCCTACTTTCTTTGTCAAAATCGCCTTGCCTAAAGGAGAATTTATTGAAATTTTGCCTTTTTGTGGGTCAGTTTCGAAATACTCAACCAGTTGGATTGTGTGCTTATATTTGTGGTTTTCCACATGTACGACAGAACCAACAATTGCTGACTGTGCTGTGGTTTTTCCTTTCTCTGTAATATTTCGAGAGATTTCTGAATTTCTTAATATATAGTCGATTTCGCGTTGTTCATCCTGTACGTATGATAGCTCACGTTTTATTTCGTTGAGTTCAATATCTTCTGTTTGATTGATTCCATCTTTGATCTCATCTATGAGTTTTTTTAGCTGTTCGCCTTTGATTCTTAATTGTGCTTGTTTTGTTACTAAATCTCTGAAGCCGGATTGTGTTATTTTGTGTAATTTACACATGTTGGGGGTTCAGTAAATTTAATTAATTGTGCTGATTATATGTTGGTGGCTGGAATGGGGCTTGATATGATAAGGATTTGATTCTGACCTCATATATGTGGAATTATTATGAATATTGGTGTAGGAGTAAGGCAAATTGCATAAGTTACATTAGGGGTGGATTCTGACCTATTCCTGATAAATATGCTATTAATGAATTTGCATCAATCTATTGAGTGTTTCATCAATTCTACTCAAATCTGGTGCTGTAATTGGATTTCGTAATCCTCTCAGTCTTTTTATGAAATCTATGTTTCTAATTATTTCTATGGGAATTTGGAAGCTTGTTAGTTCTGCATTGCTATGAATGCATTCTCGGACAAAGTGTTTTAAGAAAAACTCAGTAATTTCTTTTACTCTTTGTACTTTATGCTGTAGGGTGTCGCGAGTTATATTTAAAATATCAAATGCGAGGTCAAGAAGTTGAGGATAAGAACGAAAATCGATTGGTCTGTCTTTTAGTACTCTAATTAGGGTATCTCCTACAATAGATGATTGAGGATTTGCTCTGTTTACTAATGGATTTCCATAGGGTTTAATATCTGAAATGTTTAACTCTCTTAGATTTGTAAATCTTGACCTCATTTTTCCTGGGAATGAATCTGGACTGAACTCTGCATCTAGAACAGGACCGAATCTTTCATGTTCCATTTTTCTTGCTGCGTCAACGATTTTATAATATGTTTTCATCTTTTCTAGTGTCGCTATTGTTGCTGTTCCTTTTGAGTGACCGATATGAACATATAAGGTTGTTGATGCATATTGATTTGTATAAATTGTATGAGGAGCATATCCTGCCGGGTAGTATAATGCGTCCTCTTTTCTTGTAATTGGGAGAAAACCTGCTGAATCAATCATTTTTATTACAGGTCCTTGAGTGATCAGTTGGTCTAGTCTTTCCTTGGGTGACAAGACTACATCTCTACCTAGATAATTGTCAACAAGTGCCTTTTCTAATATTGGTGGTAAATTTGTGACTGGACATCTTTGTCTTCTATCTCTTGTTTGGTTATGTATATAAGCTATTCTCATATCTGGATTTTGTGTAACTAGTGCTTCCTGGATTGAGGTATCATTTCCATAGTAATCGGTTGATAAAGCTTGAATAGGTATTGTTGAATCTCCGATAGAATGTATTATTTGGGTAAGCGCTGCGATCATAGCTGTTTTACCTGTATTTGGGTTTCCGATTGCATTTATACATACAGGAGGAGAATATGAGTATTCTGATGTTTGATCTTTTCTGTAAATTTGATTATAAATTGCAGCTAATATTTCTGTTAGTTTTATTAATTGTTTTAGGATAGGCTCCCTATCTGTTATTAAGGTAAGATTAAACCATTTATCTGCCTCCTGTAGATAATCTTCGGGTGCAAACCCCTCAAGTGAGAATAGCCACATTGTACATTCGAGAAAAATATGCCGTAAATATAGATCTCTATCTTCTTTTATATCAGGATTAAGGTTTTGATGTGGATTTTCTTGAATGCGTATTGGCATTGCTTGAGATTGTTCATCTTGTGTATCTTGTTTTCCCAGATTTTCATTATGTGAAGGTAATTGTAATGTTTCGCAGTGAAACATTTGGGCTAAATCAAGTAATGCTTCAATTCCTGGATGTTTTCTGAGAGCAATCGAGTGGTCAAATTTTTGGATATTTGCTCCAACATTGACTGTGCATAATCCAGCGAAATGAATATCTTGATATCCATTAATTGTCTGTAATGGTGAAATAAGCGATAAATCTTTGAATCGTGGCATTTCTAAACCTTCTCTTTCTCTTGTATACCATGACTTTAGTAACTTTGTGCCTGGGAACGATGGATTGGCACGCTCAAGCGCCTCCAGTATTTGGGTTGGTGTACTAGTTCGAGCATTAACATATCTTGGTTTTGTTAATTGTGACGGATCTTGTTCCAAGCTAATGATAAACTCATATTAATTAATGTTTGGGGAGTTTTTATGCTTATAAGTAATTTTAGATATGAGAGATAAACCCTTTTCCCTTTACTGTTAAAATATAATTGTTGGGGTGCCTATTATCTCCAATCTTCTTTCTAATTCTTGAAATTGCCTTGTCTATTGCCCAATCGGAGTATTTTTCCTCTAGAGATTCACCCCAAATCGCATGGGCCACGGAATCTCTTGTGCAGATAGTATCTTTTGATTCCTTCATCAACTTAATAATTTTTAGCTCTGTATCTGATAAGATTGAACCTGTTCTTTTCCCCGCTTCATATATTTCACCTGTGTTCGAATCAATTTTTAATAAGTCCACTTTTGTCGATTTTATTTGTGACTTTTGGTTTTTTTCAATTTTTAATTTCTTAAGATATTCCTTGAAAAGGTTTCCGTTTATTTTGTTTTCTGAAATAATGCCTGAAGCTTGGAGATAGCGTGATTTAATTTCAGTTATATTATCCTCTTTGTTTGCTAGACTAATTAAGTAAGATTTCTCTTCTTCTGTGAATGTTGAAAAAATGATTCCAAGCCTTGTATCAATTATTGAATTATTAAGTAAATCATTAATTGATAGGTTTTTATTAGGGGTTTCATTTTGAATTCTTAATATGGTTTTAAATAAACCAAAATATCCACCACTAATCTTTATTATTTGTTGGATTTGCTTGCTTGGAAGTGTTATTTTAAAAGCTTTCTTTACTATTAATTCTGCTTCTCTGTATTGATTTGAGCTAATTGGGGTAACAGTGATTTCTTTATGACAAGTGAAATCGATAAAGAACGGAAATTTCTTAAAGTAACTGTCCTCATACAATGGTCGTATTGATGAAAAAATAAAGCAAATATTACCAAAAAATCTGTCTCGGATAGACTTTACTGAAGATAAAAACTTATCATCTAGTGTTTTTAAGTCTTCCATTGTATATATGATAATACAGATTTTTTTCGATTCAGTTAGTTTAGACAAAAATGAAATTGCTTGTTGTTGTGGATCTAGATTTTCTACTTGTAATTTTAGTTTTGGGTTTAGTAGCTTGATTTCTGTATTTATCAGATTGTAAAAATTTTGAGGTGAAACGTTTGTTAGTGTATGTGTATCAATATAAATTATCTGAAGATTTTTGGGTTTTTGTGGCCAAGCCTTTAGTTTCTTAAGATATGTTGATGAACCAACAGTTGGAATACCCCAGCAATTTACACAGTCACCTTGCTGGCAATATTTTACAATATCTTTCTTTAAATTTTCTATCCACTTGCAAGAAATAACATGCTTATTCATTTATTGTTCCTGCTGATATTTCAGATTTTGCGATATTCTATACTATAGGTATATTTGCGTCAAGATGATGTCAGGAATCGGAATTTTTACGAATTGCGATTGGTTTTGAGTGATTTCGGTTATTACGTTAACTATTGTAAGGCTGTATAAGAAGATTTGTTGTTTTATGTTAAGTGAAGTACCACCGGCCAATACGGCCGGTGGCTTCTATCTTGCGGGCTGTTCAAGCCCGCTACCTTAGTTCCACTCCAACTTATACTGTACATCTTTCATCCTTTTTCCGTGACCCTCTATGTAATTCTTTATCGCATACTCGTTCAATCCTACTGTTGATACATAGTACCCTCTATTCCAAAGACTCCCATCTGTTAATTTCTTGGTCTTATTCTTTATCCAACTCGATGTCTTTCCTTTTAATATGTTCACTGAGTACGATACTGAATACTTAGGGGGTATTGTTAAAAAAAGAGGTATATGCTCCAGCCCTATATGCCAGCCATGTATTACAAATCCTTTCCATTTACATATGGATCTAAACATCTTTTTCAATACGGTCTTACTGTAATCATCGCCAAAATATTGCTGTCTCCATCTGGTTGACCATACAATATGGTATCTACAGATGTAGGTAGCATGACAGAGTTGGTATTTAGCATACTTTTTTATATACTTCATTCAGGGTTACCTCCTTTCTCCGGTGGTAACCCTATTTTACGCTACGCTTTAAACGAACTTACCGGCTACGCCGGTGGTTTCTAGGAACAAGAAAAGGCCGGCGGATTTCATCCGCCGGCCTTTGACGTTCAAATCGAAAAATCAGATATTACTTTGTTGCTTCTGCAGGAAAATCAAAACCATCTTCCTTCATCTGCTGCATTATTTTCTTAACATCTTCCGAATTTGCAGCATCATTAACACTTTTTACAGTGTCAGGGTCTCCTGCTGCATACTTACGGTATGTTGATCGCATTTTCAGGGTTTGCTCTGCGATTTGATCGAGTTGCTGGGCAAATAAATCGTGCATTTTAGCTTCATATTGTTCACCGTAAGCAATTTTTGCAAGCTCTGCAACAATTGAATTGTATGCATCCTTATCTTGTGCCTGTCTGATGCGTTGCGTATATCCTTCAACATCCTGGTCTGACAGTTTTTCAGCTACATCGTAGAATAATGAGTGTTCTACTTCTGGAGCTAGTAATTCAACAAGCTCTTGAATTTTTTCCTGTGTATATCCAATTTGTTTTAGTTTTTCTTGGACTTCTTCGAATTTTGTCATTTTTAAGCAGTTTTAAATTAAATTAGATTATTTTTATATACCGAGAACTTGTGCTCCAGCTGCAGCTGTCTTACCACTAAGTATTTGTTTTCCTAGCTCAATAATTGCCTGTGGTGATACTTTACCTACACTTTGTAAGTATTCTAATGCTGCTTTTTGTGCATTGCCATTGGTTGAATTTCCAATAAAGATTTCGATAACTTTATTTGCGTTTCTATCTAAACCTGCGGCATTAGAGAAAATGTTAGCATCGAAGTTAACCCAATTTCCATCTTTGGTTAATGTCATACCTTTTGTTACCGCATTTTTAATAGCTTCTCCACCTCCTAGTCCGCCACCTTTTAATGCTCCACCACCTGCTAAACCTGCACCTTTAATTATTCCACCAATACCTGCAAATGCTGCGAATGTTCCAGTAAATAGGGTCGCATTTGTAAAGAAGTTTACAGTTTTCTCACCTTTTTCTATTCTCAACTTTATTGCATCAGTAAGTTGTTGATTTTCTTGTCCTGCTGCTATTTCAAGAAGTTCACGATCGCTCTTTAATCTTGCTGAAGCTATTGATCTTCCTGTAAACATACCAACAGATGTGACACTTGAAACTATTGCTGCACCAAGTACAACTGTTGCTGGTAGTGTTGCTACTGCAGCTATTCCAAGAGCTGCTCCTGCTACAATAGATCCGATTCTCCAGGCCAGCTTTCTATTTTTCTTTTGTCGTTCTCGTTGTTCATTAGCTGCTTGTTCGAGAGCCTGGAGTCGAGCTTCTTGTTGTCTGAATCTTGCTTCGTACTCTTGTGCTGTTATTTCTCGAGTTAACTCAGTTCTTCTATCTGAAAGTTCTACTAGTCTTTGAGTTTGTTGTGGTGTCAATGTTTCACCTCTTCTTACTCTATCTGTTAGTCCCTGATACTCAGTATCTGCTGCTTGCAATTCTTGTTGTAGTGCTGCCAATTCAGCCGGATTTAATTGTTCCGCTGCCTGTGGAGCTGGTTGCTGCTCTGCTGGTCTTGCTGGCTGTTGTGGCTGCGGTTCTACAGGTCTTGGGCCATGCTGAGGACCAGGTTGAGCTGGTTGTTGTGGTACATTAGGTTGTGGTTGAGGTGCTGGATTTGGTTCAGGTGTTTGTGCTTGTGCCTGTGCGTTAGGTTGATTATCTGTTTGAGTTAGTGGTTGATCTGCGTTAAGTTCTCTTTGATATAAGTCGATTTTACCTCGAGCAAGATTTATTTGTCGTTCAAGTAAATCGATTTGAGTTTGAGTCCCATTTATCCTATCTGGTATTGTGTTTGGAT
This sequence comes from Candidatus Dojkabacteria bacterium, assembly GCA_016929645.1. GTDB lineage: Bacteria > Patescibacteriota > Dojkabacteria > SC72 > JAFGCJ01 > JAFGIK01. Next base: position 27,698 of record JAFGIK010000071.1, read on the forward strand.
CTGTAGTATCAGTTTCTGTTTTTATAAATTCAATATCAGAAAGCCATTCCTCATAAGCTTCTCTTGCTGCTTTAAGCTGATTACCAAGATCTTGATACACGACGGTGTCATACTGATTTCTCGCCTCTCTCATTGCTCTCATTACTGTCGTTTCTTGGATATTACCGTCTAGAATTACATCACAAAACTGTTTATAATCTAGGTATGGTAGGTTATTTCTTCCATTCAATGGACTTAGGTCAACATTTCTTGCTTGAATTGCAGAGTTGAGACCTCTAAGGGAATTAACCAAATCTTGATTTCCAATGAAATCATCCAAATTATTTTTGTTTGGATCTGAAGGATCTTTTTTTGCTGTCATGTGGTTTTCAACGAATTTACCAAACCATCCGCTAGCAACATTGTCCAGTGGACCTTCAACTTTGGTCGTGTATCGTGCATCGGTATTTGGATTTTGTCTTGGTCTACTACCTGATGGAGCTAAGTTATCGATTTGTAACTTTCTCATCTCCATGTATCTATCGGCTGTTTGTTGATTGATTTTTCCTTGATGAATAAGATACTGCATCCTTGAATTTTCAAAATCGAGAACTCTGTTCCAAATTCTTCTATCAGGAAACAGTTGAGCATCAAGTTGAGCAACATCTGCTTTATGATTACCGCTGCTATCAGTGCATGCGGCTAGTGCTTTATCAATCATTGCTCTATCATGAAAATATTGAGCTACTCGTACTTCTCTTCTTATTGCTTCTCTCTCCTGATGTTCTGGTCTTGCTTTAAGCTCTTCATATTTATATCTTGCATCAATAAATCCTACGGCAATTTTTTCAGCATCTATTTGTTGTGTTAAAAAACCGTAATCATCACCACATGATTTAAATACATCAATCTGTGCTTGTCTATTGAATGCGCCCTTGCCATCCTTTTCATCTGTAATCTGTTTATCGATTAGCTGTAAATGAGTTGCGGCAGTACCTCTCTTTCCTTCTCCTGGTCTGAAAGGAAACCTCTCATTTATTCTTCTTATTGTATCAGGATTAGTTCCTTGTAAGGTGTTTCTTTGTGAAATAAGATCAGCTTTTCTAGCTTGTAATCTTTGAACTTCATCTGTAATTCGAGTAATCTCTGCTTGTCTTTGAACTCTATCCTGCGGAGTCAATCGTAATTCAACAGCTGGTTGAACAGTTCTTGCTGCAGTTGCTTCTGTTTGTGCCGCTACTCCTGGTGTTGTTGCTCGAATGTCGGCGGTATTTGCTGTTACAGGTGTGGCTCCGCGACGTCCGTCTAATCTGTCTGCAACTCCTCGCAGAAGTCCAGCACCTCTTTGTGAAATTGATTGTCGGTCATTCCTTTCTGTTGTTGCATCTCCTGGAACTGTAGCATTTGGTGCCACTCCTACTGCTTCATGTGCTCCACCTGCTCCACCTGGTGCTCCTCCCATTTGTCGTAATATTGCCATAATTGTTAGATTTTAATTTAATTTTAAAGATTTTACTTTTCTTTGTGCAAAATCGGGGCATCCAATTATGCCTACAGCTAATATAGCATAAATGGTTTGCGTAATACAACAATCTCTTAATGTCCCAAGACATATGCAACAACCTCAGCAGGAGTCTTTAGATTAAGGCCTAAATGAGGTCTCATGTTGTTGTATACTCTCA
>JAFGIK010000072.1 GCA_016929645.1 Candidatus Dojkabacteria bacterium
AGTATACAACAACATGAGACCTCATTTAGGCCTTAATCTAAAGACTCCTGCTGAGGTTGTTGCATATGTCTTGGGACATTAAGGGCTATTGCACGAGTATCTTTACTTCTCTATTCATTCGTTTTTATGTTAGACTAAATTGTATGAAGAGTCAGATGAAAAAATTTTTTATTGCATGTGCACTTTTTATTGTCACTTTTGTCATCCCTGTCTTGGTTTTCTCTGTTATTTCTGAAAGTAGTGGAAAAAGTTCTGAGAATGAGAACAATAGTGCAAATGCTGTAAATAGTAATTCTAAAAAGCCGCAGATTGTATCTGTACCTGTGACAGATGCATATGTCGGAGACTTTTACCAATATAAAGTAAAAGCTGTAGATAGTGATGGAGACACTTTAAGCTTCATTATAAAGGACATTCCGTCATGGTTGTCATGGAACTCTGAAACGCAAGTTTTTAGCGGTTATCCAACTGTTAATCCTAGTGGTAATCGTGTTGAATTTTCAGTAAGTGACGGAAAATGGATTTCGACTCAAAATTATGAAATCATGATTCTTGATAATTCATCTAATCAAAACGATTCAGATAATCCAGGTGACTCAGGTAGTGATGACGAAGGTGAGTCTAATTTAGCTATAACTCAATCAACAGCAAATAGTTTCTTTGGTGAAATGCAAGGTGATGATTCCGAAAGTAACGTGTTGGGAGCAATGGACCAAAAATCAAATGTAGCTCAAACAACGATTGATGAATTCTACGATTCAGGAGATTTATCTACTTTTGAAGATGTTGATAATTTTGGAAATGAGTTGGATAATCTGTCTGAATCTTCAAAAAACGAGGATGAAAGTAATGTTCTTGGTGTATCAGACGTGAGAACGAGTTTTCTTGATAGTGGTAAGACTAGACTTGGTTTAATTTTAATTTTAGCTGGTGTCTCATTATTAGTTTTTTGTGCGTATCAATTTTTTGATTCGCATTTTAATATCTCAGATAAAATTTGGCATGTGTTTTTTTTAGAAGATGAGAAACCAGGCGGAAAAAAGAAAATAATAAGACAAAGATTTGAGGTATAAAATTATGAAAAAATTTATTCCATGGATAATAATTATTTTATTGGCAGGTGTGTTGGGTCTTGGATTTTATTATCTGTTAAATCGGGATGTGACTGTTCTTGGAACAGATCCAGATAATATTGAATCTATAAGGCCAAGGAATATGAGAATTACACAAGTGGATGCAAATTCTTTCACTGTAGAATGGAAGACTTCAAGTGCTGTTGTCGGTTACGTCAAGTACGGTGAAAGTAGTGATAATATTGTAACTGTTGTACAGGGTGATTATGGAGTTACTCCGAAAAAAGATCACAAAGTTAAAGTAAGTGGATTAGTAAAGGGGAAGAAGTACTATTTCTGGGTTGTCTCTAACAATATTGCTTTTGGTAAAGATGGAAGAGCTTTAGAAGTTCTTACTATCGAGTAATAGTTATATTTTCTTATAAAAAAGATTTTTCCTTAGGAAGCAAAAAGTAAATTCCTGTTATTACTCAATGGAATCTATCATTATTTGAGATTCATCTTTTAAATACTGGTAGGGACATTCATCATATACTTTTTTGAAGTATTTAAGAGCATTTTCATAATTATTGTTGAAATAGTTGGCGTAAGCCAAATTATAGTATGCGATCCAATGTTCATCATCTTGTTCAATGACCTTATTTAATATTTCTATGGCTTTTGTGTATTCCTCTTGTGCGATGTAAAGTTCACCAAGGAGATTTTGATAGTCAATATTATTTCCATCGATTTTGATGGCTTCTGTAGCGTAGGAGACTGATTGGCTTAAATAGTCTTTTTCAAGTGATGGATATAGCATCGCTAATTTGTAATTTATTGTTGCTGCACTAATTTCTGATTCTGGATTGTTCTGATTTAGAGCAATAGCCATCAAGTATGAGTCTCTTATCTGATTAACTATGTTATTTGAGTTTGATCTGGATGGATCTTGCTCAAGGTACTCTGTCAGTAAAAAAGCTTTTTGTATCTGGTATTTCGGATTATATGGATTTGCGTCAATTGCCTTGTTTATTAATTCAATTGAAGTACTATTTTCTTGTGTTAGCGATTTTTGATACAGTCTCTCGGCTTTGGCATATTCAATGATTGTGAAAAACGAACACGCCATTGCAAAAATAATTAATGCGACAAATATTTCACTATGTTTTTTTCTTGTTTCTGGAAATCTAGAGTTGTTGCTCGTTATTGAGCAAAATATTCCAATGAGAACGCTTGTAATGCTTATTGTGGCGATATTTGGTAGGTGAGTTAATGATTGTATGAAGAATATTGAAATTGATACCCCTATACCTAATGCTGCAAAATTTAATTGATTAATATTTTTGAAAAAGGTTTTGAAAAAGGAATAAATAAATAATGAAAAAGCTATTAATCCTACAATTCCTAAAGTTGAGGAAACCTCACTAAATAAGCTGATATATTCTTCTTTGTTTTCAATTTGATCATTAGTGTTAAGTATTCTGTAGGTTTCTGGGCCTCTTCCGAAAAGGAAATTGTTTTTGATTGATCGAAGATTCTGGTCATCTAAGACGAAATGGGTACTTATTTCGTTTGTAATAAATTCTCTCGTCAGATATGGATTTAAATCTTTGTTAACTGGTTTCAATGATAGTAACCCAACAGATAAAAGCAACGTTATTATTATTACAATGAGTTCAGTATTAAGTTTCATTTTCTGCTTTATCGATAGATAGGCAAAAATACCTCCAATTGCTATTATCACCCATATCCAGCTTACTATTTGTGCTGTAAGTACAATTGAAATAGAACCTAAAACAAATGACAAGATGGAGATTATTCTTGTCATTGTATTTCTGGCCATAATTATCTGGATAAATACTATTGGTAAGCAAATCGAGAGGAACATGGAAAGTTCTCTTGGCGATTCAAATGTGGCTTTCACTATATCATTTTTTGAAAATCCGGAACTCTCAGATAGAAATTGAGCTGTAAGAACGATTAGGCTCAAAATTATTACGATTATCGTTACAAAGCTAACTAATATTCGTTGTCTTGGAATTTGATATTTAACATTTGAAAGTATTAGAACTGTTAGTGCAAAACAAGAAATTGAAATTAAGCTCAATAATGGTACATCATGACTTCCTGTGATACTTGTAATCGGGCTAGGAGATAGAAAGGTGCTCAATATGTATGTAATAACAAAAAAAACAAGTGCTGATAATATGATGTTTTGTGAAAATCTTTTCTTATCTGAAATGGACTCTTTTATAAGGAATAATGCCGTTATCGTTGTTGTTGTTGAAAGAAAGAGTATAAATTTGGGAAATCCGAAAGTAGACTGATACGAATTGCTAAACAAGAATGGCGTTAATATAACCTGAATAGCAATAACAATATAAATGGAAGCAGAGCAAATCTGATTTACAAGGGTCCTCCAATCCTTTGGTATGCGAAATTTTATTGATTTAATCTCAGACGATTTGCTGTTATCTTGTGAAAATTTCTCTTTTATTCGTTTTTTTTGTGATAATTTGTTGTATGAACTGCCTTTTTTAATCTTCATTATTGTCTAAATGATCCTTGATCTTTTTAAGGGCAGCTTTCTCTATCTCTTTCTCTTTGAATTTCTGGGGCTGAGATATTCTAAGGGTTAATGATTTTCCTGATTTCTTTATTGTACTACGAATCTTCTTTGATGTGTTGGCAGTTTTATCCATCAATGCTGTAAGTTGTTGCGAACCGAATCCTGTTCTATAAACCACTGTTGCCATTGCGATTAGTAAACCTCCCATAACGAGTATGACTGGAATGTTATCAAGAATACCGGTTTTGGGCTGTTCACAATTTTGAGCAACAATTATTGTGTTTTGTGTGGTCACTGGTGTCTCATCTGAAGGAGTAACTGTAACTCGATTTATTTGGTTACCTGTTACAGCGTTAGTTCCTGCAGTTGCTGTGAACCGTATAGTCATAGTTGCATTAGCTCCAAGAGTAAATCCTGTACCGCTATTTGACCATGTAATTAACTGACTATTCCCTGAAGTTTCAAGAGTGACTTGGCTGTCACTTACTGTTACACCGTTGATGTATGATGAATTCGCATTATATTGGAATCCCTGGGGTAGGGCATCTGATATTCCTCGAATATCTTTTGCTACGTTGCTAGCATTTCGAATTGTTACGGTTAGTGTTATTTGGTTGCTGCCTGCAACACGTTCGACGCAATCTGTTGATGTTTGAGTTGTGACTGACCATGCCCCATCAGAAGGCTGAGAAGGAGAACTGGAAGTATATTCGCAAGAAGTGTTACAACTACCTGAAGAATATGGAGTTCCTGCGGGACAAAGCAATGTGCCATCACATTCTTCTCCTGTGTCACAAGTACCATTTCCGCAATCATCACTTTGTCTATATACAGCAACGCTTGATTCACAATAACTAAGTATTGTATCCAAATCGTCAACAACGTTGGAAGAAGTAACTTTTATCTGACAATTTCTTCTAATTTCTCCTTCGGGTAAGGTAAATTCTTTTCGAACTGTTGGCTGTTCTGTTGTAAATACCTCTCCTGAACCAAGGTCTATTTGTCCATTACAATTTAGGTCCATACTCCATCCAAAAAGGTTAGCTGTGCCGTCATCTGGTTGGGCTGTTACCTCTATCGTGACTGGTGTTTCACCGTTTTCTGGAGCAATATCAATGCCAATACATTCTGCGTCATTAGTTGCATTTGGACCAACGATGTTGTTCTCTTCTTCTCCAGGAATAATTGCGGCATTTTCGTAATCTTCTTCGTTAAGGTTTAATTTAATAGGGCAAGCCTGCGCATCAGACCAGGAATCTTCACCTCCTGAGGTTGTTGTCTGACTGAATTTGACAGTGTAGATTCCTAGATTTGCAGGATCTACAAAGCTTTCCCAGTTTGTACTAAATTCTACTGTGTAAATTTTAAAATTTGTTCCTGCAATTTCTCTATCTACAGATGAGTGAATATTTGGATCATAATCGACAATAATTGGTTCCATTGCCTGGCCTCCATCAGGATTTTCAACTTCTATTCTTCCCTGAAGTAAGTCATTATTTCCATCTTGATTTAGAATTTGAAATTGTACAGAAAATATTACTGGTCCTGTCAGGCTCTCTGGTATAGTTTCTGGGATCATTTTGCTTGAACTGCATTGGTTGTCACAGGTTGTATTGTCTACTGTTGAGGTTATCATCTCGTTGCATGCTGTGCATAACCGATTAGATTCATCTTCTGTGCATAAAGAGCTATTTGTCAGCGCATTACAAATTTCAGATGGTGCACTTTCGCATGTTGTTAGTGGAACCGAAAAATCAATATCTGATAATGTGAAGTTTTCTTCAGAAAATGTACAAGCACCGCTTGCACTGTCTGTTGAGCCAAGTGTTGGTATTGTTACTTTTTGACCTCGATTATTAGTATATTCAATGTAACATTTACAACAACCAGAAGCATGTGTTTCCTGCGGATTAACATTCTTCGTCTGATTTATTGTATAGATGATAAAACCTGCTACGCCACCTAAAATGACTATAAGTAGGATTCCGCCAATAATGAGAATTTTATTTTTATTTGAACCTCCGGGCATGTTTTATATTATACTTAAAAGAATGTTTAACGCAAGGTTAATATCAATCTGTCCTGTTTTAGCAGAATAATCAATATTAATTATCTTATCATAAATCTTTTTAATTTTTGATAAGGAAATATTTTGTGCTGATCTGCTAACACTATATATAGAAAATGGTGGAATTTTCAATATCTTTGATATTTCGCCAGATGTTTTGTTCTCAGATTGCAGAATTTTAGTTAATAGAAGCAGTCGAAGATTTCTTCCTAGCATTGACAATATGAAATAGGCATCGTTTCCCTGATTTAGTAATTTGTTTAGTATTGTAGCCGCTTTGCTATTTTGTTGTTCATTGATGCTGTCAATTAACTCCCATATTGTGTGCTCCAAAGTGTCAGGGCAAACCTTATCTATTATTTCTACAGTTATTATTTTGGCTGGCAAAAGTTTCAACTTTTCTGTTTCTTTTACGAATCGTTCTGGATTATAATTGACCCTTTGCATAAAAATATCGAGAGCATTGGAATCTACATTAACTTCCTGAGTACTGAGTTGTTGTTTAGCCCAAGTGCGGAATGTCCTTTTATTTAGTTCTGGTGCTTCATAAATTTTACCGTGCTTCTTAAATGCCTTAAATAGTCTGGTATTTGATCTAACCTTGTTATTCTCCCATATGAGGATTTCGTTTGGATCTTTGTCTTCAAGTAGTTTAATTAAATATTCATTAAGTTGGTCTTTTTCTGGGCTTTCAGAAACTCTTTTCATCATGAAGACTTTTGTGTCGCTGAACATTGATGGTGTCTCTATCTCTGTTGTGATCACTGAAGGATCTGATGTTGATCCGTCAAACTTTATTACATTGACGGCTCTTCTATCCTGTTCGAAAGAATTGACAATTTGTTCTTGAATTCTATGAAATTCCAGTGAGCTTAAAAAACTATTTTTTCCATGAAATAAATAAATCATAAGGTGTATTGATCTTAACGAAAATTTGTAAATATTAACAATATAAATTTTTATTCAATATCATTAGAAATGATTATTGGACTCCGAAAATTATTGCAATATCTTCACCGTAAATTTTTGATACATTCTCGGGTGGAGTATTAGTCCACTCACAGGAATACATTTCATCAATAGCATTAAGTGTCGCATATTCTGGGTTTTCTGAGTAACTGACAACTGTTACGCCTGTTAAATTTTGATTGTAAACATTACCTCCAAAGGTTACATTCATGTAAGGATATTGTGCAACTAATTCCTGGTATTTTGCATAAGTTTCATTATATCCAAGGCCTCCGTTGTAGACATACACAAATGCATTTTCGCTATAGATTGCCGGATTATTTGTAAATTCTGATACGAATATCTGTATATCGCTGTAATTTCCTTCGCCAAGAATTGAAGAGAATGCACTTCCTGGTCCTGCAGCAATCAAACTCCAGTTTCCCGCCATTGGATCGAGTACCATAGTGTACATTTTGTCTTTATCAACTTTCCCTGCAATATTTTTAGCAGCAATAATATCACTAACGGTAATCCCTTCTCCTGTAGTCAAATTGATCATTTTGACTGAATTTCCAAAGTCTGAAAGAAGTTCTGTTATTTTTACGGGATTGAATAATCCGTCAGTAGAAAGTGCTTTCTCTTTTGTTGCAATAATAACTTTTTGCTGTCTTCTTGCTCGTGCAAAATCTGATCCTTCTGAACTTTGAGCATGTCTTGATCTTGCAAATTTCAGCGCTGTTTCTCCATCCATATGTTGAGTACCTGCTTCAAAACTGATTGTCTCGTAGTAGCCTTCCGGGGTAGGGTACATGTAATCTGTAAATGAGTTGTCAACATCGACATCTATACCTCCTAGTGTGTCAATCATTTTTTGAGCACCTGACATATCAACCATTATGAAATATTGAATTTCAATTCCTGTAATCGCTTGTGCTGTGTCTCGTAAACAGTATGGACCTGTACCTGATTCTTCTATTTCGCATGAATTATATACAGCGTTGATTTTGCTAAAATATCCAGGATATCTAGGATTCTCTGCCCAGAAATCACGAGGAATTGAGATCATTGTAACCTGTTTTGTTTTATGATCAATGGTAGCAATGATTATTGTATCTGTGTTTTGAAGCCCAGCATCAGTATCTCTTGTATCAATCCCTACTATGAGGACTGATGTACGATTGTTCTCATCTTTAAGTAATTCGGGTTCCTGTTGAGTCAGTGTCGCTTGGATAGCATCATTTACATCAAGTTTGATACCGGCTTTTTTCAATGAAGCGAAAGTTGTAATAGCAAAATAACCTCCGTAGCCGATTGCTGCGAAGAGTATTAGCAATATCGCAGTTTTTATATATTTGAATACTTTGTTTTGTGGTTTGGCAGGTTTGTCCTTCGTAATCTTTTTATCTGTAGTTTTTTTGCCATTTTTGCCCAAATTTACAAGTTTTCCAAATAGTTTTTTCCCTTTCGTCTTGTTGTTAATCTCAATTTGTACAGGGCTCATTGAATATATTGTTCAATATTATTTTCATGCTCAGAAAGAGTCGTCGCATAATGCAATATCCCGTCTGAGTCATTAAGGTAAAACCAGTAATCATTAGCTTCCGGATACAGAATTGCTTTGATGGTTTCTTCACCTGGGTTGCTTATTGGCGTTGGTGTAAACCCTACATATTTTCTGGTATTGTATGGTGTATCCAGCTGTAAATCCTGATAAGTAATCTCATGAGTCCAGTCTTTAAAATAGTATAGTAGAGTAGCATCAACCTCAAAAGCCCAACCATTTTCATATCTTCGGATTAAAATGTCGGCAACTAATGGTCGATCAGCAGAGCTTCGTGTCTCTCTTTCAAGTATTGATGCAAGGGTAACTATTTCGTAGAGTGAAAACTGAGAATTTTCTATCTCTGCCTCATATTTATCATAAATTTTGCTTTGAAAACCATCAACAAGAATTGAATTTAAGACGTATTCTGCAGTTGCATCAGCAGGAAATCTGTATGTGTCCGGATAAATAAATCCCTCAAGTGGTTTACCCTCTGGAACTGGTATGCCAAGTGAAATAGCCATGTCTGGTGTCTCAGTCAATGCAAGAAATTCATCTTTACTAAAATCTTGTGTTTCATTTAATAAAAAGGCTTCATTAATTAGATCTGCGATCTGAGTGACCATAAGTCCTTCAGGTATTGTAACCCAGACATCTGGTAAGCTTGCGTTTTGCAGATATTCTGCAATTTCTTTCATTGAGCTGTTTTTGGGAAATCTAAATGTGCCTGCTTGAAGGGATGTGCCAAGATCTGACTGTTTGATGTAAAGGTCAAAGTATAAAGTGGATTTGATAAGGCCTTTCTCGTAAAGAATTTCAGCAATATCATCTGTTGTCGAACCTTCGTCTATTGTAATTTCAATAATCTTGCTAGATTCATTGAACGGTGAGTCAACGTATTTTTTGTAATCACTGTACACATAGAGACCAGCAGAAATTGCGACTACCATTAAAATTAGTCCGATTATGATAATTACTTTAACAACTTTTTTCATGATTTAAAAACTCTTGTAATATTATTGCTGCTGCGACGTCATCTTTGTGGGATTTTGCTTGTCTTTTGTGCGGACGGGCAGCTGCTAAACTAGAAAACTCTACCATATTTTGGGCCTGTTGGGTAGAAAAAGTTTCATCCCAAAATTCGATATTAATCTGAGTTATTTCTTGAACTTTTTGGGCAAATGATTGAACTCTTTTTTGATTTTCTTCGTTTGCGAAAGATGATAGACCTATGATTATCTTTTTAACTTCAAGTTTCTGGCAAATTTCATTAATATTGTCGATTGCCTGCCTGTCGGATTTCCTTTTTATGATCAAGTGAGGTTGGGCAATTATGCCTTTTTCGTCAGAAATCGCTATGCCTATATTTTTTGTGCCAAAATCAATTGCTAAATGTCGCATTGATGTATTTTAACATGGATAGTGACGATTTGTTTTCTTGTCATATTTTTTTACCCCACCACCGCCTTAATCCTCTTTACTCCAGCGCCTACATTTTCCTGCTTTACTATTTTGAAGCTGCCAAGATCCTTGGTGTTTTGAACATGAGGGCCGCCGCAGATTTCTATAGAGATGTTTTTGTCGCCACGCCCGATAAAGTAGACTTTGACAATTTCGCCATATTTTTCTGTAAAAGCAGAGTGGGGTGCGAGTTCCAAAGCCTTTTGTTTGTCCATTTCTTCGAAATATACCTCAAGACCGGTGTTTATCTGTTCATTTATGATATCTTCGACCTGTTTGACTTGTTCTGGTGTCAGCTTGGTATCATTCGGGAAATCAAACCTAAGCCGATCTGGATTAATGTTGCTTCCAAGCTGTTTTACGTGGTCTCCTAGGACTTTTCGTAATGCTGCGTTAAGCATATGGGTTGCCGTATGATATTTTTTTGACATTTCCGATGTATCAGCAAGGCCACCTTTGAAAAATCCTTTTGCTGCTGAGCGTGATTTTTCTTTATGTGAGTTGAAAGCATTTTCAAAATCTTCTGTGTCGATTTTATTAAGTCCTTTTTCTTCAAGAATTTCTTGAGTTATCTCAATTGGAAATCCATATGTCTCGTATAGATAAAATGCATCTTCTCCTGAAATTTTGTTATTTTCTTGAATAAATTTATCAAGTTTTTTCATGCCGTCGTTTATTGTTGCCTTGAATTTTGATTCTTCTTCTTTGATAACGTCAATAATTTGCTGTTTTTCATCGGCTAATTTTGGATAAATTGGGCTGAACTGATCAATTGCGACTGTTGCAACTGTATCGGATAGATTTTCAGTAATGCCTAGCTGTCTTGCATGTCGGACTGATCTGCGGATAAGTCGTCGAAGAATGTAGCTTTGCTCGGTTCTTCCTGGTGTAATACCATCCATTATCATCCATGTGGCAGCCTTTATGTGGTCAACGATAACTCTTTGTGATTTGGTGTTCTCGTTTGAGCTTATGCTCTTAACTTTTTCTAAAATTGGTAAATAAATGTCTGTGGAGAAAACGCTTTCTGTATTTTGCGAAATGTAAGCGTATCTATCAAGACCTCCACCAAAATCAATATTATGTCGATCCAATTTTGAATAATTTCCATCTTTTTTGAGATATTCCATGAATACATTATTGCCAAGTTCTGTGTATTTTCCGCATCCACAGCTAGTATTGCAATCAGGGTTGCATTTTGGTTTTCCCGTATCGTAAAAAAACTCAGAGCATGGGCCACATGGACCTCCGCTTTCAAGCTCCCACCAATTGTGTTTTTTGTTATCGCCAAGCGGTTGAATGCGCTCTTGTGCACCAACTTCTGCTGCTATTCCATAACTTTTGAAAATTTCTTTCCATGTGTCGATAGCACACTGATCTATTCCTATGTTTTTATCTCCTTCGTATACAGAAGCATAGATATTGCTAATATCAAAACCAAGCTCATTAATAAAAAATTCTACAGACCATTGGAGAGCTTCTTTTTTAAAGTAATCATTTAAGGACCAATTTCCAAGCATTTCGAAACTTGTGCAATGAATATCATCTCCAACTTCGTCAATATCTATTGTTCGAATACATCGTTGGACATTTGTGAGTCTGGTGCCTGACGGGTGTTTTTCTCCAAGCAAAAATGGTACAAGCGGGACCATTCCTGCGTTAACGAAGAGCAGAGTAGGGTCATTCTCTGGTACTAGTGGAGAATTTGGAATTTCAATGTGACCTTTACTTATCATGAATTTGAGAAACTTCTCTCGTATCTCAAGGTAGCTTAATGTTTTCATTGTGTTTTAATAATAAATTATTTTGTGATTGCTGGTTGTGGGCGAGTTTTTTTGAAAAAAAAACTCGCCCATACATACTAACCTTTCAGTATGCAAGGACGAGTTTTCATCGTGTTACCACCTTGTTTTGTATAAATATTACTATCTATACCTTGTTAACTGACTTTTATAAAATTTGCATTTTTCTAAAATCCTGCAAATCTAAACATCAGTGTCTCATTTTTTTGTCTCAGTGAGCTTCTGAGAGAAGTTAATAATTAAAAATTTATGAAATTCAGGAGAAAAACGAACTTCAATAAATTTTAATAATTCCTTCTACTGCTCGTGGATTGGCCTCTTAAGAAATTCATCTTTCAGATCTTTCCAGTCAATGCAATTATTAAATTAATAGAATTATACAATCTATAACAATCTTTCGCAATTTCAAGATCTTTTTGAACCAGCATCAAAGCTTCTTAAGACTTCTGGTGGTGGTTCTGGTTTACCGTTATTTTCTGATATCTGAGATGGGTTCATTCCTTGTGGTTTTTGAGAATAAGCAGAGAGATCTTTTTTCTTCTCTGGTTTTCCTGAATTCTCTGGTGTAGTAGGTGGAACTTCGTCTTGCAACTCTTTGTCAGATGGGAATATTGACCCGTCTGTTGTAACCTTGGTAAATGCATTTTGAACATCAGCTTCTGTCAAATCTGAAATATCTGTTGTTTTTACTGCTGGTTCAGTATCCATTGTTGAATTAATTGATGAATTTGCTGAAACTGTTGGTTGTTGATTTTGAGGATAATTCAAATTGCTAGTTTGATTAGTGGGATCTTGGTTTAAGATTGGTACAGATAGGTTTCCATCATCTGGTATTGTGTTATTTGTAGGCAATGTTGTTGATAATGAATTCATATCTATAGCGTTTTTATCAACAGGTGTATTTGGCGTATTATTATTATTTTCTGGCTCTGTGATTTTATTAATCTCTTTATTTTCTTGGGTATCAAAATCGCTTGTTGGTGCAGTTGATACAAATTTGATTTCCTGATTTTTTGCCAGATTATCGGCATCTAACTCATTAATGGCTCGATCATTTATATCATTTACTACCTGTTTGTCTTGTGCTGGCTTTGCGCTAATTTCGGGTGATTGTTGTACTTCGGGTTCTTTATTGATTATTTCTTTGGTAACAATAGGTCTCTCCGTATCTTCTGTATAAGAAGGGAATACTACTGGTACTGGTGCGATATTAATATTTTGAACAGGTTCGGTAGATTGTGGTAATGTATCTTGATCAGTATTTTGAGTATCTTTTACATTAGTAGGTGTCTCTGTTGGTCCAAAATTGTATATACCATTGTCAGCAATTAACTCAGGCTCTTTTTCTTTGGGTTCGACCATTCCTACAGGCGCTATTGGACTTGGCTCTATTGGTTTGGATTGAAGCGGTGATGGTCCTATTGGTTCATTAGATTTATATGACGAATCAAAATATTCCTCTTCTTCTCTTGATCGTACCCAGGCCGAGTAGAGCATCCAAGGAACCATTATTGCAAGAAGAATAATGACGAGTCCTATTGCTAGAAGTAGTCCTAAATTCTTTGAAATCTTTAATCCAAGAATATTTATATAATCTTCGCTTTCCTTTTCACTAGTAGATTCTTCTTCTATTGTGAATGTCCATGTTTTCTGTGCCTGTTTTCCCTCAGTATCTGTAAATGTTACTAAAACTTTATGGCTACCATATTCAATTGGTTTATCTGGTTCATAAACAATAGAGCCTTCAAATTCACCTTCTCCTCGAACTTCTACTTTGTCTGTAATGTCTTGATCATCTAGTTTTATGGTAACTGATCCCTCATCAATAGTATTGCCAGTGGAAGCAAATAGTTCTGCATAAATAAGTGGTTTATTTTCTTTGATTTTGCTGTTATTTGCTGGTTTAACATTTTTTACTTGAGGATAACTCTCTTCAATTGTTGGCTTTCCTTTATCGTCATCCTTGCCACTGTCACCACCATCTCCTCCTGCTTTGCCACCAGGGACAGTGATTACACCTGATATCCCGTATCCTATTCCTACAGGAGATTGGTTATCTGTAGCTTTTACAACGATATAGTAGGTGCCAGGGGCAATGTCTCCTGTGTTCCAAATGTAAGCATTGTAATCGTAGCCGATATTTCCAGCAATTAATGTCCAGGTAGATTCATTTGTAGGATCTGTTGCAAGATACACATCATATCGAATTATCTGATTTCGATCTGTTGCATTCCATTCAATTCTTACTTGTTGATTCTTTTGTATTTGTGTATTTGCTGTAGGTTGAACTACTGTTACTACTGGGGTATCGTTTGATGGTGAATCCACATTTAAGACCCAAATTTGAGTAGAGTAGTGATCATGATATCCGTCGTTTAGTGATAGTACTATTTTAAAGCTTCCTGCTCTATCTGCAGTACCAGAGAATGTACCTCTAAATTCTCCATCTTCATTTTTATTTAACGAAAAGTTAATCCAGCCAGAATCATTAATCACCATGTATTCAATTGCATCCTCTTCTGGGTCAATTGCTTCTACGGTATATGAGTATGTTTGTCCTACTGCTATTGATGTGCCTGGATTAGAATCTTGGTAGGGATCTGTCTGATATTCTGGAGAGCCGTTATCTCCGGGTAATATTACAAATACTCCAATGTCCTTGGTATCGCTTGGCTCCAAAACGCCTGTACTTGTAAGTTCGTCAATACAGCGAGTTGTTTTACCGCTTGTATCCATAATTTCTGCGTAAATTTCATATTTTCCTGTGTCCTGATAGGTATACCTTAGTGGTGGAGTGCTATCTTTGTTTATTAAAACTTCGTTTTCGTTTGAAAAATCCCATTGCAAAGTATTCTCAATATCGCCATCCTTTTTTACTGTGAACTTCACTGCGGATATTCCATCATCTCTATCATAACCTTGAACAATATATGAATTTTCATATCCTTGAGGTATTGATTCTCGGTTAGTACCATTAAACATTAATGTACATGTTGGTGCCTGATTTTCATATTGGTCTTCAACATTCAAGGTGAAAGACTGAACATCGCAAAAATATTTACCTTCATTGTCTTGATCAGGGGAGACTGCGGTTACAGTAACCTGATATGACGTTTGTTCTATTGTATTTGGATTCTGCCAGACTAATGTCTTTTGGTCAGCAGCGATGGTTAGTTCAGAAGGTGGATTGTTTTCTATATTGTCACATGCATCTCCACATTTATTTGAATCACATCCTAGTTCTATTTCAGAACTAATGGAATTTTTACCCGCTGTTTCTAGTTTTACTTCGTACTGTATTCCAGAGTAGGCTGTATTTACATCTTCTTTGGAAAAATCTGTTGTGAAATATACAGGTTGTACTTCTTCCGCTGCTTTGTTTCTGATATCTTGTATTGTTTGTGCTCCTATTACAAAAAGAGGTAATGCTCCAAGTAGGAGCAGAGTTGAAATCAGTGTAAGTTTTCTACTTTCTTTCATTTTGGACATTAATACAATATATACTATTAATTGTGTTCAAATCAATGAGTACCTGATTTTGACACGTTTGCTTATCAGAAATTAAATTGATTTGACTTAAGTCTTCTTGTTTCGGATGTTTTTTAAAATTACGGGTCTTATTGTGTTGTCCCTCTTATTTGAGCATTTTTTTCATTGATTGTCTCTGTTGCTTCCATAAGTGCTGCGTTTTCATTTGATCTTCCATCAACGACATCGCTAATAGCTTTATTTATTGCAGCTTCTGCTGTACTTTGGTCAACCATTTTCCAGCTTTCCATTGTTGGAGCCATCCTGATAAATGCTCCGACATATGGGTCGTTTGAAATGCTGCTTGCCATGTCTATTCTCGAATATGGTTCTCCGAAAGTTCGATTTTTTGAAGCTGCGGCATACATTGATTCCAATTGTTCCTTTTCGCTTAAAAATTCAATAAACTTCCATGCTTCAAGTTGATTTTCCGATTGTATTGAAACTGCATCACCCCAATACATTGAATAATTAATATCCACGTCGCTTCCTGCTATCTGTGGTAATTCAGCTACTTCAAAGTTGACTGCTGAGTTCATATTAAAAATGTCAAAAACTCTCCAGCTTGGAGCAAACATGATTGCAAGTTTGCCTTCAATAAACATATTCAAATCATTTGGCAGTGAGCAAGACCAAACTTCATGTTCGTTTACATAATCCGTATAGACTTTTAGTGCTGTCTGCCCGCGAGTATTGTTAAATGTCGCTTCAGAGTAATCAGAATTTGTCATTGTCACGTTATTTTGAAGCATCAATGCAAACATGATATCTGCGGAGTGGTTAATGTTATTTGAACATCCGAGTGCAGCACCTGCTTGAGTAATGTTTCCTGAATAATCTGTGAGCGTAAGCTCTTTAGCAACTTCAATTAAGGTATCCCAATCTTTTGGTGGTTCTGTGATACCTGCTTTTTCAAAAATATCTTTGTTGTAGTACATTGCAAGCCCATCAATTTCAAGAGGAATTGCGTAAATATTGCCATCTGATCCTGTAAAGTCATCTTTTGCAGTTGGGTAAAATGCTTGTTGATATTCTGATGCAGTCATTACTTCAGAGGGAAGGGATGCCAATCTGTCTTCGAATTTATATGTCCAGGTATTGTTAATTCTAACTATGTCTGGTGTGGTGATTTCTGTATTTCCTAATCTTTCATAAAGATTATCTTCGTATTGGGTAATTCTCTTTTGCTCATACTTAATTGTTATGTTTGGATGTTGAGATTCGTATTCATCTATGACCTCCTGCATATGAGCATCTGGCTCCCATAGTCCCCAATAAACAAGTTCTATTTGATCTCCACTTGTACTTTTTCCACTCTTGTTTTTGCTAAATATTACAAAGCCAATAATTGCTAAGATGATTAAAAGTACAGCACCACCGATGAGTAACATTTTTTTCTGATCCATATTGTGTTTAGTAAAATTTTAATCTTATTTATTAATAATTTCTAATATTTTCCTTATAAGCGTTCCCCTTCTATCGTATCAGCAGGCTAAACTCTCTCTGCAATTACAATTAATCTCTGTGTTCCTATACCATTAGGTGTGCAAGTCATCAAGGTTATGGTTTCTTTTCCTGGGGTTCCAATAATGACTTCGAAATCTTTTGGGTCAATAACTTTTATCTTTTGAATAACATATTCCAAGTCTTCGCCATTTTTAGTTATTGTTACCGTATCGGCAATTTCGGTGTTTTCAAGTTTCGAAAAAACAGTCTCTACATTGTTTTGATTGGCCTGAAACCAGGAATCAACAGCACTGTGACCATAAATAAAAGAATTTCCACCGCCATCTCCTGGTATGACTGTGCCTTTAAAATGAGCCAGACCTTTTTTTAATGCATTGTCGTAAACTTTTTCATCGTAGCTATCAACGTTCGGAGTTATTGGAACATTATTTATCCCAATGCTTGGAATACTCAAATACATTGTATCGGAATAGTCTTCGTCAATGTAAATTTGACTATTGGCATTGTTTGCTGCTGATGCGATTTCTGGATTATAGTCAGGACTTACGTGTTGGATTATATTTTGAAAATAACTGATTCCTGGATCATAATATGGCAGCTCGTTTTTGGCTGGTGCCATTTCTTGTGATGTTGCTGGATCTTTAATATTGTTATTACTATTTTCTCTTACTTTCGCTGAAAGTAAAGAGATTCCAATTGGAGCCAGTTGAGACAATAGTATTATTGAGCCTGAAATTGCAAGAACAGAAGAAAGAAAAAACTTTGCTGATTTCAGCTTTTCTTTCTGATTCTCCTGTTTTTTTACCTTTTGTTCATCGATTAGCTCTGTATTTGTGTTGCTGGTACCAAAACTCATGTTCATATTTTAGCATAAAAGACTTGTGTATAAGTTGATATACATACATAACATATAATTGTTGTGAACTTTTCTTTTTGTGGCTATTAAATTTACAATATTAAGTTATCTATTGCTCAGGCATATCAATATATACGATATCTGGTTGGAATTTTCCTGAAAATTGTATATCATTAGCAATTGATGTCTTGGTTTGCTATTTTTGTTTGTGCTATTATTTTTACTATTTTAAATATCTTAAGTAAGATTGTGTGTGTAAGTTTTGATTTCGAGCAATATTTCAAATAATTATTAGTAATATGGCAAATGACGGAAAACGAGATTATTACGAAATCCTTGGTGTTTCAAAGGAGGCGTCCTCGTCTGAGATAAAGAAAGCATATAGAAAATTGGTCAAGGAATACCATCCAGATCATAACAAAGAATCAGGTGCTGAAGAAAAATTTAGAGAGATTCGTGATGCGTATGAAGTGTTATCAAATGATGAGAAACGACGGGCTTATGATCAATTTGGGCATGCAGCAACAGATGGGTTTAGTGGTGCTGCTGGTCCAGGCTATTCTGACTTTAGTGGTTCACCATTTGATATGGGGGATCTCGGTGATATATTTAGCAACTTTTTTGGATCACGGGGTGGCGGCTTTGATTTTGGTTTTGGCGGTTCACGGAGAGATAATGCAGCTCGTCGAGGAAGTGATATAAAAATTGATGTTGATCTATCTTTTGAAGAAGCAATTTGGGGAAAAGAAGAAGAGATTTCGTATAATAGAGTGACTGTATGTTCTGCTTGCCAGGGGACTGGAGCGAAAAGTGGAAAGATGACGACATGTAAAACTTGTGGTGGAGTCGGTCGCGTAAGACAGGTTCAGAACAGTATTCTTGGTGGTATTTCGATAATTACTGATTGTCCAGACTGTAAAGGTCAAGGAAAAATGCCAAAGGATATCTGTAACAAGTGTAATGGTACAGGACTCGGGCAGGAAAAAAAGAAAATTAAAATATCAATTCCAAAAGGTAGCTACGATGGTATGGTTCTTCGCTTTGTTCATGGTGGTAATGCTGGCCGAAATGGTGGAGAAACTGGAGATTTATATATTGAGGTCAAAGTTGAAGCGCATGAACTCTTTGAACGAGAGGGAGATGATATTTATATGGATTTGTTTATTCCGTTAAAAACTGCAGTATTAGGTGATGTTATTTCTGTAAAGACAATACACGGGGAAGTTGATCTTAAAATTCCGGCAGGAACGCAATCCCACTCTATTTTTAAGCTTACTGGCAAGGGGGCTCCAATACTTAAGTCAGAAAAATTTGGTGATCAATATATTCGAGTAAAGGTTGAAATACCAAAGAAACTTAATCGTAAGCAAAAGAAGCTGTGGGAGGAACTTGGGTGAATTTGGGGAAGTATTTGCTGTCATGCTGATGATTGTTGCCGGCTTTGCTTTTGATACTATTGAAGAATCCTATATTTAATTATATTGCAAAACACTGAATCCTTTTATAAAGGATCAGCTAAACTGCATCTTGTGTTGTTCGACCGTTCCTATATATATTTGTAGATACGACTGAGGGTAATAGACTCCGGACGAGGTTTTGAGGAAACTTCCTCGTCCGGAGATTGTTCATTAAATCTAACTAGTAGTACTTCTTAGTACTAATGGAAGGTATATGAATTCCCTTTCTCGATACTCCACAACTCCACTCCTGTTCAACATGTTGTCCTCGCTAAAGGCATAGATGACAGGAGTGATTGTGAGATCAACTGTGAATGGATCCGTGTATGATAAGAAGGTTGTTCCATCAAGTGAGTATTTTGTATCCTTGACTCCTGATTCCAAATCTACTGCACTGATTGTAACAATTCCCTCTGTAACAGAGATCCCAACTGTTGGAGGTGTTATGTCTACTCCGCTGCTGCCACTCAGTACAATGGTTGGTGTAATAATAGACTCAAATGTTCCATCTCCATTGGCATCGTAGTGGAGTATGTCTGTGTACGGAGTTGAGTAGAGAAGTAAACTTGTACTCACTGGGAGATTGAGATCCATGTATCTACTCACATATGTAGATGTAACTCCATCTCCAACCTGGATATCCAAAGCAGATAGAATATCAGATGTACTCCAAGTAGCTGTGAATGTCCCTGTCATTGGGTAGATTACCAGGTCGGCTCCTTCTCCAAGATTGTATGTAGTAACCTCAGGAACCTCTCCCACAAGACCAATAGAAGTGGAAATTGGGGCAGTTGAGTTTCCAAGTGAGTCTGAGATGATAGGGTTTGTTCCCCCGAGGATAGCTACATACTTCGAATCAGCGATGGTTGTCATTGTGATTGTTGATCCTACTTCCATAACGGAGCTTCTCTCTGTATCTGTGGCTCTTATCATACTCTCTCCACATCCTGAACCTGACTCTAGAGATGAGACTATCCTATCAAGCATATACTGATCGGTGAGCATTCCTCCATGATCTACTGTTTTATCATTTGAAGACGTGAATGCACATAGGCTTGTACCTGGGGCATTGATGTTGTATCCATTTCCTATCCTTGAGAGACTCAAAAGAGGAACTGTTCCATCTCCCTGGACATTTGAGACTTCCATTACATTCCAGGTATGGCAGAGAGATGTTCCACCAAGGCATATGACAAATTTCTCTGCTTTCATGCTTCCTATTGTAGATGCTCCCTTCTTGATCCCCAGGAAATGGATATAATTTACTCCTGAGATGTCACCCCTCCAGTCATCCTGTCCGCTTGTTGAATGGAAATTGTACGATGTTGTTCCTGGGTAGAAGTAGTTTCTCCCATATCTCATATTCAAGAAGTTTCTGAATTGGGGATATGAATACTTCTCATTATCCTTTCCATTATTGTTGATATCCCACCCATTCTCAACAAGCACAGGTCCTCCACCCAGCTGGTAATAAGCTTCTCCTGGAATCAAATCATGAAGTCCAGGGAAGGATCCAGCTATGCGCTTAACCGTACTACTTTGCATTATGGGTAATCCAGTCTTCCCTGTCTCCATAACATATACTGATTGAGGAGACCCTAACCATGGTGCTCCGACAGTGAGAAGGGTATCTACATTATTGGTATAAGGATAGTTGAGTATGTATCTTCTCGCAACCACACTTCCCATACTGTGAGCTAAGATATCAACCTTTGTTCCTGGGTAGAATTGTTGTATACATTGCATGTAGTTATAGAGTTGGGCAGTGGTAGAATCAATATCTTTTCTCCAGTCATATGGGAAGATGAAGAGTGATGGATTGTTTGGCGCTTGGGTCAGATCACATCCAGCAGAAGTTCTTTTTGATGGATCAGTATCTCCTGAGTACTCCACGTATCCTGAGGTTGTCAATTTGTTGATTAAGGATGTGTAGATGTCGTTTGTTGCAACGGTTCTGAGGATGTCTGTAGGAACAATTCCATTTGATGGATCATCATCTGGGTAGAGGCTGAGCTTATTATGATTTCTAAATAGACCCAGCCACAGTTCTTTGTTTCCATCATTTTGGTCAACGAGCTTACTTCCCATGGTTCCAGGGATGAAGATGAGAGGGGTTTTGGGAGGTTGGGGTGTGATAGTTGTGTCCACAACAAAGATGTCGTGTGTCTGATTAAAATCCCCTATGACAAGGTTTGAAGCTTCTGACGGAAAAGCAACATATCTTCCATCATTTGATATTGAGGGAGAATGAGAATAATCGTTTCCTAATTCTCCTGAAGAGGATACAGAAACAAGTTTTGTTTCTCCGGTTATCATATCATGAACAAAAACTTTCTCTATGCTATACGTGTTTCCTGGAACAAGGTTTGTACTACGGGAAGAAAATGTAACAAATCTTCCGTCCTCGGAAACTGAGGGCAATCGGGAATATTCGTTACCTTGTTCTCCTGTGGAAGACACAGAGGCAAGCTTTGTTTCTCCGGTTACCTGATCGTGAATAAAAATATCTCCTCTATCATTAAAGTCGTTTGGAATAAGGTTTGTCGCACCTGAGGGAAAAACAATATATCTCCCATTATTTGAGATTGATATTTCCTCCAAGCCGTAAGTGTGATAATTTCCTTGTTCTCCGGAGGATGATACAGAGACAATCTTTGTCTCTCCTGTTGTCATATCATGAACAAAAACATCTGTGCTTTCATTTGTATCATTTGTGACAAGATTTGAAGCAATAGATTCGAAAGCTATAAATCTCCCATCTTCCGATATTGAGGTAAATCCTGAGTACCCATCTCCTTTGACACCCTCAGAAGATACAGAGACAATCTTTGTTTCGCCTGTTGTCATATCATGAACAAAAATATCCAAGCTACTATTTCCATGCTCTGGATCGAAATTTGTTGCATATGATTCGAATGCTACAAATTTTCCATCTCCTGAGATAGAAGGTATACGAGATTCAGAGTTTCCTTGTTCCCCAGAAGAAGATACCGAAACAAGTTTCGTCTCTCCTGTTTGCATATCATGGAGAAAGATATCGGTTTTTTCGTTAGAGTCGCCTAAAACAAGATTAGTAGCGTCCGATTGGAAAGTAATATATCTTCCATCATCGGAAATAGATGGAAGGGTAGATTTATCATTTCCTTGTTCTCCAGAAGAAGACACAGAAACAAGTTTCGTTTCTCCGGTTGTTATATCATGAACAAAAACGTCCGTAGTTCTATTTGTATCGTTTGTGACAAGATTTGAAGCACCCGAATTAAATGCGATAAATCTTTTATTTCCTGAAATTGAAGAACATCCTGAGTACCCATTCCCTTCAACTCCCTCCGACGACACCGACACCCTTCTAATATACGTCCCGCCAGCCTGGCTCAACTCTGCAGCCCTAACTCCTGACCTTGGAGCTTGTATCCCAATTATCTGGGTCAACATCATCAGTGCTACAAAAATCGAAACTATCCTTAAAAACTTAGATCTAGTAAACATCGTAAACTCCTTTTTGATTGTTTGAATTGGTTAATTCTGAAACATGACTGCCATAGAATTGATTAGGTTTACCTTTTTGTTACATTTTTTTACCTCCAAACTAGCTAGATTGTAAAAGAACTCGGAACAAAACTGGCATAATAAATTTGAATTTCTAATATGCCATGAGATTAATTTGTTCCTTGCTTAAGCCTACAAGAGAGGTTTTTGACAGATCCATAGCAAAAAGGTGATAAAAAAGTGACAAAAAATCAAGAAAAGTCGAAAAGATTTTGTATACTTATCTATATCGAATGATGGGGGAAAACTACTATAATCAGCAAAAAGTATAGAGGAATAGTAGTCGTTATGGGATTGTTGAATAATCCAGAATGAACATTTAAAAATCCTATTATTCAGGTGTTATTTATTATCTATTTTCTTCACAAATTTCCTTCAGTTTCCAACAAAGTATATCGATAGCTTCTTTTTTTAACCTCTTAAAAGATCTATCGCTTGTGGCTGAATATTCACTTAATTTAGTATAAGGAAATCTAGGTTTAAAGTCTTCTGTCAATTTCTCCCTGGCGCTTCTCGTAAATACATCAAATCCTAAATCCCACATTATTTGTGATTCCGTTGATTCTTTGTATGCGATCATTTTTACTATCTCATACCTTAATCTTTGGGTAGTTCTTTGACCTTCATCTTTTCTCGGCTTCAGGTATTCTATTAGTTCATCTAAGATTTCTCTAAATGCAATAACTTCAGTTGTTGCATTTTTTCTTGCCCTTTCTTTTACTACTTCTAATTCCAATAAATTACTCTTTGCCAATTTAATTGGATTGTTATAGTTTTTTAGCACTTTAAAGATTTCTTCTTCAATATTTTTAACATCCAATTTAACTGACTTAGTTTTCTTTTTTTCGTACAACCTTGAATTGTACATTGCAAATGAAATCTGATTTGAAAATATTCGAATTAGTGAGTAGTCTTCATTTGAAATTTTGTCTTCGTTCCATGATAGAGCTAAACACCCCAGTTCAGTATCTTTTATTATAAGAGGGACACTAACTGCGAGCTTGATTTTTGCCAATTTCTGTACAAGTTCTGCTTGTCGTTTGCTTAACATTGGTATGGAAATATCATAAAGATTTTTTGTGAAAATAGGCTTGTTTCTCTGTAATGACTTCCACATAAAGTTCTCTCCACCGTTTTGTTTACCAGTATAAAGCTTAACTACAGAGAGATCTTTTCCCAGGATTTTTTTCAAATAGATGATAACATGAGAATAAACATTTACCCTATTTAGTTCGAGTGTTTTATCACTTTCATTCCAAATCCATATTGAAGAAGAGGAAACTTTCAAAATAGAAAATAACTTCTCAATTATAGAGTCAATGATGGAATCTAGTTTAAGATTACCGGCAAGCGCTTCGTTTATTTCTTCTATTTCATCTAGAGCTTGAGATGTCTGTGTTTTCTTTTCTTCAATGTTTAATTTATCTTCCATTTTCAATAATGTTATAACAAAGGAAGATTAAATTACAATTTGGTGTATTCTGTCAATGTCAATGAAAGGGTTACGCAACTATTTATGACTGGGCTTTATCTACCTGATGACTTTACAGTTGCTATTTCCTTGTTCGGATTTCGGTGCTATAATTACATTAATTCTAATGGTACTTGTATTAAAGGTGAGTTATATCTCACCTTTTTGTTTTTAGATAGCTTTAACAATTTTTGATCGAGTACACAATCTTATTTTAATTTATTTTTAGTTGAAATGGATATAACAGAATTTTCTGCAGCAGTAAATCAAATATGCTCTGAAAGAGGAATCGATCCGGATGAAGTATACGAGGCCATTGAGTCAGCTGTTCTTGCTGCATACCATAAAGATTATGGAGGTGGTGAGTCTCTTAAAGCAGAAATTGATCGGAATTCAGGAGCCGTTCACATAATTGCAGATAAGAAGGTTGTAAAGAAGGTTACTGAAGAGGATACTCAAATTTCCTTAAAAGATGCAAGTAAAATCGAACCAAATTTGAAAATTGATGATCATGTCGAGATCGAGATTCCTGTTGATGGATTTGGGAGAATTGCAGCTCAGACAGCTAAACAAGTAATTCTACAAAAATTTAGAGAATCTGAAAGAGATGCAATTATCTCAGAGTTTAAAGGTAAGATAAATACTGTTGTTACAGGATTAATTCAAAGGATGATCGGTTCTACGGCGGTTGTCGAAATTGGTAAAGCTACTGCGTATATGCCTCCAGAAGAACAGATTCCAAATGAATTTTATAAAATTGGAGAAAGATATAAATTTTATGTTAAAGAGATTAAAGACAATCAGGATTTAATTGTTTCAAGGGCTGTTCCTGAGTTTCTTATTGAGCTTTTTAAGATTGAAGTTCCTGAAATTGAATCAAATACTGTAGAAATAAAGGCTGTAGCAAGAGAGGCTGGATCGCGAAGTAAACTTGCAGTAATTTCTAATCAGGAGGGTGTTGATCCAATTGGTTCATGTGTCGGTCAGAAAGGTGTTCGTATTGCAAATATTATGAGTGAACTTGGCGAGGAGAAAATTGATATTATTGAGTGGGATCCAGAAAAAAATGTTTTTGTAGCAAATGCTCTTGGTCCTGCACAGGTTAATAACGTTGAGATTAAAGATGAAGATATTGCAAAGGTTCTTGTGGATGATGATCAGTTATCACTCGCTATTGGCAAGGATGGTCAAAATGTTCGTCTTGCTGCTAAATTAACAGACATGAAGATTGATATAACATCTCCAGGGCTTAGAGATGCACAGGAGTCCAAGAAGGATGATGAATCTGAGGACAAAGGATCAACAAACGAAACTGAAGAGATAAAGAGTAAAGGAAAGGCTGCATCTAAAAAGAAATCTGTTAAAAAATCAAAAACCAAGAGTGTTAAAAGTAAAACTAAGAAATCAAAGGATGCAGCAAAATCAAAGAATAAAGATGCTGCTTTATCATCAAGGATTTTGGGAGTTTTAAAGAAAGCGGAAGTATCTGTTGATAGCTTAAAGAAGATGAAAGAAGCAGATATAAAGAATATAAAAGGAATTGGTGCTAAAGCATTTGAAGAAATTATAAAATTTGTTAAAAATGGCAAATAGTAATCTAAAAAGTCAAGTAGTGCATGTTCCGTTGAGGATGTGTATTGCTTGTCGGGTGAAGAAACCCAAAAAGGAGCTCATTAGATTAGTATTGAGTGAAAAAGGTGTTGTTGTGGATGTGGATGGGAAAATAAATGGCCGCGGTGCTAATATATGTCCGAGTGAAAATTGCTTTAGTGTTGCAGTCGAAAGAAATATATTTTCGCAGACATTTAAACAAAATTTGAAGAATTTAGATATTGCATCCTTGAAGAAGAATTTTGATTCTGCTATTGAACAAAAAAAATTCAGAGAAGGCAAAGAAAATATTGTATTTAGGGTGAATAAAGACGAAGCAGAGGTAAAAGTAAGCAAAAAGTTAACAAAGAAATAAAATAATTTAACGGAATTTTTAATGTCAAAAAAAGAATCAGTGAAAAAAGATAAAGTTAATCTTGAATATCGACCACCTGTTGTGGCTCTACTTGGTCATGTTGATCATGGTAAAACTACAATATTAGATAAAATCCGTAAAACTTCAATTCAAAATGCAGAAGTCGGTGGTATTACTCAATGCATTTCCGTTTCAAGTATAAAATACGAGGGTAAAGATATAACATTTATTGATACCCCTGGTCATGAGTCATTTGATTTGATGAGATCAAGAGGCGGTGAAGTTGCTGATATTATTTTGCTTATTGTTTCATCAAAAGATGGAGTCAAGCCTCAGACAAAGGAGTCCATTGAAATAATTAATAGTACTGGGACATATTGCATTGTTGTGATAAATAAATACGATATCCCCGGTATTGATTTGGAGAAAGTAAAACGAGATATTTCCAGTGCTGGTTTGACGGTAGAATCTCTTGGTGGAGATATTCCATGTGTCGAGCTTAATGCTAAAACAGGTGAAAATATTGAAGGACTTCTTGAGATGATTAATCTTGTTGCTGAAGTAAATAAGATTAACGTGAAAAAGGAAACTGACAGTAAAAAATTTGTTGGTTGTGCGTTCATATTAGAATCATGTAAAGATAATAGTATTGGTAATGTATCTACAGTTCTTGTTATTTCAGGAACTCTTAAAAAAGGTGACTACATTATTTACTCAAAGAATAATAAGCTTATCAAAGAGAAGATCAAGGGCTTTATTTCACCAAATGGACTTTGTGTAAGCTCAATAGACGAGGGGTATGGTGGTCAAATCATTGGATTATCAAATGTTCCAGAGCTTGGGAGTAGGATTTATTCTGTTATATCAGATTCTATTGATTTATCCGAACTTTTTACTAAGGAGATACCTGTATCAGAACTTGTATCAAAAACTGAATCAGATAAAGAAGTTTTGGCTGAAAAATCAACCTCAGATCTTTTGGCTGAAATGTATCAAGCTCAAAATCATCAAAATAATAAAAAGGGCGGTGAGATTGTTGTATTAAATGTTATTATTCGAGCTTCAACCCAGGGAGCACTTGATGCTGTACAAAACAGTCTAAAGGAACAAAATAAAGGTACGGAGATAATAAGAATAATTGACGCTTCCATTGGGAGTGTGACCCTAAATGACGTGATATATGCAAAAAACATGGGCAGTATTGTTATTGGGTTTGGGGTAAATATAGATAAAGCAGCTGAGGAATATGCTAGAAGAGAGAAAGTACTTACGAGAAGTTACAATCTAATATATGATCTAGTTGATGAAATTACAGATGCAGCCTTAGCTATGCAGGCTCCTGAGGAAAAAGAGGAGATTACCGCCAAGTGTAAGGTAAAGCAAATTTTCGTGCTTTCTAACGGATCTAAGGTTATTGGTATGAGAGTTGAAGAAGGAGAGGTTAAAAATGGATTGAAATGTCGTATTATTCGAGGTCAGGAAATTATTGAGCTTGGTACTATTACTTCAATGAGAATAAATAAAGAGAAGGTTAATAAGGCCTCTAGTGGTATGGATTGTGGTATTGTTGTCGATACGAAGCATGAAGCTCTAGAGGGCGATATGCTCCATTGTTATCGTATTGTCAAGGGTTAATATTGATGATATAATCTGCCTATAGGTTTGATTATGTTAGTTCATATTTCATCTTAATGGGTTTACCATTAGATCTTTTTTCTAAGGTCAAAAAGAAAATTTTAGATTCGAAAAACGTATTACTCTGTATAAATACCAGTGCTTCTTTCGACACTCAAATTTCTGGGTTAGCACTTATTATTTACCTTAAAGATCATAAGAAAAAGTTATCAGTATTTTTTAATGGAGAACTTTCATCAAAGATGGAAGGCTTCTATTCTGCCTACGAATTTGACAGGATTACTGAGCTTAAGCCTTTGAATTATGTTATTACGATTGATCATAAGGCTGGTAATATTGAAAAAGTTAGTTATGACGATAAAGATGGTAAATTTAGTCTTTTTATTACTCCTTCAGAAAGTGATTCTGAGTTTGATTTTACTAATGTTGCCTATGATAAATCCGGTGGTCAGTATGATCTGATTATTACTTTAGGCGTTAGATCATTATCATGGCTTGGTAACATTTATGAGAAGAATAAATCTATATTTGATAATGAAAAAATTATTAATATCAACAATCTATCAGGTAACCAGGATTATGGAAACTATAAACTTGTTGATACAGATAAATCTGTTGCTGAAACTGTTTATAGACTTTTACAACAGAACTCAACAGAGTCTTCATCAACTATTGTTCAGTTATTGTTAATGGGATTAATGGATAAGTTCCAATTGTTGCGAATGACTGATTACAAGATTTCGACTGTTGAGACAATGATGTCTTTTGTTAGAGCAGGTGGTGATATAAAACGGGCTGTAGATGAAGTTTATTTCAATAAGGATTTCAAAGGATTTAGTCTTGTTCAAAGGGTTTTTAATAATTTGAAAATAGATAAAAAATCAAAAATTTGCTGGTCTGGTGTTACGACCTTTGATATCAAACAATGTGGTATTGGTAAAAAAGATATTCTTCTTGATGGACGAGTTGTTTTTAATATTTCCAATAACTTTAATCTTGCATTTGTTCTTTACGAGGTTGAGGAGGATGAGGTTTGGGGTGAAGTAGATTCTAATAATGAAAATATCGATGTTAAAAAACTGTTCAACGTGATGAATGCCGTTGGTGACGAAAAAAGAGTCAAATTTATAATTAAGGGTAAAAGTCTTGCTCAAGTAGAAACAGAAATTTTAGAATTCATAAAATCTAAGTTACACCTAGAAGAAATAAATCCTGAAGTAAATATTACCTCTAATGCGGTTTCTGCAAATATCCCAGAGTCCAGTTCCGGCTCGCAAAATGCACAAAATAATGGAAGTATTGAAACCGGTCAGGCGAATGCCGATTCAATTAATGAATCTTCAAGTTATAACGCTGATAAGCCGGAGGGCTTGACAAATGGTGACAATATAAGTAAAAATAGAACTACCCCGATTAATAGGAATAGCGATAGTCTTGTAATTCCGCCCCCGGTTAACTCGATTTAGTTATTTATATTAGATTAAGCTACGGAATAGAATCAATTATAAACGGCTTAACAAAGATAACTCTTGAATGAATTAATTTAGTATGTTAAATTGAATATAGTATGAGTCTTACTACTGAAGAAAAAAACAATATAATAAAAAAATTTGCTGCTCATGATAAGGACACGGGTTCACCTGCAGTACAAATTGCAATTCTTACTGAAAGAATTGTTCGCTTAAGTGATCATCTTAAATCTCATAAAAAAGATAATCATTCAAGACGAGGTCTACTCAAACTTGTTGGTAAAAGACGAAGACTACTTGAATATCTTAAGGCTAAAGATGAATCTATGTATGGCAAAATTATTAAAGAGATCAAAGTCAGTTAAGCGCTTTTTTCCCTCAATGATGAATGTCAAATACTCGTACTCGAGTATTTTTCTTTATTTAGGCCATGTTTTCTTGGTATAGCAATCGTTGTATTATTCTTATAAAATATAACTAATTATTTTTTTGGAAAATTCAGCATTTTTGCTAATTGATTATTTTAATTTTAATAAATTTTATAATGACTGATAGTATTTTTGATGAGATTTTGTATGAATTTGAGTTTCAAGGTAAGAAGTGTTCATTCTCAAGAGGTAAATATGCTCGAAGATCTAATTCGGCTATTTTTGCGAAAATGGGGGATACTGTTGTTCTTGCTACTGTAGATTACGATAAATCCTCAGAGGTTCCAGATTTTTTCCCATTAACAGTTGAATATATTGAAAGAATGTTTGCTGGTGGAGTGATTTCTTCTTCTCGATTTATAAAACGAGAAGGTCATCCATCAACAGAGGCAGTTTTGAGCTCAAGGATGATTGACAGATCTATACGATCGAGATTTCCATCTGACTTTAGAATGCCAGTACAAGTAGTATTAACTGTTCTAAGTTTTGATCCAGAATGTGATCCAGTAATTCTTGGGATGAGTGCAATATCGTTGGCATTAAGTCTATCAGATGTACCTTTTGATGGTCCTATTGCTGGAGTTAGAATGGGTTATGACGGAGAGAAGGTAATTCCTTTTATAAAAAATTTGGCGGATACAGACCAGAGTATGGAAGATCGTGGTTCTAAACTCAACCTCGTGATCGGTACTGACGGAGAAATTGTAACAATGATTGATTCTGATAGTGAAGAAGTATCTGAGGATGTCATTATTAATGGAATGAATGAGGGACTGGAAGTATCTAAAGAGCTAATAAATGCACAAAAGAAATTTATTGAACTTTTTACAGAGAAGAATCCTGATTTTCATAAAGCAACATATGAACCATACGTAATTCCTAAAGATTTGATAAGCGAGATTAAGAAAAACAAGAAATCCCAGATGGAATCCATACTTGATCTTGATAACATGACAGAAAAAGATAAAGCAAATGAAGAGCTCAAAGCTTTGGCATTCAAGGAATACGAAGGTAAATATTCTAAAAGTCAGATTAGTGATGCTTATGATTATGTGTCGAAGTTGATTGTTCGCGATTGGATTGTAAATGATAAAAGAAGGACTGATGGTAGAGCTCTTGATGAGATTAGGCCAATTGCGATGGAAATAGGCGTGCTTCCAAGAGCACATGGATCTGCGATGTTTAATCGAGGAAATACTCAAGCGATAACCGTAACGACATTAGGTTCAGGAAGGCTTGCGCAGTTAGTTCAGGGTATGGAGGGTGAAGGTACAAGAAGATATATGCATCACTACAATGCACCAGATTATACAGTTGGATGTGCAGGTCAGTATAAGTATTTTCCAAAAAGAAGAGAACTTGGTCATGGAGCGTTAGCAGAGAAAGCGTTAATGCATGTTATTCCTGGCCAGGAAGAATTTCCTTATACAATCAGAGTAGTTAGTGAAATTATGTCTCAATCGGGATCCAGCTCAATGGCTTCTGTATGTGGATCAACATTATCTTTGATGGATGCTGGTGTTCCAATTAAAAAACCAGTAGCTGGAATTGCAATTGGCGTTGTAACAGGCGAAACTATGGATGACTTTACAATTCTTACAGATATTGCTGAATATGAGGATTTCTTTGGTGATATGGATTTTAAGGTAGCAGGAACAAGAGATGGTATTACGGCAATTCAAATGGATAATAAACTTAATGGTATTTCAGTTAAGATTTTTGAAGAAGCTTTGGAAGCTGCTAAAAAAGCGAGATTCCAGCTTATAGATATGATAGAGGACACAATAAGTGCACCTAAAGAACACCTTTCTATTTATGCACCAAAGATTGAAACAGTAAAAATTCCAACAGATAAAATTGGAATGTTGGTTGGCCCTGGAGGCAAGAATATCAAAGCATTAATTGAAAGTACAGGAACCGACATAGAGATTGATGATAATGGTTTAGTTTCTGTTTCTTCTATTGATGAAGAGAGTAGGAAAAAGGCAATTGATCATATTAAATCAATGTTTGAAGAGCCTGAAGTAGGGAAAATTTATCGCGGAACTGTCGGGAAAATTATGGATTTCGGAGTATTTGTTGATATTAATCCTAACTTCTCTGGACTTGTTCATATTTCTGAGCTTTCAGATAGCTTTGTGAAAGACCCGAGTACTGTTGTGAAAGAGGGACAACAAGTTGATGTTATGTTTATTGGTCTTGATGATAAGGGTCGTGCTAAAATGTCTATAAAGAAAGTTAAGAAAAATAAAGATAATGGATCAAACCCTTCAAAAACAGATTAATGTTCAAGATATGACTCAACCGGCTTCGACTGCGAATGCCAATTTAAATGGTTCAAATGAGATGATTGAAGAGATTGAACTTCTTGGTAATAAGGTTGCCAAGTCAACTATTCCGGATGAGATGAGAGACCGACTTGATCAGATGATTGATAGACTTCGTCGTATGGCCAAACTTGGTAGTTATTCTGGAGAATTTGAACTTATCCAAAAGTATATTGATTGGGTTGTAAGTATCCCATGGAATACTTACACACAAGATAGAATTGATCTTGTGGAAGCTAAAAAAATAATGGACTCCAACCACTATGGTATGAATTCTGTAAAGGATCTCATTCTTGATTATCTTGCAGTTATGCAGCTCCAGTTGAGAAAAGATCAGGAAATGAAATCTGGGGTGAATCCTATTCTTTCGGGAGGTTCTCAAGAAACAGTCCAGAACAACGATATGTCTAAATTGCAGGGATCATCATCTCACGCACCCATTATTTGCTTTGTTGGATTGCAAGGTGTCGGTAAGACAACTATGGCTAAATCAATAGCTCAGGCACTTGGCAGGAAGTTTGTAAGGGTTGCTCTGGGTGCACTTGGAAGTGTTACTCAACTTAGAGGACAATCTCGTGCGTATCTTGATGCAGAGCCAGGTCAAATTGTTAAAGCTTTGGTAAGAGTTAAATCAATGAATCCAGTTATTCTTCTTGATGAGATTGATAAAGTAAGTGGTCAGAAAGGTTTGTTGAGTGATGTTATGGCTGCATTACTCGAAATTCTTGATCCTGAACAAAATAGTACTTTTATTGATCATTATCTTGATTTTCCGCTAGATCTTTCAAATATAATGTTTGTTTGTACCGCAAATAACCTTGGAACTTTGTCTGCAGCACTACTTGATAGACTTGAGATTGTCAGATTTACAAGTTACTCAGATGAGGAAAAAACAGTTATTGCTAAAAATTATCTGATGGAAAAAGTATTAAAGTCGACATCGCTTAGACCTGAGCAGCTTGAGATTTCTCCTGATGTTTGGCCATATATTGTAAGACCACTTGGTTTTGATGCTGGTATTCGACAGCTAGAGAGGAATCTGACGTCTCTATGCAGACGTGCAGCAAGGAAAGTCATCGAGGAAAATGTTGAAAAGGTTGTAGTGACGATGGACAATATAAAACAATTCATGCCGGAAGGCATTGGTACATTGAGCTAATGACTGATTACTGATTTGTACAGGGATAAAAAATGACACTCGAAGAGTTAAACGAAAGTTGTAAAAAATGCGATAAATGCAGGTTAAGAAAAGGTGCAACTCAGGTTGTGCCTGGAGCAGGTTCGGAGCATGCAGAGATAATGTTTATAGGTGAGGGACCTGGGGAAACAGAAGATAAACAGGGATTGCCTTTTGTCGGTGCTGCGGGTCGATTTCTCAACGAACTTTTAAAGAGTATTAATCTTAATCGAGAAGATGTTTACATTGCGAATATGGTGAAATGCAGACCTCCAGGAAACCGTGATCCTCAAGAGGATGAGATTCAAGCATGTAAAGGTTGGTTAAATCAACAGATTAAAGTAATCCAACCCAAGATTTTTGTACCGCTGGGAAGATTCGCAATGTATAAATTCCTTAAAGGGACATCTATATCAAAAGAACACGGTAAAATATACTCTCGATCTGGTAAAGTCTATTTTGTAATGTATCACCCTGCTGTGGCCTTATACAATGGAGCTATGAGACCAATATTGCTTGAAGATATTAAAAAATTGAGACTTTTTTTGGATGGGAAGCTTGATGCACAATCTCTGAATGATACTGTTTCAAAAATCATATCAGAAAAAGAAACTTTGAAAAAAGAACAAAACAAAAATCAAGGGAACAAAGATTCAAGTCAATTTAAAATGACAATTTAAGTTCCTGATTAATTGTTTATGATATTAAATTTTATTGAAAAAAATAATAAATGAGTGAAAATGCGAAATTAAAAGTTATGGCCTTTGGTGGGGTTGAAGATTTAACACGAAATTGTTATGTGATTGAATATGGAAGAGATATCCTGATTGTTGATCTTGGCTTAAGTTTTCCGGATTATATGATGCCAGGAATTGATTACTTGATTCCTGATGTAAATTATTTGAAGCAGAATAAAGATCGAATTGTTGGTATAGTTATTTCTCATTCACATCTTGATCACGTTGGAGCTATACCTCACGTAATTGAAGAGCTTGGATTTCCACCGATTTATTGTAGAAACTTTACATTTGAATTTGTTAAGGAAAAATTAAAAGAATACAAACTTGATAAGCGAGTTACGTTTAAACAAATAGAGGTTAATACTTCGTGCAAGGTAGGACGTTTTGAAATTAGATTAATCTCCGTTACTCATTCAATTCCTGAGGCATCTGCAGTTTATGTTAAAACTCCTGGTGGAAATGTAATTTACACAGGGGATTATAAATTTGAGGAAAATCCTATTACTGGGAATAATACTGATGAGGAACAGTTGATGCAAGCTTCCCGTGAGGGAATTGATCTTGCCCTTATGGATAGTACTGGAGTTTTTAATGAACACGAATCCGCATCAGAAGAAGATGTCGCTAAAGTTCTGGAACGTCTGATTAAATTTTCAAGATCAAGGGTATTAGTTGCGACTTTCTCATCTTCTGGTCCAAGGCTTTATTCTTTGATTGAAATTGCAAAGAAACTTAACAAAAAAGTAGTAATTACAGGAAGAAGTTTACGTACAAATATCGATATCATGAGGAAGCTCAAGTATATTATTTGTTCAGATGACTTATTTGTACTTGATAAAAATATTGGTAATTACGACCCGTCTGAATTACTAATTCTTGCAACAGGGACTCAAGGAGAGGAAATGTCAGCTTTAGCAAGGATTTCCCGAGTAGTTCATCCATCGATAAAGCTTAATACTGATGATACTGTTATACTTTCTTCATCCGTAATACCGGGTAATAATGAGCCTATTCAGAGATTAATTGACAGTTTGCTTAAAATTGGAGCAAGGGTTTTCCATCAATCTTTCATTGATGTCCATTCTCATGGTCATGGATCTCAAGATCATATGAAGAAGATGTATGAAATACTTAAGCCAAGGTATGTTATGCCTGTTCATGGTTGGCCATCGTTTATTCATGAATTTGAACACTTGTTAAAGAAATGGGGACATGATCCAAAGAAAATTTTAATTTCCGATTCCGCCAGGATTTTTACTTTAGATAATCTAGGAGAATTATGGAAAAAAGGTGATAAAATTAAGTACAACGATGTGTACATTGATGGAGGTAGAGTTCTTGCAAATGCTGAATCAGTGATTAATGATCGAGTTAACCTTTCTCAATCCGGTATAATTGTATTATTCCTTGAAACTGGAAATAATTTTCGAAAACTAAATAAAGTACGCTTAACCTCACGAGGGTTCATAGATGAAAAGTCTAACGTGAAATATATTAATGATCTCAAAGATCTTGTCAGAAGATCTTTTAATAATTTTATCCAAAATCAAGAAGAAAGGCCTGATAAAAAAGAATTTTTCAACAAAATAAAGCGAAAAATATCAAGAGATCTAATTAAATCAATTCTTGATAGAACTCAAAGAAGAAAAAATCCAGTAGTGTTAGTAGATATTGAATAATATACAATTTTGGTAATGGTAATAATGTGACAGAATTATATGATAATAGGAAAACGTTGTTACTGTAGCACAATTTGATTCTTTGAAATTGGTTATGTTTGTATATTTTTTGTGTCCTTATTTGTCTGGCTTGAATCTTGGTAGTACTCTTCATCTCCAACTTTTCCCTCAATTGCTGCAAAAAACTTTACTCTCTTTTTGCCAATAAACATCTCAAATTGTGCTTGAAGTCTTGGAAGTAGGTAGTATGTCCAGATAAGAAGTAGTTCAAGGAACGGTTCGAATGTCCACCAGAAAGCTTTGAAAAATATTGATTTTTCTTTTGGAGGAGCACCAAAATATTTCCAGATGAAATATTTTCCCGGAATTTGCAATAATACAGTAAATGTCATAAGGTAGCTTGATATTCTTGGTAGATTATATGATATAGCTGAATATTCAAGCTCTTGATTGAATAAGTTAAGTATTGGAATGGTAAATGCCATTAATATACTGAAGGTCATTATTATGTTGTAGACTCGAGCCAAGACTCCGAATGCTTTTTCAATTTTGATCCATAATGGAATTTTCCTGTTCCATATAATGCCTTGAATGGCGACTGACATGATTATTGCACCCCAACCCCAGCGAATCTGCTGCTTATAAAGGCCTTTTAAAGCATCAAATGTATTTTTGCCTTCGACACAGTCCATCAGCAGAGGTAGATAGAATACTTCTCCAGAAAACTTGCCATTCAAGTGTAAAAATGCGTTCCAGTAAAAAAAAGTATCCTCTGCTCCAAGAGAAGCATCCCAAAAATCAATTTGTTCTAGCAGGTGGAAGGTTGCACTGTAATTGGAAAAACTTTGTTTTTTGCCTTTGTCGTATATCCATTCTGCAACAACACCAAGAGTTAATGCGCTGCTGAAAACTCTAGTAAGTGCAGGTACATCCCAATAGTTATTAGAATAAATAAGAACTCCTGCTGAGAAGAATTTGTAATATCTATCTGGATCAGTGAGGTATTTATAGGTTAAAGCAGAAAAATGCTTAGGATGATATTTCCCATCGCTATCACTTTTGGTAAATATGACATGATGAGGATTGATTTTTAACTTGTGAAGTTTCTTGGAAGATTCTATTCCTGCCCATCTTAAATTTGCACAAGCGTCGCCCATTATTTCTCCAGGTATTCCATATGGATGATAAAAATCCCAAATGTCGTAAAATTGGTTTTTAAATTCCTTTTTAATTTGAGCTGTCACATCGTATCTTTCTGGTCCAGCCCGTTGTTCGCATGCCAGGACAAGTATAAACCTATTTTTATATGGATAATCCTGATTTGCAATTGTTTTTATTGTTCTTCTTAAATATTCAAGAGGTTCCTTGTAAGTTGGGATGAAAACCAAATGATAAAGTTCTTTAATATTTTTGGGAAGCTTTTGGGGATTTGGTAGATTTTTCAAATTTAATGAATTGATTTTGGTTACCCAGTCAGTTTCTTCGTCACGTTTTTGATAGGCAGTCGTAAAAAAAAGCGCTGTAAGTCGTTGTAATCCTTTAAATAATACAAAAACAGATATAAATGAAAGATAAACAAGTAAGACTTCGTAAATGCCTAGTAGAGAAGTCCAAACAGGAGAAGTAATAAGGATTATGGTAATAATGCCAGGCAACATTCGATAAAAAGCAAAGCTTTTAGTCTGGGTATTGTATGGCTTAATCCGTTTCATTGTTTGCGATTATATCATTATTTTGTTGGGGTGGTAATTCTGAGTTTCTGGTAAAAATAAACTTTTGGAGGAGGATTCGTATGGAGAGTGGAGCGGGTGCACCTTCGGTGCACCCGCTCTATATATGCCTTCTGCTTTATTACAAAATTCCCCAAATATAATCTGCTGCAACATCACGAACTGCTACGTTCTGGTAATTTACGTCCATTATCCATCTGAATTTATCATCATCAAGGTCATAAACTCCCATTCTGTCGTTGATGACAAGGACTATTTTATTTGAGTCATGGGCAAAATGTGCATCTATCTGATTTGCTCCTTTTGTTGAGAACCATGATAACAATTCTTTTTCTTCTTTTGTTTTTTCGTCAATGTATATGATACTTTGTTTTCCTATCAGTGGATCTGTGACTTTTAGATATTCACTATCGAATATTTCACTTTTGTCATAAATTTTACTAGAGCAAAAGAATCCACATGATGACTTATCAAAATAATATGTGTTGGGTTGAAATAATGAGCTGATACTAATATATGTAAAAGTTAATGGAACTTTTACGGAGTTTGACTCAACTGAATATGAAATAGAATTAATTTCATCTTTTTTTTCTTCTTCAGAAAGCTTGTAATCATCAATGTTTCCAAGTTCCTTAATGACCATAATTTCCGAAGTTTTTGCGTCATAAGTATATTTACCAATAATATAATCTTTACTTTCAGTGTTGGCTTTATAATCGGTTAATTCAATCTCAAAAACATCAGAATCTT
The DNA here is from genome assembly GCA_016929645.1 of Candidatus Dojkabacteria bacterium. GTDB lineage: Bacteria > Patescibacteriota > Dojkabacteria > SC72 > JAFGCJ01 > JAFGIK01. The sequence goes on from JAFGIK010000072.1 coordinate 37,676, forward strand.
CATTCCAGCTATACGAAGAGCTTATAGATGATTCTAGGTAAGAAATATTAATATTTGTCATATCAGATGTAATTTCTTTTGACCAAGTGTCATTTCTTATATCGTAAATCCAAATTTTAGCAATTGATTCTCTAGCATATGACTCTTCATTTGAATCTGTTTGATAAGTTTCGTCTAGTTCCTGCATCACAAAGGCAATATATTTTTTACTTTCTGAGTATAGGATAGAGAATATTGTTTTTGAGTAAGCTTCCTTTGGCATATTTAGTTCAGTTAATTTGCCATTTACTGATGATTCAACTTTTTCAATTTTGCCTTTATTGTTGCTGTAGGCTAAGAATATTGTGTCAGTATTTGTTAATATGAACTCAATATTGTCGTCTTGTTTTATTACTTTTCCATCAAGACTTAGTATTTTTGATTCCTGTGTTTCAAAGTCCTCATAGCCAATTAATGGTTCGTTTTTTGATTCAGATATCCGATCATTTCCCTTTATGATTGCAGGTCCAAACAATCTATTGGAGACAGATATCAAAATTGATATTGATATGACAGAGACTATTGATATCAAAAATATTTTTAAGACCTTCTTTTTTTGTTGAGATTTATTATTTTTCATTTTCTGATAATTATTTTCTAATTTTTAACTATTATTTGTTGGGCATGTTAATTCAAATTATTTTTTTCGTATATTTTTTAGTAAAAAATTTAACTAAGAATGTAACTAAGAATGTAACAGTAGCTACGGTCAACCAGATAATTTGGTTCAATATCATGTAACCCGTTATATTCAGGGTCCAGAAATTTTCGATTAAGACTTCAGGATTTGATACAAACACCGTGATAAAGTTCGAAATGAAAAACAGTACAACTGGTAACAATGAGATTAATGCTGCAATTATGTGTTGTTTCAGGTTCAACGCCTTTTTACTGGTTAAATATCCTGTTATTCCGGCCATGACATAGGGTAATAGTGCTATAACCTTTGATATGTTAATGGCAATAGAAGTTGAGATAATTATTGAATTAGATAAAAGGATTAATGCAAAAGCAAATAGTGCACTCAAAAGATAAATTGCAAAATAAATCATCGCGTATCGTGTTTCTTTAAAGTAAACAAGAGGTCCTATTACAGGGATTTCCAGGTAAGGATGATGTGAATAGAATAGAAATTTACCAATAGTCTTGGTATCGCCAAAATCATTTAATGATTTTTCAATTAAGTCATTATGAGTTGTCGATTTATCATTGGTTTGGCTATTAAGTTCGATATCTCTATTTTTTTCAAAGAAATGGCAAGCTAATTCCTTGGCTAGATCCTTTGATTCATTTTCTGATAGTTCGCTTTCACTAATTATTTCATTGATTTTATTATTAAATTTCTTGTTTAATTTTGTCATAATTTGTATGTGTTATATTTAGGAGAGTTATCTCTTATTTTTCCAGTTTTTAGTAGAGTGATGTTTTTTAAACGCTCTTCATGTTTATTACGTTATTTACAGCTTTCGTATACTTTTTCCATTCATTAATCTCTTCGTGTAGCTTACTTATGCCTTTTTCTGTTATTTTGTAATATTTTTTATCAGGCAAACCTATTTGTTTCTCCCAGTAGCTTTTTAAGAAACCTTGTTTTTCAAGACGATGAAGTATCGGATAGATAGTTCCTTCACCCATATTGAATATATTTTTACTTTTAGTTTTGATTTTTTTTATTATTTGATAGCCATACATGTCTTCGTCGCTTAGGCAAGATAGAATAAGTTGAACAGTTGACCCTTTCATTAATTCTTTAGAAATTTTCATTATCTGATAAATAAAAGATTATATATCGTGTTACGATGTATACGCATTGTACGACGATGTATGTGTTTTGTCAAATAGTCGTTTGTTTTTGTTGGGATATCGAGTTTTTTTGCTCATTTTCTAAAATTGGCATTAATTTATAAATGTTACGATTTTGTTAATTCTCTGTATAGATTAATGTAGTAAATATATGTTATTTAATCTTTTACTTATGTTATACTAAGGCATATGATATTCCCATTCTTTTTTAAAAAAGAAGAAAAGCCACAATTTACAAATGAACTTATGTTATCAATTGATATTGGTACGGAAGTTCTGAAAACACTGCTTTTTAGATGCAGTGAGATGGGTGTTCATGTGTTGAAATCGTCTCGAATATTTCAACAACGGCATGCCATGAGATCAGGGGTGATTCAATCACTTGAGACTGTTGTGGAGAATTGTGAATTAGCTTTTAATGAGGTGACGGAAGGGCTTGAAGAGCAGGATCGTCCAAAGAAAGTTGTAATGGGTATTGCAGGAGAGCTTATACATGGTGTTTCTATTGTTGTTAATTATGACAGAGAAGATAGGGCAGAAAAACAGGTTGATCGAAAAGAACAACAAAATATAATAAATCAGGTAAAAGATAATATTCTTACAAATGGGAAAGAAGAGCTATCGAGTAAGTATGCTATTCCTGTTGATGATATTGAAATTTTGCATATTACTGTTACTGGTGTTGAGATTGGTGGTATGCCGGTTGACTCATTGATTGGATTTACAGGTAAAAATGTAAGACTTAATTTTTATGCGTCGTTTGCTCCGAAAACCTATGTAGACATGTTAAGACAAGTAGCGTCAAAGCTTAATCTTGAATTAATGGGGATTGTATCTCAGCCTTTTGCTATGTCTAGGGCGTTTGTCGGATCGTCCGATAAAACTTTTAGTGGTATCTTCATTGATATTGGTGGTGGTACGACAGATATTGCTCTAATTAAAAATGGCAATATAATTGATACGCAGATATTTGCTTTTGGTGGTAGGACTTTGACTAAACGTATAGCCAAGGAGATGAATCTTGATTACCGTCATGCAGAGTCAAGGAAGATAAAATATTCTAATTCTGAGTTAGACATTAATATTTCTAAGGAAATAAGAAGATACTTATCTCGAGATCTTGCGGTCTGGGTGGAAGGAGTTAAAAATGCCTTATCTATAATGGAAGATGTTGATCAATATCCTTCATTTATTTATCTTTGTGGTGGTGGTTCTCTTCTTCCGGATTTAAGAAAAGTTTTGATAGAATATCCGTGGACAAACAAATTAAAATTTATGAGATTTCCTAAAGTATTATTAATTACTCCCGATAAATTAGATTTAATTATAGATAAACACCAGGTTTTATCTGATCCTATGGATATTACTCCTGCTGGACTTGCCAGATTTGCCTGGGATAAAATTAAGTATCCAGATAGACATTTTTCAGACTAGATAATTTTAATGAAGGTGTCTTTTAATTCCTGTTATGGATGAACCCAAAAAGAAATTAAATAAGGCTGATAATATAAAAAACAAGAAAGTATCTGATAAAAAGGATGTTAATCCTAAGGATATTCCGGATAAAATTCCTGCGATCTCTGAAGATGTTGAGAATGACATAGAAAACGATTTAGAAAAGGCTACTAATCCTGTAGCTAATATTGGTGTTGACTCTGTTTCCAAGATTATGATTCAGGTGCAGGATGAGATTACCTTTGTGATAGATAAAATCGAGGAGGTTAAAACTAAGAAATTAATAATATCAATACCTTCAGGATGTGACATTTTGGTAAGTACCGTAGGTATGAATCTCATTTCCCAGACATTAAGGGCGTTAAAGAAAAAAGCAGTTATTGTTACGGATGACAATTCAGGATTAAGGGTAGCTCAACTTGCTGGGTTTACGACTCGAAAGTCAATGAGTGAGGTGACAGATGATATTTGGATGACTGTTGGTAAGGTTTCTGGAGAAGGAATTCAAAATTTTGCTGATAATAGTGCTGAAAATTTAGTCAAAGAAAACCAGCCAAACTTTGTATTAGATTCCGCCTCAGGGGGGGAGAGTTCTACAGAAGGTTCACCTTCAGTGGATGAATCGAATATGGATGCAACTTCTGCATTAGATGACTATGATAAATTACCCTATGAAACTTCGGGTAAACATGATGGTGGTTTAGCAGATGACTCTCTTCTTGGAAGAGATTTTCAAGACAACATTGAGAAAGAAGAATCTGCTTTGCATCCTCAAAAGAAAATGATTGACAATCTTACAGACGGTGTAAAAAAAGTTAATGTAGGTGATGTTGAATTTACAATTGACTCTCAAGCTCCACAGGAAACCCCTCCTGTAGGGAAAGTTTCGACTTTGGCTTCAAGAGTAGCAAGACCTAAGCCGAGTCTGGTCGGACGCGATTTTTCTGGTTATCGAGCGGTGAACACTGGTGATGTTATGAAAACATCTGTTAGCAATTACGACAAGATTCCGGCTTCTGGTGCAGGCGAACTCACTCCTTTAAATGGTGGCCTCGGTGGAGGAAAATCTGGAGGTGGGTCAACATTTTTCTCAAATGTTCTTGCCGGATTTACGGGATTTTTCAAAAATTTCAACTTTGAGACTATTAGGAATTTATTTAAGAGTGCAAAATTCATAAGGATTCTTGTTGTGCTTATTGTCGTTTTGCTTGTTGGTATAGTTTTTATGAGTTGGTATTTGCCTGAAGTTGTTATTACCTTGGAAGTTGAGAGTGTTCCTGTAGAATATTCTGGAGAAATAAGTGCATTAACAACTGTTGATGAAATCAGCCTTGATAATGTTACTATTCCTGCAAAAATAGAATCTGTTGAAACAAGTGGAGCAAAGCCTGGTGATTCAACAGGTACTGCAGTTGAGGGTGAAAAGGCTACAGGTACAGTGAATATCTATAACAATACAGATGCTGAAATAACTATTGATGGTGGCACATATTTTACAACTTCCAGTATGAACTTTATTCTGCAAGGATCAGTTACTGTACCTAAAAAACCTGATCCTTTTGGTATGGGTTCGGCATCTGGACAAATTGCTGCAGAAGCTCCTGGTCCTGAATACAATATTGCAGGAGGTGCCCAATTTTCTGTCGGTTCATATGCGCTCACTAATTTGTATGCTACAAATCCATCTGCACTTTCTGGCGGTACCAAGCAGGAATATCGGGTTGTCTCGCAATCTGATATTGATAAGCTTGTAGAATCAGTAAAGCAGGAAATGTTTACCAGTTCGAAATCTGATCTTCAAGAAAAAGCTGATGGGACACGATGGGTGATTGTTGAAGAATCAATTAAGAATGAGGTTGTTGGTGATGTCGATTCCGATAAGCAAGCTGGAGAACGAAGTGATACCTTGAATGTTAGCCTTAAAGGTAAAAGCTCAGCAGTTTATTATGATAAGGATGCGTTTGATGAGCTAATTAGCGACCTTTTATTGAACGATCTTGATCAGGATGCTGATGTTCAGGATCTTGTTTTATCTGATGATGTTGAAAAAACTGTTACAGTGACTTCATCTTCTGTTGATGACGGATCTGTTGTATTAAGTGTCACGGTATCGGGTTTTGTAATGCCTCAATTTGATGAAGAGCAAATTGCTCAAGATCTGAAAGGGCAAAGATGGGCCGAAGGTTTGAAAATATTAAACAAAATGGATTTTCTTGCCAAGGATCCTGAGATCGAATTTTATCCAGAATGGTTCCCTGGTATTTTTAAAAAAATGCCTTCGCGAGATGGTAGAATTACAGTGATAATTAAAAATGTTGCGCCTTCTGAGGATCAATCGGAGGAAGATAACACTGATAATACTGAAAATGCTGAATAATCATGATTTGTTTTTCAATAACATTATGCATAAATTAACAAGATCACTGATTTTTTAGTGTTTTTATTTTAAATAGTAGAATTTAGTTCTAGAATACAGCCAAATAAAAGGATATATAGTTGGAGAGGTGGCTGAGTGGCCGAAAGCGCTCGCTTGGAGAGCGAGTATACCTATGGTATCGCAGGTTCAAATCCTGTCCTCTCCGTTTTTCATTCTCTTAATTTCTCATCTAACTTTTAAAATTTTTCTAAATGCAGAAAACTGAAAAATATAGATGTGCTGTCTGTGGGAACATAGTAGAAGTCTTGCATGTTGGGGGCGGAGAACTTATTTGTTGTGGTCAACCTATGGATAAGCTTGATCCTTCGGATAAAGATGAAGGTAGTGAAAAACATGTTCCAGTTATAGAAAAAACAGAGAAAGGCTACAAAGTCAGAGTAGGATCTATACCTCATCCAATGGAAGAAAGCCATTATATAGAGTGGATCGAATTAGTTGTTGACGGTGTAGTTAGCAGAAAGTTTTTGAATTATGGAGATGAGCCTACTGCTGAATTCTGTGCTAAAGGTGAGGAAGTGACCGCTAGTGAATATTGTTCAGTTCATGGTCTGTGGCAATCAAAGTAACGATAAAACTTATTTACTTAATGATAAAAAATATTGATTAATGTCTGCACTTAAAGGAAAAATCAAGACTATTGATGAATCAGAACAATATGATGAGTATGAGGTAGAGTTGCTGAATGGTGATCAGAAAGGGGAAAAAATTACTATTCAAATACCTAAAGGACAGAATGTTGTTACTTGGGGCGTTGAATATTCTATTGGAGATGATGTTTATATTCAAGAAGCTCAAATAGGTGAGGACAAAATGTATTCGTTTGAAGGACGTGTACGCACTTTTCCTATAATTATTCTTGCTCTTCTTTTCGCTGGTTTATCTATTGCTATTGGTAAAAAGAAAGGACTCGGTTCCTTAGTTGGCCTAATATTCAGTATTGCTATTTTGTTCGGAGTGACAGTACCAGCAATGGTTGCGGGCTATAGTCCATTAATTGTTGGAGCAGCTTCTATAATTCTAATCCTTATCCCCACGATGTATATGTCTCATGGCTTCAATCCTAAGACAACGATAGCGTTAATTGGGACTGTTGTTTCAATTATTATTTCTTTAGTGATCGGGCAGATTTTTGTCTATTTGTGTAAACTTTCAGGGGTAGCAACAGAAGATTCAAGAGTTCTTGCTATGCAATTAAGTGAGAATATTAATTTTCGGGGAATACTTCTTTTAAGTTTGATAATTGGTGCTGTCGGTGTTATTGACGATGTTACTGTAAGTCAGGTATCGACTATTGTTGAAATATTCAAAGCTAATCCTAAAGTTGATCTCAAACGATTATTAGACAGTTCTATGACTGTAGGAAGGGATCATATTGCGTCGATGATAAACTCTCTTGTAATGGCCTATGTTGGTGCGTCATTGCCATTTATTATGCTTCTTTATGCAGTAAAAATGGATTTCTGGCAAGTATTGAGCCTTGAATTTATTACTGAAGAAGTTGTAAGGACACTTACTGGTAGTATTGCTTTAATTATTGCTGTTCCGATTACATCATTTATTGCATGTTATGCGGTAACTAGACCAGGAAGTGTGAAAAAATGGGTGAACATGTAGACTAATTTTTACTGATACATGATAGTGCTGAATTTGTCCTAAAAATTGACATAGTGGAATGTTGCTCCTATACTGATATTGAAAAATAATCATATACATTATTATTTAATTTATTAACTATTTATAAATGGCTGAGAAAAAAACAGAAACAAATCAAACGAAAAAAGGTATGGATCCTAAAGTTGCTGGTCTTCTCGCATGGCTTTTTTGTCCAATTAGCAGCTTGATCTTTATGTTGATTGAGGATATGAAACAGGATAAAACAATTCAGCACCATGCAAAACAATCGCTATGGTATGGAATTATCAATATTGCAGCAATGGCGATTATTTGGGTGCCATGTATTGGTTGGTTAATTGGTGTTGCATTTTTAGTTGGCAGATTAATCTTTGCTTTCCAGGCATATAGTGGAAAAGAAGTAAAAGTACCAGTAATTGGTGACATGATCAAGTAATCGGAATTTTTTGATTTGTAGATAAAGGAGGCAGCGAAAGCTGCCTCCTTTGTTGATATTAAAAGTCTAACGATTTGGGCCATCGGCTAGCTTTTTCTTTGCAGGCACAAAAAAGATTATGTATGCGGTCAATGCGATCAGTGAAGCTATTGCCGTTGCTAATAGATATATATTCGCAGATGAATTTTTTATTACGATACCCCCAATCCATATGTAAAAAGTGGATAAAAGTCTGAAGAGGAGTGAATTAAACGAAATAATGCTTGCCGTGTATTGTTTCTTTGCCAGTTTAGTGATCCTGACTTCAAGAATGGTTTGAATGAAAGAGCCAAAAATAAATGATAAAACAATGCTAACTATACTTATAATTGGTATCTGAATGCTGGCTGCTATAACTATTGCAATAACGTAAAATATTGAAGCTGCGAAGATTTTTAATTTTCTATTTTTCTTTATAATAATTCTCGAGCCTATTGCGTTTGCGGCAAAAGTTAAGCCGAGAACAAGTCCCCAAAATGATTTATCCAAAGAAAGGTTTTCAAATAAAGGATTAGATATCCATTTAAAGCTTACCAAATATACAGTGATAATACTTTGGATCAAAATTGCTGATATTAAATACTTGTTATTTATTGAGTGTTTTACCCCGTTTATAGCTTCGGCAAATATATTCGCCTTTGTTTTTGAGTTTTCTTTCTTTGACTTTATAGAAATTATTAATGCAAATGATATGATAAGTGTTATTCCCGTTAATAGAACAGGTAAAACTGGGTTAAACTTAAACATGATTGACCCAAAAACTGAGGCAAGAAGTTGGATGATTATGCTTGTTGATTTAAGATTCGGATAATCCTTCTTCAAGTCGTCTGATAATGAATTAAATAAAGCATTATGACTTCCTGATATTAACGATTGTCCTGTGGCAAGACCAAATAAAACGAAAAAGTATACAAATGGTGTCGTGTGCAAGCAGAAAAGTAACATTGATATTCCTGAAAACAGGTAGCCAAGAATCAGTGATAATTTATGTGAATAGTAATCTCCAATTACCCCTGTTGGATATTCCATGATAACAATACTCAAACTGTAAGCTCCGACTAGCCAATATGCTTGTTCCGTAGTTATTTGTTGAAATTGCATGTATGCTATACCAACAGATATCCAGAATGTCATTGAGCTGATAAATGTTGCAAACTTAAGCTTTGTGAGATCTGATTTTCTATTTTTACTCTCCATTAATGTATTTGTTGTCAAATATTTTCCTGCGCTAATATTATAGCTGATCTATATTGAATAAGTTAGATCAGCAAGATCATAGAATCATAACACTATTTGTATTTTGCAAGCTGTACTTAACTTGTACTAAATTTATACTCAATTTGGATATCTTTCTTTAAAAGGGTAGTGCTGTGGTATAATCAGCGTAGTTTTGATCTCTTGGTTGAATTTAGCATGGAGAGGTTCCAGAGCGGTCGAATGGGACGGTCTTGAAAACCGTTGTACCGCACTTGTGGTACCGGGGGTTCGAATCCCCCCCTCTCCGCTCTGTGCATGTCCGAAGGACATGAATAGAGCGGAGCAGGTCGTATGAGAACCTTCGTGCGAAGCACGAACAAGGTTCGTTCTATTCCTTTAGTAAAAATACAATATGAATAGCTAGCGGTCCGAAGGACCGCGTCATCCCCCCCTCTCCGTCAGTCATTCATTATTCGGACTCTATCAATTTCCATCAACTTTTCGATAGCTGGTGTATATTTTACCTCAATAATTTTCTTCATCATTTACAACGATTTTATTAAAGAAGAATTTCTTAAGAAGGTATCAAAAAGATATTTAGCTGAAGAGAAATTCTAATGACAAAAAGTAAAGAAGATATTTTGTTTGCGGTTGTTTAATAACAAGAATAATGTAGGTTTTGAGAATGAATTGAATAAACTTATATAGAGATCTGCTTAAAAATATTCCAAAATAGGTATTTTGTGCGTCGCAATACCTACTTCTATATTCCGATATATAAGTACTTGTGTTTTCTTTTGTATTCTGATATATTAGTAATGTGAAAAAACTAAAAAAAGACCAAATACTGGCTTATTTACAAAATCAACTATCACAATCATCTTCAAGATTAAAAGGTTACACAATTGATCAGGAAGGGAAAGGATATTTTCGAAGAAGTGCGGCTCTGGTCATCGATAAATATATAAAGGATTTTAAGAATAAGGGTGTTGAGCCTAGATGGATAGCAATACCAGGTTTGCGCGGTGTTGGAAAGACAACAATGCTGGCTCAGATTTATACATCTTTAAAGTGTGAGAATAACCATAAGCTCTATATTTCTCTTGATGAAGTAAAAAACGTTTTAAATGTTTCTTTGGCTGAGGTTTTAGAAGTCTATGAAGAAATACTTGGAAGTGTTTTTGAACAACTTAAATCAGAAGTATATCTTTTTGTCGATGAGGTTCATTATGATCCAGAGTGGAGTTCTGTACTGAAAACAATTTATGACAGAACGAAAAAAACATTTATTATTTGTACAGGTTCATCGGCATTATCAATACAGGGAAATCCTGATGTATCAAGACGCATAGTATTAAGAAAACTTTATCCAATAAGTTTTACAGAGTATCAATTACTGAAAAATAGGAAATTCCCGGTTAAAGGATTGGCAGAGTCTATAAGATCTGCATTATTTCAGGCAGGAACTGCAAATGAGGTCTATCAGAATTTATCTAAACTTGAGCGAAAGGTTAATCAATACTGGATTAATATCGATCGATTAGAGCTTGAAAGATATTTAAATTATGGAACAATCCCTTTTACATTGCAGTACCAGAATAATGAAGCTCTCATATATCAACAAATCGATCAAACACTGAATAATATTGTTTATAAAGATTTACCTCTATTCAGTAAATTTGATTCCGCGACGATTTCCCAAGTTTTACAAATACTCTACACAATTGCTAGTCAGGATGTAACAAGTGTTAATAAAATAGCAAGAATTTTTAAAATCTCGCCAATTACACTTGCTGACATTCTTAATGTTTTATCAAAATGTGAAGTCTTATTTAGAGTCTTACCATATGGTACTCATATAGGACAGGTAAAAAAACCATCAAAATATTTATTTGTATCACCAGCTTACAGAAGCGTATTTTTTAATCTCATGGGAAGTACACAGAGTTTTAACTATTACAAAGGAAAATTACTCGAAGACACAGTTGGTTTGTATTTATATAGAATATTTCAAGATAAGATCAGTACTTCAGTAACATACGATAGTTCGGAGAAAGGTGCAGATTTCATAGTGAAGATTAATGAAAATATTGTTCCTGTAGAGGTTGGTTACGGGAACAAAGATTTTAAACAGGTAGAAAAAACTCTAGTTTTGACAAAAGGTCAATATGGTATATCTATATCTCCTTCACCTTTGATGCTGAATGAGAAAAAAACATCTGTTTTAGTACCTTTGAAGTTCTTTTTATTGATTTAGATTTGTTATTTTAAGATGAAATTGCATTATTTGATGGTAAAGGAAAAACAATGCGCCACATAAAGTTTTATTCTCTTGCCGACGTAAACGAGCAACGACTTATGGGAATGTTAAATATTGTTTATAAGAAAAGTAAGTGCAAGGACGTTATTGAATTTAAAAAACATGATTAAAAGGCTGTATTGCAAAAGCTCAAGAGAAAAATAAGTTTATAGTAGATACAACAAAATGGCTGATCTTAGTGTGTTCTATAAAAATGATGTTTCGACAGGTAAATATAAGATTAAAACCTTATGCTACCTGAGAAGAGTGAATAACCGTGGCGAAACTGAGTACCTTCTTGGCAAGCATTACAAGCAAGGTAAATGGAATGGTTTTGGCGGTAAAGTCGGTGATAAAGCGGAGTTCAAAAATGAAACAATTGAAGAGTCACTGGAGCGTGAAGGTTTGGAGGAATTTGGCATAAAGGTTATAAAACCTCAGAAAAGAGGTATTATCCTGTTTGTTTTTTATGATGAAGCTGGCCAAGAAAATAAGGTCCTTTGTCATTTATTTTTTGCAGATCAATATGAGGGTGAGATAACGGCGAGCGAAGAAATGCTTTCTCCCACCTGGTTTACTTTGGGTGACATGCCTTGGGAAGAAATGTGGCCTAACGATAGAATTTGGCTTGAGGAAGTGCTTAAGCGAGATCAATTTCTTAAGGCTGATTTTAAATTTGATCCTGCAAAGGGTTTGATTGCATCGAAGACGAAGATGGAGTGGAGTCCTATGCCAAAGAAATCCTACTAAATTTAGGAATATCCCATATTTTTTTATTGTGAATAAGTTTGTAAACAAGTTCAGGAACATATGCAACTCCTATGCTATAATGAAAATATCATTAAATTCTCATTAATAATCTTATGAAAGGATTCTCGACAAACATTGAGAAAGAAACCTTGGAAAACAGCAATTTTCGCAAGGTTTTATATACAGGAAAGCACAGCCAACTTGTGCTAATGTCTTTAAAGCCAAAAGAAGAAATTGGTATGGAAGTTCATACAGATAATGATCAATTTTTCCGATTCGAAAAAGGACAAGGAAAATGCATTATTGACGGTAATGAATACGAATTGAGTGACGGTGTATGTATTGTTGTTCCTTCTGGATCTCAACACAATATTATCAACACATCTGAAACAGAAGATCTAAAACTATATACAATTTATTCTCCTGCTCATCACAAAGATGGTGTGGTAAAAAACACGAAAGAAGAAGCTGAGGCTGATTCTCCTGAGTTTGATGGGGTGACAACCGAATAGATTTCTATAGATGTTCGATTGATAAGAGATTGGTTATGTTCGATTAGGTGAAGAACATGGCGTTATATTAATTAATTATTAATATATTTCTACATGTCTGAATTATTAAAAAAAACAAAATCCTCCCAAACATTAATTGTCTCAATAACCGTGTTTGTGATTCTAGTATTAAGCGTTGCTGCTGTGGCAATTTTTTTCAAGATTTCGAATGGATTTAGTAATAATTCACTTTGTGATTCCGAATCTGAATTCATTGCAAATGATAAGGATGATGTCTCTATCTCTTGTGGTGATACTGTTATATTGACTGTCGTGTACAAAGGCTCGACAGGTTATTCTCCGTTTGATCCTCAATACGATACGTCAGTTTTTGAGTTAGTTGATGTTGAAGATAATGATGATAATAACGGACTTGTTGGTGGAGATAATACCATTCGTACATACACCTTTAAATCGATCAACCAGTCAGATGGCTCTGTATTACAAGTTGGTATTTTTCAATCGTGGGATGCTCTAAATACTATGGAGATTCAGCAAGAGGTAAAGGTAATTGTTCGGTAATTAATTATGCTATGTGTCTAAGTGTCCAACTTGTCATAATTCAAATGGATGTCCTTTTTGGGGAAAGTGTGAGGTTGCGATGTGCAGCATTAATAAAAAATTAAATGATTGTTCCGAATGTGGAGATTTTCCTTGTGAACTGCTGAAGAAATATGCCTATGATAAAGAGCAGGGGGACAATGGAAAACGAATAGATAATCTGAGAGAACTAAAGAAAGCGAAAGGATAGGTGAGAAAAAGGATTTAAGGAACTTTTTTACTTGGGAATACAAGTTTGACTTATGGACTTTTTGGGATTACTTTAAAAGTAGTTATAGAGTTATTTCTGTAAATCGTAGAAATTTATGAAAAATCCTATTAATCATCCCATTATTAAAAATATTCTAAAAATTCTTATCATTGTTGTGTTAGGTTTTATTCTTCTAAATGTTGTATTTCTTCTTGATTTTGCATATCAGAGTCTTATCAGATCTTTTTTAATGAATTTTCTTGTCAATGATCCAGAAGCGAACTTCTTCTGGATTCCTTTGTTGATGCATGGTTCCTTTGCAGCATTAATTTGTGTTGTTTCATATTTTGTTTTGAAAACCAGGATCAGCGCTTTGTTGAAAGCAACATACATGTCAGTTCCTATATGTGTTGTTCTAGTAACTGTTGGAATATTTCTCTATCGATGGCAAGTAATCGCTATTTTGGTTTGCTTGATAGTTGTCCTAGTAATTTTGACTTTTCTTCGGCTGAAGAAACTATCTTGGGAATACTATTTTTCGTTGATATTCTATAGCTCTGGTTTGCTGATAATGATCCTATTGGGCGTTGAAATATAACGTTTTTTTATTGCATCCTGGGCATTTAATTAATTTTTAATTTAAACCAATAATGAAATCGACGGTCAGTAAGGGTTTGTATTGGACTCCAAGGATTTTATCAATACTTTTTCTTGTTTTTCTTTTTCTCATGTCACTGGATGTTTTTGATGCTGAATTAAGTCTTTGGGAGATAGTTCGTGCATTTTTCATTCACAATATTCCTGCAATTGTATTACTTATTATTCTTGTCATCTCCTGGAAGTATGAGGTTGTTGGTGCAGTCGCTTTTTTCCTTGCTGGTCTCTTGTATATTTTTCTTGTTTTTCAAAATAATTTTGCCTGGTATAAGCTTGTTTGGGCGATTGAAATTAGTGGAATTTCTTTTCTTATCGCATCGTTATTTTTAGCAGGCTGGATTAAGAAGAGAAAAAAGAATTAAGTATATTATTTTTTGCTCTATCATGAATAGAGTGAATTTTTAATGTAAGTTATAGCGAATACTCTATGGTTTGTGATATAATTGCAGTAGTATTTTACTTTTTAATCTAGTTTTATGGCAGACGTAAATCAAACTACAGCAGCTCCTGCACAAAGTGCTACAACAACACAAGCACCAAGCAGTAGTGGTACAAACTGGAACGAGATTAGTGCTATTGCATCTCTTGTTCTTGGTATAATCAATCTTTGTTCATGGATTCTTCCACTTTGTGGTTGTCCAATGGCAATAATTGGTATTGTTACCGGTATTCTTGGACTTAAAACAGAGAAAAAGACATTGGCAATTGTTGGTATTGTATTATCAGGATTGGCTTTAATCGCCACAATTATCAATAGTATTCTTGGTGTTGCAATGAATAGCTCAAATTATAGCTACGATTTCAACTACTAACCTAGTTGTTGGAGGGCCCGCTTTTTTGTCACTAAATTTGGAGAGAAGGTGACAGAAAAGCGGGCCCTTTTTGTTGACTCTTTATTTCTTTGCTGTCATACTGAATACAATAAATCTGTAAATTATCAATTGAACATATATGCAAGAGATTCCAGTTTGGTTTTGGATGCTCGTAATCGGAGGATTATCTGCAATGTTGGGTTATATCCTTTATTATGTTGCTTTATTAATGAAGGAAAGTATGTTAACTATGAAGGAAGTTCGGTTTCTTATTGTGGATTTCAGTGATGTTATGGATAACATGAAATCTACTATGGAGAAACTTGAGGATACTGTAAATGTTGTAAACACGACGGTCAAGATGGTTTCGACTTCAATTATTACTCCAATTACTGCGGTAACATCATTTTTTTCTGGTATTAAGGATTTTGTGACTGGTCTTGCGCAAGAAGAGTCTGAAGATGAGGATTAGTTTGCTCCTTTTTGGGCAATCTATAGAGTGCTTTTTAGATTAAATTAAATTTATATTTTTTATTATGAACGATAACAGGGCTTCAAATATTTTTAGTTTCCTTGGTGGTGCGATGATTGGTGGAGTAATTGGTGCTGGTGTAGCATTATTGTTTGCTCCTCAATCTGGTAAGGAGACACGAGAACTTCTCAAGAAAAAAGTTGAAGATGTTGGAGAAGATATTAAGAAATTCCAGAAGAAAATGGAACCAAAGCTTAAACAGGTTAAACAGAATTTGGCCAAAACTCTTCATGTTGGAGCAAGGTAATAGAAGGACGGGAGTAATTTCTTTTGTCGATTGGCGTTATAAGAAGGTGCATGATTATTTGCACCTTCTTTTTTATGGCATTTCGACAATTTATTAACAAAATAATTAAATCCTTTGAAAAAGACTTTTCTGTTTTGAACAGTATTGAGGTTTCTTCTTCGCGAATTTGTCATAATTTCGACTTATACAATAATTTGAATCCTGGTAAAGAAATCTGGCCGGTATTAAAAGCAAATGCTTATGGTCATGGAATAGAAAATATTACCAGTATACTAAAGGCAAAAAGACCTACTTACTTCGTTGTTGACAGCTTTTACGAAGCGTTGAAAACACGCTATATTACTGATTCTCCTGTTCTATTGATTGGTTACACTGAGCCTTCAAACCTAAAGAAGATAGATACAAGAGATTTGTCGTTTACTGTTTATGATGTAGAAACGATTAAAGCTCTAGGATCTCTTAAAAAGAAAGTTAAAGTACACTTGAAAATCGATACAGGTATGAATCGGCAAGGAATTGTGCCTTCAGAGGTAGAAGCGTTTATTGATTTGATAAAAAGTTTTCCTAATCTTAAATTAGAAGGTGTATGCTCGCACTTTTCAGATGCAGACAATAAAGCTCTTGATTATTCTAATAAACAAATGGAAAACTTCGATGATATTGTTGATAAGATTAAATATCTCGATCCTGACATTAAGTATTTTCATATGGCTGCTTCAGCGGCAGCAGCTAAAAATCTTGGTAGTTGTTGTAATGCGATACGTCTTGGGATCGGTCTTTACGGTATAAATCCACTAAAAAGTGATGATAAATACTACTTTAATTTAAATAAACTAAAACCTGCGTTGAGGTTGGTCTCAAAAGTTGTCCAGATAAAAAGAATTAATAAAGGATCCCTTGTCAGCTACAATGGAACCTATAAAGCAAAATCTGACATGGATATTGGTGTTTTGCCTCTTGGTTACTACGAGGGGATTGATCGACGTTTTAGTAATAAGGGGTTTGTAAAATATAGACAGACATTATTGCCAATAATAGGTCGCGTCTGTATGAATTTAACAGTTATTGACTTATCTCATATCTCTCTTAATCCGTTGGATGAAGTCATCGTGTTCAGTGATGATTCTAGTGATCTCAATTCAGTAAGTAATGCAGCAACGTTAATTCAAACTATTCCATATGAACTTCTTGTGCATTTAAGTGAATCAATTAGGAGAGTTGTAGTTTAGATTCAATAAAAAGAGGAGCATAAATGCTCCTCTTTCTGTGACTAAATGATGGTTGATTTTTTTTATGATTTTGTCAATTCTTCGACCACCGCATCAAATGATTTCTTCTCCTTATCAAGATCATCCTCTGTTTCATATCCATTTCCAACTCTGCCGTATCTACATCCAAAAACAAATGTAGGAATAGAGCCTCCTGGATTAAACTTCTCGTAAACTGCTTGATGCTCAGCTGGTACCTCTGTCTCAACATCGCTTGTCAATGTATTGTCGCCAGTATCAAGTTGCCAATGATATGCTGTTATGTCAGATTTATTATCTTTTGCCCATTTATCAAAGGTTGCTGCTACCCATTCGCAGTGAGGACACCATGTTGTTGAGAATAAATATACAACTGGTTTTCCGTCTTCTTTGCAGATGTCTGTGTCGTATTCAGTAAATGTCTCAAAATCTCTTACATAGTCTCCTGGAAGTTGAGCTTCAGTGTTTCCGTTTGTATCCCCTGTGGTATCTTGTGTTGTGTCTGTGTTTGTATCTTCTGCGCCAAGAGTAGAATCATCACCATTCAGAGCAGTACTGATTTTTGAGCTACCCCATATAATACATGAGGCTATAATTATAGCTGACATGATAATGGAAATAGGAGTAAATAAACTAGATAATCCATCTGGCATTGTAACTTCGACGTATGAATCTTCGTTGCCAGTTTTTGTTTTCTGAGTTTTTGACATTAGACTTTAATTAAAATTTAATGAATTTTATAAAAATAAACGATTTTTTCATAAAATTTTTACTTCTTGGTATTATAGTATCTTTTAGCTGATTTGAGAAATTATTTTTGTAGTTATCTGATTCAGCTAGGATTTGCTCTTGTTATGTAATCTAATGTAATCTATACTTCTACAAATGGCTTACGTACCCAAAAAGAAAAGACAATTGTATGTAATATTGTTTTTCGTTTTTATTGCCCTTATTCCGATAAGTGTAGGGGCATTTTTCATTATTCAAGATTGGCGTTCCCGGGCTTCAACAGAGAATAAACCAAATGAAGTGCGAATAAGTAATATGACCACTAAGTCTGTGGTCATATCTTGGATTACTGATTCTGGTGCGGAAGGTTGGGTTAGGTACAGTACTGACCCTGCAGTTGGAGAGGGATCTCCTTTATCTCAAGATGATAGAGATGTTACTAGTGGTTCTATGGATAAAAGGACTACGCACTATGTTACATTAAGGAGTCTTAACACTGGGACTAAGTATTATTATGTTATTGGCTCTGGTACTCAAGTTTTTAAAGATACTAACGGAAATCCTTTTGAATTTACAACGGCCTCTATTGGCGAGAGTACTTCAACAGCACTTCCTGATGCTGTATATGGAAGTGTTGTAAATGGTACGGATATGAGTGCTATTGTGTATATAACAATAGAGAATGCTTCAGGAGAAAAATCATTTCCAATTTCTGCTTTAACAAATAGTGGTGGAAATTTTGAAATGAGCCTTTCTGATGCGAGGACTGCTGACCTATCAGCAAAGTTCTCCTATAACAATGAGATGAAGATGATTATTTTTGCTCAAGGTGGAGATAAAGGAGGTGCAGTATTAGAGACCTCTGTGGGTGAGCGTGATTCAATCTCAATGACAATGGATCCAGACTATACAGTTACTGATATCTTTGCGGATACTTCTGGTGTTGATGTCGGTGGTGATGAAGAGCCATCTCAAGAGGAACCTGCAGAAGAATCGCCTCAACAACAGCAACCTTCAGAACAACCTGCTCAGGAAGAACCGACTCAGGAAGAACCTGAGGAAGAGGCCGTGTCTCAAAAAAATTATACAATAACGCATGATGTTCCTCTTACTAAGATGGTTCTTGGAGCAAGTACTGTTGAGGAAACTATTAAGGATGTAAATATAACTAATGTTACGGAAAATTCATTCACTGTCGTTTGGGAAAGCTCTATTAAGCAACCAGGCTCTATTAATTATGGATCAGCGGCAAATGCATTAACTGATACTGCTAAAGATGATAGAGATACTGTGGTATCAACAGGTCAATACTACATGCATCATATAACAGTGAAAAATTTGGATCCAGAATCTACATATTTTTATGTGATTCAATCTGGCACAAAAAGTTATAAAAATAATGGAAATCCTTATCAAGTGACACTTCCTGAGACTTTAGATAGCCCTCCAGCATTTGATTCTATTGCTGGTCAGATTACTGGTACTGGTGCACCAGATTCTGTTGTATTTGGCATAATTACTACGGATAGTGGGACTTCCTCAGAAATTTCAACAATTACTGATGAAAACGGTAAGTGGACCATGAGTATAGGAAGTGTTAGAAACCAAGCATATACGGATTATTTTTCTTATGAAAGTAGTGATAGTATTGTGATATCAGCAAAGACTAAGGGTGATGATGTATCAAACACCTATGTTTTATCGACTATTGCTGATGATATAGTGACACAACAACTTACATTAGAAGAGCCAGAAACTGGAGTTGAATTTAAAAGAGGTCTTTATGATACTATTGCTTCAACAGGTACAAATACATTACCTCAAACATCTGTTAACCGTATAGCTATAGTGTTGGTCTTTGTTGCTGTGCTTATGGTGGGTTATGGATCATATATAATGATTTCGGTTTATAATAAAGGGAAAGGTAATACATGGGAAAACGGAGTTTTGAATGATCTTGATATTTGATTATAATTTTAGAAAATTTTAATAATTTTCGGTTATAATATAATTATACTCGTTTAGAAATATTTTAAAGGATGTCTGTATGAAATTTGCTAAATTGGGTCAAAAATTGAATATTTTATTGGTGTTTAAGGTCTCGCTATTTATTTTTGCTGTTAGTTTGTTTTTCCCGCTTTCTGCAAGTGCAGCAAATATTAAGACACGAGAGGATATACCTCTTGATGAGAAGCTGGCGGATCAGTCATTAAATCAATATTCTGCTATTGATAAAATCGCTGTTGCTAGGGTGTCCCCTCCATCAGGAGTTCAGTTTTCAGATTCTGATGAGTGGATGAAGGGCCTTTATTATTATTCAATAACTCAGCTGGGGTTTGTTGATATTCCTTTTAATTATGTTGTTACCTGGCAGGGAGATGTGTATGAAGCTAAAGGTGGTGGATATGAGGCATTACCATCAATTTCATCTTCATCCATAGATGGATATAATAGTTCATTGCTTGTCATCTATTTCGATAATGGTCGAGATATTACTAATAGTGGTAAGGATTCATTAACTTCCTTGTTGAGCCAATTGGTTTCAATTTACACCTTAGATAAAAGTAAAATTTATGCTGTAGATCTATCATATGAACAGACAGGAGAGGACGTAATTTCTTCCTCTGTGGTAATTTCTCAAGCATCTGCAGAATGGAAATCAGTAGTAAGCGACATATCATCTGGAGTTACGAAAGATACCGTACTTATAAACACCGCGGGTAAAGTATTGGATGTTTCATATAATAATACTGTCGAGTCTGGTAAGGCTTTTGTTGTGACAATTACTGTTGAAAATCAAGGTGATTTCCCCTGGTACAATAGTGGCCCAAGGAAAATGTATATAGCGACGTCTGATCCTAGAGGTAAAAATAGTAAGTTTTATATTACTGATATTTGGGATAGTTTTACAAGAGCTGGAACTATGAACGAGACATGGGTACTTCCCGGAGAGGTTGCCACCTTTGAAATAGAAATGATGGCACCGTTGATTCCTGGCAATTATTCCGAGAAATTTGAAGTGCTTCAGTCGCCAAATATTTGGATTACTGATTCCCAATTCGAGGTAGCATTCTCGAGTGAGGGAGGCGATTATGAGCTTTTAGAGATACAAAGTACTGAAACTGGATCACTTAATGTTAGATCATGTCCTTCGACTGGTTGTGGTCAAGTTGGACAAGTGACTCCTGGCACAATAGTTATCAAATTAGAGCAACAGGGAAATTGGTATAAAATCAAAGTCGATGAGAATCTTGAAGGATGGGTGTACGGTAAATATGTGAAAGCTGTATAATCAAACTGTGTTTAATCAACTGAATTCCCAACAAAAAAAAGCTGTTATGCATAATAATGGACCATTACTTGTTTTTGCAGGTGCTGGTTCTGGCAAGACTCGGGTTATTACCTATCGAATAGCAAGGCTTATCAAGGATCATATCTGTGAACCTGAAAATATTCTTGCCATAACATTTACTCGGAAAGCAGCTGGTGAGATGAAAGATCGTGTTAAATCAATCCTTGCAAAGTTAGCAGAACAGAGTAAGGATTTCGCATATCCGCGTAGTCCATTAATTAGTACATTTCACGCTTTTGGGGCATATATTTTAAGAAAAGATGGACATTACATCGGTATAGATCGGAATTTCTCGATTTTTGATCCAAATGATACAGAGGTTTTGATAAAGCAGATTATGGATGAGTTGAATATTGACAAGAAGCAGTTTAACCCGGCGAACATCCGCTACAGTATTTCCTCGTCTAAGAATGAGATGATTGATCCTAAACAGTTTAAACAGTTTGTCCAGAGTTCCTTTGATGAAGTTGTGGCCTCTGTCTATCCAAAATATGAGGAGCAATTACGAGAACAAGGAGCCGTAGATTTTGATGATTTACAGATACTTCCACTTGTTCTTTTTAAAGAAAATCCTACAGTATTGGAACGCTATAACAATCAATTTAAATATATCTTAGTAGATGAATATCAAGATACTAATGAGGTGCAGTATAGGTTGGTAAAATATCTTGCAGGTAAAAATAATAATCTTTGTGTTGTAGGGGACGATGATCAAGGGATCTATCGATGGAGAGGTGCTACGATAAAGAATATTTTATCTTTTGAAAAAGATTTTAAAGGGACGGTTGTTGTTAAACTTGAGAAGAATTATCGTTCGACTCAGAATATTCTTGATTCTGCATATGCAATTGTTCATAAGAATAACGAGAGAGTTGAAAAAAAGTTGTGGACTGATTCAGAAAAAGGTTCCCCAATTCATGTTTACGAGGCGAAAAGGGATTTTGATGAGGCAAAATTTGTTATTGATAAAATTCTCGATCTATCAGATATCAACAATAATGAAAATAGTGTTAGATTAAAAGATATTGCGATTTTGTATCGAACAAACGCACAATCTCGTATATTTGAAGAGGAACTTCTTAAAAACGCTATTCCTTATCGACTTGTTGGTGGCTTGCGATTTTACGAACGGCGCGAAATTAAGGACCTTCTTGCATATCTTCGTTTTCTTGCAAATCCTCGAGATGAAGTGTCATTCCAGAGGATTATCAATACACCTCCTAGAAAAATAGGAATAAAGTCAATTCTCTCAATGAATCATTTTGTCAAAAAAACTTTTAATGGTCGAATTAATCTTGGATTATTTCTTATCATTGCCTGGAAAGTTACGGATAAATCTAGTGATTGGAAAAAGGAATTTAGCACATACGATATTGATGACTTCATAATTAACTTAATCAAGACTGATGATCAGTGCAAGGCTTTTATAGAAAGATATGCTGAATTAGTGTCACTGTTTGGTAAACTTTGGGACTTTTCAATGAAAAATAATGTAAGACTGTTGCTTGACGAAGTTCTTTCTCAGGTTAAATATATCGATTGGATAGATGATGGTTCAGATGATGCTGTTGCTCGAAAAGAGAATATTTTTGAATTGAAAGTGATTGCTGATCGTTATTCTGATTATAAATCAAGAGATTCATTATTGTCTTTCCTTGCTGACATTGCTTTAGTCGAACAGGATCAGATTTCTGATAAGGATGTTGATGAGAATGATATGGTTACGTTAATGACCTTACATTCTGCAAAAGGTCTTGAATTTGACACTGTCTTTATTGTAGGTATGGAGGAAGGGTTATTTCCTCATTCTCTTTCTTTTGCAAGTGTGTCTGATTTGGAAGAGGAGAGAAGACTCTGTTATGTAGGTATTACTCGTGCTAAAAAACGCCTGTATCTGACATTTGCTGGAAATCGTAAAACTTATACTGGTCTTACTGATAGGATTCCTTCAAGATTTATCTCCGAGTTACCAGAGGAGTTAGTGAAATTTGATTCATGGAACAGCGGCGAATCATATTATTCACCTGGTGATAATTTTTATCAATACTAAAGATAATCGGAAAAGAATATCAAACTGTAAATCGGAGTAGGGGAGTTTTTATCAATGTAGAGAACTGGCGTGAAATACGAGTTGTACCAATTTGTGTATAGATGTAGAGAATTTTATTAATCAAGAATATAGATCTCAACGTATCTTGCACTCCACTGACCTTGATACTTTGCAAGATCATCGTAACCGAGATCGATTTTGTTACCTTTTATTGCGCCTCCTGTGTCTAGAGCCTGACAATAACCATATCCTGGAATATACATTCTTGTGTACAAAGGAATGACTGTTGGATCAACTGCACATACACCTTTTTGTAATATAGCTCCTGTTGCTGTGATGTTATTACATCCAGCACAATTTGAATCATAGGATGTGGCCCAGACAGTTGTTTTTTTCCAATAAGAAAAAGAATCTCCATTAATACTCATTTGTCTGAATACTTTCATAGTTCCGATTGCGATGATTTCATCCTGTGTTTGCTCTATGGTTTCTTCAGATAACTTAACCTTGCTCTTTAATATTCCGTTTAGATATAGATATTCATATAGCATCTTTACTTTACCCTTGCGACCTGCCTGAACTACCTGTGTAGTATCGATTTCTAGTTGGTCATTATAAACATGCTTGGTTTCATATCCGATTTCAGAATATTCAGCTTTGACTTCTGTGACAAGATCGTAAGCATATATATTCATGCCAGATACTAAAATTGTATCCTTTGGAGGATTCGATTCTAAATTGTTATCGGCATCAATTCCAATGCTTTTTAGAGCGTCCTTAACTTCTTTTCCATATGAAAGGCCTTCGTAAGTCTCTCCTTTATATGTTACTGTGATATGTTTAGGTGCAAACAGTGGATCTATTTGATAATTTGCCTGTGGTTTAACTATATTCGATACGGAATTAATGTTTTCATAGGCTGATTTAGAATCGATATCTTCTGAAGCATATGCAAACGATAAATGTGGAAGTACGAGAATAGGTACAGTTACAAACGATAAATAAAGTGCGATTTGCAATGTTCGGGTTCCAAATCCTTTTTTATTTGTGTTCAATAATGTGTTTATTAATATTATTAAAACCTTGCCGCTAATGTAAAGTTACTATTAGCTGCACTTACACGAATCTTAATCTGTTATGTGTAAGTTGGTTTAAATCAATAAAATTGTATAAATAAATACATCTATTGATATCTTGCTAGGATGGAACAAGTATAGTCCAACCATTTTTTTTGATCAATAGCGAAATTTGTTAGGAATAGTAAGCAAAAGTGAAATACTGGAGAATTAAATTTATGAGTTTTGATTTTATATTGATATGAGATCAAGTATATTCAAGTTGATAGGATATTGATTCTGAATAATTAAAACTTGTTAATTAAGATTGAGGTCATCGGGTAGATAATGCCCACTTTTGGAGAATGAGGTTGAATGAAGTGTATCATAAAATAGAACAGGGAATTTGTAGA
>JAFGIK010000073.1 GCA_016929645.1 Candidatus Dojkabacteria bacterium
AAAATAAGATAGAAACCTATGAGCTTTTTATTGTGTTTGGGCTGAATGTATATATAATATGTTGAGAATTATATCTCGGCTTGTTGTACTCTACTTAGAACAACAAGTGTAGGACGATTAAAGGATGGAAAATATGTGTTCAATTCCTAGTAAAATGCTCTTGGCTATGGAATCTATTGGGAAAAGATTCCCTGGAGTACAGGCCTTAGAAAATGTTAATTTTGATTTAGTGGAAGGAGAGATTCATTCAATTGTGGGGGCAAATGGAGCAGGTAAAACCACACTTATCAATATACTTTGTGGTGTATTTCCAGATTATGATGGGATTATAAAATTAGATAACAAGATTGTTAAAATTACTAATCCTAGGAAATCACGCAAGCTAGGAATAAGCGTTGTGTCTCAGGAGTTTAGTTTAATAAAGGACTTCACTGTTGCAGAGAATGTTTATTTAAACTCAGAACCAAGAAGATTTGGATTTATAAACAAAGGTAAGATGAATAATGCCTGTAGTCATTGGCTGAGAAAACTTGGCATTAAATTAGATTTCAGGAAAAAAGTATCGACTCTTTCCGTTGTTGAGTGCCAATTGGTTGAAATTATTAAAGCACTCCAAAGCAATAGCAGAATACTTATCTTAGATGAGCCAACAGCTGTTTTGTCCGGTAAGGAAACAAAGGTACTATATAAAGTTATGAAAGATTTGCAATGCCAAGGTGTATCTATCATCCTGATTTCCCATCGTTTTGAAGATGTTTTTAGGGTTTCGGATCGTGTGACAGTACTACGAGATGGCCAGAAGATGTTTAGTACAAAAACAAATTTAACAACCACAGATGAAATAGTTGACTATATGCTAGGCAAGCAAGGGGCAAGGTTTACTAAAATGCCTACGAATAGGAGCGAACGAAAGTTGTTTAGTGTCAAACAGATTAATACTAAAAAATTGTGTAATATTTCCTTTGATGTTTATGAAGGTGAAGTTTTAGGAGTTGTAGGGCATATATCATCAGGGCGACACGAATTAATGAATGCTTTATATGGTATTTCAAGGATACAATCTGGTACGTTAAGTTTAAATAATATTTGTACTACTATTAGAAGTCCCAAAGATGCAATAAAATTGGGATTTGGTTTTCTATCTGAAGATAGAAAGCGTGATGGAATTTTTCAATATTTATCGGTTGCCGATAATATCACGATGCCGTTTCTGAAATTGTTTTCAAAGATGGGTTTTCTTCTGTATAAAAAGATTAGTCATATAGTTCAAGAAAAAGTTAGCGAATTAGATATTAAAACAACTAACCTTTCACAGCATGCTATTGATTTAAGCGGAGGTAATCAACAGAAAGTTATTCTTGCTCGATGGTTATCTAATAAAGAAGTGAAGATATTGTTATTTGAAGAACCTACAAGGGGTGTTGATGTTGCTTCTAAGGTTGAAATATACAGTATAATCAATAACTTAACCCAAAAAGGTAACGCTTGCCTTATTATGTCATCAGAATTAGATGAATTATTACTACTATGTGATAGGATTTTGGTTTTAGAGAAAGGTTCTATAGCGGAAGTTCTAAATATATCTGAGATATCAAAGTCGCAACTTCTGAAAATAATAATGGGTAGCTCAAATAATTAAAGGAGTTATTTTGATAAAAGATGTTTGCCTAAAATATGGGATGCAACTTACACTTGTTTTAATATGTATAACAATCGGTGCACTCCAGCCAGTCTTTCTCTCATTGGAGAATATCTCTAATATATTGGTTCAGGTAGCTGTTATATCAATAATTTCGGTAGGCATGACGTTTGTTATTATCTCGGGAGGTATTGACCTGTCCGTGGGTTCTGTTGTCGCTTTTTCCGGAATGGTTTTAGGGTATTTTTTAAAGTCCGGGCATTCTATTGTGTTAGCTATCATGCTTTGTATGCTTGTTGGTTTTGTTTGTGGCGTAATAAATGGCGTTATTATCTCCGCATTTAAAGTTCCACCATTTATTTCAACCCTTGGTATGATGAGTGTTGCCAGAGGACTTGCCTTAATGGTCAGAGGAGGAAGATCAATATCTGGCTTTAGTGATGTCTTTCTTTGTATCTCTAATGGAACATTTCTGGGGATACCTTGGCCTATCGTTATAATGTTTCTCATCTATTTAATTGCATTTGTTGTTTCTAAATACACATACTGGGGACATTACATCTGTGCAATTGGTGGCAACAAAAGAGCATCGTGGCTTTCTGGTATTCCAATAAAAATCTATATCATACTTATTTATGGAGCGTGTGGGTTACTTTCTGCTATTGCAAGTATAATCTTGACTGCTCGTCTTAATTCAGCGCAACCGATCGCTGGAAATTCTTATGAATTAGATGCGATCGCCGCCGCTGTTATTGGAGGAGCGAGTCTCTCTGGAGGAAGGGGCAGTATTTGCGGGACTCTTGTTGGAGCATTAATATTAGCGGTATTAAAAAATGGTTTATCAATTTTAAATATTCCTTCATATACACAGCAGGTGGCCATTGGCTCAATGATAGTTATCGCAGTGGTTGTTGATAAAGTTCGTGAAAGAAAATTAATATAACAAAAAGAATGGAGAAGAAAAATGCAGAAAAAAACGATTATCTGTATTATTATGCTATTGCTGGGTGTGTTTGTTTCAGTTACAAGTATCCAAGGATGTAGCAAGAAAAAGGATGTTAAAAAGGTAGCCTTCGTTGTAACGACGTTGAGCAATCCGTTTTTTATTGACATGACAGATGCTGCTAAAGCGGAAATTAAAAATCATCCTGGATACGAAATAATTATTCAGGCTCCGGAGAGAGGAGCTACAGACGTAGAAAGACAAATTCAGATAGTAGAAAATCTGATTACCCAGAAAGTTGATGCGCTCTGCGTGGTACCAGCGGATTCGAGGAGCATTATAGAAACTATTATAAAAGCTAATAAAGCAGGTATTCCTTTCCTGAACATTGATAATAAAGTGGATTTCGAACTTGCGAAAGAGAGAAAAGCTGTTGTGGCAGCATATATAGGTTCTGACAACTACCTAGGAGGTAAGTTAGCGAGTGAATATATTGTTGTAGCTCTAAACGGAAAGGGAAAGGTTGCTATTCTTGAAGGTGTAAGCGGAGTGGAAGCTGCTATAAAACGCAAGGCAGGTTTTGTTGATTATTTAAAAGAATACCCAGACATTAAGATAGTAGCTTCTCAACCGGCTGATTGGGACAGAGAAAAAGGACTTAATATTTTCCAAAATATTTTGCAGGCAAATCCAGACGTTAAGGCATTATTCGCATGTAATGATGAGATGGCCCTAGGTGCTGTTGAAGCCATTAAAGCAGCAGGTAAAGAAGAACAAATAATTGTTGTTGGATTTGATGCAACTAAGGATGGCTTGGCAGCGGTTGAAAATGGCAGTATGGCTGCAACTGTTGCTCAATTGCCTTCCGAAATGGGAAAGATGGGTATTTTAAAGGCAATTAGTATTCTTGAAGGAATAAATATTGAAAAAGAAATCCCGACTGAAGTTAAGCTTATAGAAAAATAGGATATACAAATGAGTACTAATCGCGATACAAAACCTGTAGTTTTTATAAATTCAGCGTTGTCCCCAAGCGATGTTAATGGCCATGATGTATTTGATTATTTTGTAACTCTCATGTCTTCTCTCTCTGTTACACTGAGTAAAGAAGGATATGATTTAGTACTCAAAACCCCCTCTTCATATAGTAATGTAGTTCAAGAGCAATTGGAATTTCTCTCGGCTTTTGAGTCTATTATAAAGAAGGTTGGAAAGTATTATTCAGGAATAATCATAGCTCCCTTTGCTATGAAATCTTTGACTCCGATTTTAGGTAAGTTATTGGCAGATAAAGATCCAACTTTTCCGATTTTAACTATTGATAAGGGATATCTTGATGTCTCAGAGATAAAATATGACTTGAAAGTAAAACATCCTCCCCCTTGTGTAATTTGTGATGAAAAACAAGGAGGCAGCCTTGCTGCTGACAGTCTTATTACTTATTATAAGTCAAGATATGGACGAAGGTTAGAGCCCAAAGTGTTAATCGTTGCGGGTCTAGAGGGTTCTACTGGTGATGAGGATTCTAAAGATCGGATTGATGGATTCACAGAAAAATTCAAAGAGAGTTATCCTGAAGCTAAGTATTTACACATTTATGCAGAGTTTAAAAGAAATAAGGCAAAGGAAGAAATGCTAAACTTCATAAAAACCTCAACATTAAGGCCTAATGGTGTTTTTTGTTGTAATGATGAAATGGCTCTGGGTATCAGAGATGCTTTAATGGAAGAAGAGTGTGAAATACAAAATGAAATTGATAAACTAAAAACCCAAGGTCTTTCTAAAAGAGAAATAAACAGTGAAAGAGAGAATTTTCTGGAAGACATGGCATGGATTAAACGTATCAAGATTGTTGGATTTGATGGTATAAGAGAAGCGAAACTTTTGTTGCGACAAAAAGATAAATGGCTATTAAATACAGTTGATGTTAATGCTCCGAGGCAAGTAAAAAAATTAGTTGAAATGTTTGTGGCATTTAAAGGAACACAAGATACGCCTGTAATTGAAGGCCTAAGACACCCCTGCTCTTTATGGGTCAAATTAACAAAACAACATAATAAACATTCTTAAAGGTCTTATTATGATCTTACTTGAAATTCTCCCTGTCATTTTGTCGATCATTCTTTTAGTTACAATGAAAATCAGGAAAAATTACTGGGAATCAAAAATTAATCAGCAAATAAGTAGATTTCAAATGGACAAAGATGATATAAACCAAATAGTAGAACTGGCAGAAGACATTAGTACCTCTACAGGTTTTCTTGGATCAATCATAGCTATATTATTTGCAGTTATTTTGATAATTACCAAGGGATATTTTCTTGAAGATAAACTAGAATTTGTAAGCGTTGAGTTTATTGGATTAGTTGTTCTTGCCTTAATTTATTCAGTTTCATTAATTAGATTATTTACTTTGAAAGATGTTTTACTCTGTCGTAAATGTTCTTTTTGTTTATTCGAGAATATAACTTATATACAATTGTTTACGTACTGTCTTATTCTAGGATATATTAGCTTAGCTGTAATGATAATTTTTTGACTAATTATAATCTTATGAGTGTAGGTGTTGTTTGAGAGTATTGTTAATAAATCCTCCAGGACATAGAAACCAGCAATTTATAAGAGAAGGCAGATGTATGCAAGCAACTTCCTCTTGGGGTTCATTATGGATGCCTTTATCTCTCGCTTCTACAGCAGCTGTTTTACGTGAGCATGATCACCCTGTACAACTGATTGATTGTCAAGCTGAAGTGATGAATACTAGGCAGTTGTTAGATGCAGTAGAGGCATTCAATTCTTCTTTTGTTATTATTAATACAGGATTTCCTTCGATTATTGGGGATATGCGAACAGCAGCATCAATAAAAGAACATTTTCAAAGTATTAAAATTGTTGCTATCGGAATGTTTCCCACACTCCTGAAAAAGAAAATGCTCGAACAATATCAATCAATAGACTATGCAATTGTAGGAGAACCTGAATGGGCTGTAAATAATCTTGTGGATACAATAGAAAACAATATGCTCTTAAGTTCGGTTCAAGGCCTTGTTTTCAGAGATTTATCAGATATTATAGAAAATCCTCCACAATGCTTTGATGATAACTCGATTGAAGATTTACCATTCCCAGCAAGAGATTTGCTTGATAATAATGCTTATAGGCATGTTTCAGACAATGAAAAGTTTACACATATCAATATTGCTCGTGGCTGCCCTCACAGTTGTTCGTATTGTGCAGCTCGTTATTATTATGGTCATAAATTCAGGAAGAGGCCTGTTGGCTCTATAATAGAGGAGCTTAATGAATGCATCGTTAAATATGGTATAAGGAAGTTTGTGTTTTGGAGTGAGTCGTTTACACTTGAAAGAGAATTTGGAATTCATATATGTAATAAGATAATTGAACATAATCTAAAGATTGTTTGGTACACTCGGTCACGGGTTGACAACTTAGATTTAGAGTTATTAAGAAAAATGAAAAGGGCTGGTTGCAAAGGTATAAGCATAGGTATTGAATCGCCAAATAATGATATTTTAAATGCTTGTAAGAAACATATCACTGTGGAACAAATAAACAATGCGATACGAGTGGCAAATCAGGTTGGTGTTCACGTAACCGGACATTTTGTTTTTGGGTTGCCTGGTGATAGCTATAGATCGGCACTTGAAGCAATACGATTTGCCCGCGAGAGTAAATTAGATTTTGCACAGTTTTATTGTGCAGTACCGTATCCCCAAACAAATCTTTGGAAAACTGCGATTAAGAATGATTGGATCGAGTCCTTTGATTATTCAAGATATCACCTTGCAGATTCAGTTATGAGAAATGAGTTTTTAAGTTGTAGTGAAATAATAGAACTAAGAAAACGCGCTTTCAGCCATTTCTATAATAGGCCTCGCACACTTATTAGTGCTGTCTCATTGGCGGTAAAGAACAAATCAGTAATCCCACATTTGGATTTTCTGAAATGGTCAAAAGTCTAGTAATATCATGAAAGCAAGATTTGGTGTTTGGATAGTTTGGAGTAGGGAGAAGTAAAATTTTTTGAAAGGTAAAAAAATGACTGATAAGAAAAAGACATTAGGACAAGCTATAGATCAGATTATCGACGCTCTGAATTCGTTAGAACAGAATGCCCAGAAGACTGCGATTGAAGCGGCATGTTCACATTTGGGCATACAGCCAAGTAGCTCACATGATGACTTGTTAACTCCGAAGAGTTCTCCTTTGGCGACTCTTATATCTCATGAAGGTCCTATGGTTATACCAAC
Organism: Candidatus Dojkabacteria bacterium; assembly: GCA_016929645.1. Taxonomy (GTDB): domain Bacteria; phylum Patescibacteriota; class Dojkabacteria; order SC72; family JAFGCJ01; genus JAFGIK01. The sequence goes on from JAFGIK010000073.1 coordinate 6,854, forward strand.
ACAAAAGATAGATATAAGAACTCTAAAAGAACAGAAACAACCAAAATCAGCGCAGCAAATGGCATGCGTTGTTGCTTATTTTCTTCAAGAATTGGCTCCTGAAGCTGAACGTAAGGATATTATAACAGCAAGTGATCTTGAGAAGTACTTTAAACAAGCCAAATTTAAATTACCAAAAACGATACAACAGGTCTTGCCTGATGGTAGAGCAGCAGGTTATTTCGAATCTGCACCAGGACGCGGAGAGTATAAACTTAATGCAGTCGGCTACAATCTTGTTGCACATAATCTTCCAAAGCAGAGAGCTGATTAAATGTCTCATGTATTACATGATTTGCTTAAAGAGTTGGAGCGTTATCATAAAGAATTGGGGAAACTACAATCAACGCAGCTTAACTCTCAATCTCGCCGAGAAGCTCTTCGCCAACTTGTTGAGGTATATTTCCAAACTGTACGTTCGGAAATGCTCAGTGAATCAGAACAAGATGAAGATGTGGCTACTGTTGACGGTATTATGCAAGAACTTCTTGCCTTATGCCACAAGCGTGGATTAGTTAGTCGTTATCGAACATTACTTAGTAAAGCGCGCAAAGCATTAATTACTATTGATATGCGAATTATTAGTTTTGGACCAATCTCTTCTAGACAAGAACCACTAAATATCATAGATATTAAAATTATTGATATGCTTGATAAAATTTTGTCTTCTGCTGCGTTGTCGTATAAGCAGGCTTTGCTGGATCTTCGAGCAGAAACTCGCTTTTCTTGGCGGGGTCCAGCGACTGATTTGAGGGAGGCTCTTCGAGAGACGCTTGATTATTTTGCTCCTGATAGTGCTGTGGAAGCAATGCAAGGTTACAAACAGTTACCTGACACAAAAGGGCCTACTATGCAACAGAAGATGCGACACATAATGAAGAGCAGGGGGGTTTCTAAATCCAAAAGTTCACCAACAGAGAATGCAACAGATGCAATAGAAAATGCCGTTGCTTCATTTGTACGTTCAGTTTACACACGATCAAGTGTTTCAACCCATACTCCAACTGAAAAAAATGAAGTACTTCGAGTTCGAGATTTTGTTCGTATTGCGCTCTGTGAATTGCTCGAAATCCGATTGTAGACATTGGAGTATGAAAAGTGTGAATCCTCCTTCGCACAAGCCTATGGAGGGATGACCCGTCTTCGTTTTCAACTATGACGTAGCAGGCAAGGATGACATGCTTTTGGATTGTCTATTGACTATTGTCCTTGTTGACCGTATTATCCAATGTTTCTTAATTTAGGGATTTT
>JAFGIK010000074.1 GCA_016929645.1 Candidatus Dojkabacteria bacterium
TATGCCGGGAAAACTTTTGCAAACCCGGAGGGCAACAAGGCTTTTGCGTAAGCAAAAACGAAGTTGTCTCCAAGTTTTATGTGTTAAAATTTTTCAATTCAAAGGCAAGAATGGGCCTTACGTAATCAGTTTTTCTCGATTGACTTCCCACCTTCGTGAAAGTACACTGATTTCTATAAACTTTTGTAATCGTGAAAAACTACCTCACCAAAAGACGCAACAAATGGCGAACGAGAAGTTTCATCGCTTTAATCTTTTCAACCATCTTGCTTTTAACAACAACACTACTCTACTCTCTTCATTGGTCAGCCATCTTACTTCTTACTTTAGCGTTTTTTGGCTTTCTCTTTGCTGTTTGGTCAGAAAGTATTCAAAAAAATTATGAGAAAGGAATTGCAGGAGAACTGCTTGTTGAAAACATGCTCCACGAGGCAAAGATAATCCATTTTCGTGGGATCACTCTTCCACATGAATATGGAGATATAGATTTTGTAATAGTAATGCCTTGCGGGATTTTTACCTTGGAAGTAAAAGCTTGGGAAGGAGAAGTGCACGCCAGCAACAACATATGGTATCGCTACTTAAATGGCAAAAAACTACCTTTAAAAAGTTTTTCAAATCAGGCTAAAAAAGGTGCAGTTCGCTTACACAAATTTATAGAAGATCAACTCCCAAACGATCATATACCATTTTTTACCCCGATTGTTGTACTAACTGAGCCGTTCAAACAAAAGAACATTCACACAGATATCGTAGTAACTAGCCCAGAAAGACTCCTCACATTCCTTTCAAAACAAAGTGGTTCGATTGATAACTCCATTAAAGATTCAATCCTTGAAGTGCTGCAAAAACTGACCAAGGATCAAGATTCCTAAATTGGTTCTCTCACCACTCAATTATTATGCTACGCAGAATGCTCTCACCCCTCCACTGCCGTTTCGGGGTTCGAGGGTAGAAAGGTGATTTCCACGCATATATACAATAGAAAAAACAAACTAGAAAATCATATCTTAATATGAGTGTTTTTTCTATTATTTTTCTTTGTCGTCCCCCTTGAGGGGGACAGCGAACAAAGTGAACTGTTCAGGGGGTGTTCGTTTCGATTCATTTTTTCGATTTAATTCATATCTTCAGTTATCCACATTTTTCTTTCCTTTTTATTATATTGTATATAATATTGTGTGTATACTTTTTGTCACCACCCTTTATCCACAAAAGTCTATATGACAGCACTTTGAGGTGGTGACATTTCTGCACACAGGTGGTGACATTTTTACTACTACCCTATGTCATTATGTCACTACCCTACCGATACTCTTCTCTTGTGATTAGCCGATAGAAGTTTATCTCATTATTGCTATTCTTATTTTTAAAGCGTTCTACCTTTAGTAGCCCGGCTTTTTCGAGGAATTGAACAGCTCTTATTGCGGTTCTTTTTGAAAGGCCTGTTCCTTTATCAATAACTTTGCCTTCTTTCGTCTTAACTCCATTGATGATTTGCGACAATGAAATCCGATCCCCTTCTCTTTTGTTATACCCAAAGGTTTTTCTGATTATATACAATAAGACTTTCAGCTCTGCCCCTGAAAGATCTGGAAGATACTGATCAAGGACTTCATTAGGAATCTGAGTTGCATTTGGGATAATGACGCCTTTTGGCTTTTCACTTTCTGTTACAAAGCCCTCCTCACGCACGCGTTGAATAAAGCTAGTGGGAGAGTAGTCCCGTAGTATATCTCTTGCCTGTTTTTGTCCTCTTTTTATCCCCATGTTATTTTTATGTTACGAATGACGTAATCACGTCATGACGTCACGACGTCATGACTCCTTTACTTTTACTATTAATGACTCACTTGAATCTTTGTCAAAGTCTGCGAGTAGGTACAAAAGTCCTAGCCTCGCTAATTCATTCATTGACGTTTTTATTTTATATTTTCTCTTCAATGTCATTGTTAAATCCTCTATATTATTTTTTTCATCAGGAGTTAGTCGAAGAGACGAATTCTGTACTTCTGTATTTTCAATTACTTTTCTCCAACCTCTATAATCTGTATCCCCTGTTGTTTGTTTATGTACTTTCTGATGTGACGACGTCATGACGTCATGACGTCGTGACGTACGTTTGGATCTTTTGACTTTTGGTTTTTCTTTTTGTCCCGTTTTCTTTTGAATTGCATTGAAGAAAGCAGAGCCTTCCCTTAGTTCATTTGTAATACTTGTAGTGTCTAATGTTTTTCCCATTATAATCTTTCTAATAATTCAGATATTAACTTTTTGTAAGCCTGAGAAGACTTTGCTTCCTTGTTATACCTGAATATTACCTGTTTATTGAAATGTGCATCTCTTAAATCTGTATTCCTTGGGATGATTGTATTAAACACTTTCTCAGTGTATGTTTGTCGTAGAATTTTTAATGAAGTGCGACTATTTATAGTCGGATCACTCATTACAAAAAGATAACCTAGTAGATTGATATCAGGATGAAAATACTCCCTGACTTCTTTTATGGTCTTTCCAATTTGATTTAAAGAATCTAATTCAAAGTAACCTGGTGCAACTACTATTATTATATGATCGGATGCAGTGAAAGCATTGATTGTTAACCAGGATAGGGTAGGGGGGCAATCAATTATTACAAAGTCATAGTCATCTTTTACCTTTTCCAGCTCACGATTTAAGCGACCTTCTCTGTGATCTTTTGCCGTTGTTAATTCGATATCAGTATTCGAGAGAAGTATATGTGAAGGAACAATGTCAAGGTTTTCAATACCAGTGGAGTGAATAGGTAATGGTTTTCGGTCTAGTATTGTTGCACAAATGCTATCCTCCTTCGAGATCTTTTGATAATCCTTGACGAGAACTTTGGAGCTATTTGCTTGGGGATCAATATCGACAAGAAGAACTTTCTTGTTAAAAATATCGGCTAATCCGGAAGCAATCGAGAGACTGGAGCTAGTTTTCCCAGTCCCCCCTTTTTGAGAGGCAATTGATATAATCATATTACTTAACATACTGAAAGCCAAAAATGGGTATTTCAGTAAAATTAAAAATTAAATTGTAATAACAGAATAGTTTATTACTCCGCATTTGTCAAATACGTCAAATTTAAATCTCTATGAATCTCCTAAAAAGTATTCAAATGCATCTTCTCGTTTCTTATATATACGCTTTTCTAGTTGAGTTTTTTGTTCGCCCCAATGTTTTAAAGAGCGATTGTTAATTGTCTCTATAGTTTCTGTATCTAAATCGCAATCAGGTTGTTTAATTGTCTCGAATGAACATATAGCGAGGGGATCCCTTTTCTCTCCCTCGGTTCGTAAATATGCGTTATGTTGAGGTAGGTTTGCTAAATCCTGAACTGAGACGATTCCTCCGAACATAGTGGAAATCCTTTCTGCCTCATCGGGAGATAGGGTAAAGGAAATAATTGTCCCTGCATTTCCTAAAATCGCATCCATGGTATCCTCTCTGAGTTGCTTAAAGTACTGATGTGCAAGAAGTACATATAACTTGTATTTTCTGGCTTCCGAAAGCAACTGTGGCATAGATGCCAGTTGAACTTTTTGACATTCATCTATAAATAGGAAGAGCTCTTTACTATTGCTTGGCATATCTTTTTTAATGAGCCACATCATACCAACTAAGCATTGCATAATACCCTTGGCACCAGTTTCTCCAAAAGTAGTATCTTGTACGGGAAATAAAAATGTTTTTCCACTATTTATAAGATCTTCAAGATTCATCTGATTACCTTCCGTTATCAGTTCAACACTGCGATGGAGTAGAGGCTTAAACCTTGCCTTCACAGCACTTATAACTGAAGGCATTTCTTTGCCTATTTCCTTTTGTATAAGGGTTGTTACCGGTGAGGAATAATCACAGAATACCTCCTTTAGCATCTTTATGTAAGAATATTTCCTGTTAAGAAGGAGAGGTAAATCGCTTAATGACAATGTCTTTCGTTTTACGATCTTTTCTGCGTCTTTTCTATTAAGTTCTTTTGTCTTAGTTAGAAAGTAAAAGTATGCGTCTGCGAACTCAACTCCAATCTCTAGAACATCGCGGATGGAGTTAAAAGTCGCTGCTCCAGTATTTTCCATTCCAGCTTGTTCCTTCACTTCGTTTCTAAGTATTCCATAGATCATATCTACTATTGCAATCTTGTATTCTGGTGATTTCTGGAAACAGAAGATGGGGTTGAATGTGAATACTTCTCCTTTTCTGTCTGTATCCATGTATATGATCTCGTCCTTGTTTTTTATTCTCGTCGCAATTCGTCCTAACATATCACTTTTTCCATGAGGATCGAAAACTACAAGTGTCTTATCCTGTTTCTCCGTAAAGTCCATTACCATTTTTTCTAGTACCGTGGACTTACCTTTTCCTGTCATCCCAACGATGTATAGATGTCTTGCAAAGTTTTTAATAGGAAAGGTAACCTTGGCTTTTGCTCCATCTGGAAATTCAGTATTTCCGATGGTCAGGTGTTCAGCGTCGAACTTATCAAAGAAGTCTGGGTTTGGTTCTATTATTTTAACCTTTTGGGAGGCATATGCACCTCTAAATACCTGAGAAGGATGAAAGATATAAGCAATCTCTTCACTTGTTAAGTAGCTACCTTTTAAACTTCGCTTAAACATACTATTACGAAACCCCTTAAAAAGAAGTGGGATGTATAGGAATAATGTACCAAAAATAAGGCTGTGAGCTGTTAGAAAGAACGGCTCTGTTTTTTCTGGCCTGAGATATCTTTCAATAATATCTTTGACTTTTACAGGCTTAGAAATGAACTTATTTTTACCAAAATTTAAAGAGGAAAATTTATCTTCAAGTGCATTAAGGTGGGGCTGTGAATTTGCTATGAGATTAATTTGAACTTTAAATATGTTATCTTCCGCTTTCTTATCGTACATGTCTCGTTCAGGTTCTTTTCCAGCCTTTAACATACCTAAAGCATGATCTCCTTTTGTATAGAGTTCATTCTTTGCCGAGGTGATATGACTCTTTTTTAATACACTTCTAAATATTAATTGTATTCCCGCCTGCTCCTTTACATTGTTCTTCTCATCAAACTTCAGTAGGGATAGGTAATTTATTAGATTTTCTACAAATTGCTTATTTCTCTTGATTGTGAAAAACGGCTCGGTTGTTCTTATTGTTTTGGCTTTATATATATCAAATTTCTTCAGATTATCTTTGTTGACGGGAAAAACTCTGCTATTTGGTACATCTGAAAAATGTTTCCTTAATGTTTTCATATTTTCTCGTGTATTGCTACCTATTTGTATCAGTGTATACGGTTCGACTTTTAGTATTTCAATAGAAAATACATCTTTATCATGCCGATAGCTATTCCAAAGCTGAGAGAAGATCGATCCCATTTTTTCAATAAAATTTTCAGTTTCTTCTCCTGTGATATCAGGTAAACGTAACTCAAAAAGATAAAACTTTTTATAGTGAGCGTTTCTAATTGGCAAGTATATGAAGTAGAGTAGGGTAAAAAGAAGTGTAACTAGTAGTGCAAGTAAGATAAAAAATAAAGGGACGCTAAAACTAGTATCACCGTATGGAATAGTAATTGTTTTGTCTAGGAAAGATAATGCTTCCATGAATGCTTTGTAAGTTTCAATGTTTTTATAAAGTCTACTTTTTCTGGTTTACTCTCTTTGAAATCAGTTGCATAAAGACTAAAGTCGTGAGACTTAAATGCCTCAATAATTTTCTTCATATCAAGCTCCCATTTCTTGTATTCATTGTCATGGTCAAATCTATTTACTACTACATCTGATTTAAATACATTATAAAGTCGTTTTTTAGACAGAAATACAAAGTGCAACTGAACATTTTTTATGTGTAGATATCGCTTTCCTTCAAGTAGGAACATCGCGTATTGAAGGAATTTCCTGTAGATGTTAATAGGGTTTTCCCTTCCGGTATCATTTTCAACTAGAATTAGATCTTCACTCCGCTTTCCTACTGGAATTCTTATTAGGACGTCTGGTCTAATTATAAGTTTTTCTCCTTCAAAGTCAGTGGAAAGTTTGCAGTTTACAATATCCTGGTCGGTAAATATAGAAATTTTCTTTTCTAGGATTTGATTCCAATTCTGATGCACATAGTCCCAAACGTACTTAAAATTCATATAGTGATGTGTATACATAGGCGACCTTCTTGATTTATTTGTGCTGTACTTATATTGTGGGTTTTTAGTTTGTAAAACTTTATTAACAACATGTTCATAACCCTTTCTTGTTATATATAGCACTCTATGACCATTAATTGTTATGTTTTCCCGGATGTATTTAAACTTTTTAAAATCGTTTATTGCAACATTGATCCTTTTCCCATCAGTTCCATTAAACTGATAGAGGAGATCGTGTTTAGGAATGGCTCTAAGTGTAAAAAGAGTGTATAAGATTTTGTCCTTACTTGTTTCTGAGTATTGCATGTGCACACTACTAAAATAAACTACTTGGCGATGACGACTAATCTCTTTGTATAGTTTGTTACAGGAAGGGGAGTGCATGTATAAAGAGTTATCTGTGCATTTTCTGTTTCCTGCAATAATTCAAGGTCATTAGTGTCTATCTCAGATATTTCAGTAACGAAGTATCTGTAAATCTTATGATCCCATATCAACAAAATTAAGTCACCTTGCTCAAGGTTATCTAAATGATAAAGTGAGTAATTGGCCCTATTAAGGGCACCCCCCAACCAAGAGTAATAGTACCTGTGTCCTGATAAAACGGTATTTCCAGAGAGTAGGGGAGTAGAACTTCTTCCATCGTGCCATATCCCATTATGTAGAGCAATATTAGCATCCTCGTCACTTATGGGCATTTCTATACCAAGAATGGGGATTACGAGAGTATTCTCAGTCTTCAATAACTCCTCAGGTGAAATAGCTAAAAGGTGCGTATCGCTTTTTTTCGCTTCTGCGATAACCTTTTCGTACTTTTCCTGTATTTGTTTTGCTGCGTTGGGATAGAGTAGGGGAGCGAATGAGAGAAAAGCAAAGCAAATCACATATGTAATCGGCAATATTATAGCTAAAAACGGTAATAGTCTAATGGCTTTGTGCTTTAAGTACTTCTTCTGCATTTAACTTGAAAAACTTTTATTTCACGTAAAAAATGATATATTCCTCGCTCTTTATCTCAACATTATCGTTATGGATCTGATAATATCCTTCTGTATTGTTATTAAGCTTGCTATTGAATGCGCCGTAATACATATACGATCGCTCATTTCTGTCACTGAAAACATAAAAGATATCTACTTGATTGGGTAGATTTTGAATGACTCTTGTTTCTGCAGATACTTCTCCACTATCAGATTGACTTGTTTTAAGAACTTGAATGGAAGATGTATTTTGGTTATTAGTATCCATTAAGCCCAAGTAGATATCATCCTTATTCTGGTCGTAGTAAAAGTCTGTAATAAGAACACCTTCTGGTGCATTTGCGATTTTCGTTTTTGTGATTTCCTTATTATTAATTAGCCATAATGTGCCTTCATCTCCATATAATGTGCAGAGAATCTCGTTTTCGTTCTTTATAAAACCATAGAAGCATCTACATTGAAGTTCTTTTCCATCTAATAGCGTTGTTCCGCTTTGGTCTTCTAATGTGTGGGTATCGTAGTAATCTAGTAGAATTCCCGGGAAGGCGTCTTCCTCTGTGGCAGTTTCTACATTGAACAATCTCGTTTTTTCTTCAGCTGTTTTGACTAACTGAATGTAAGGATAGTGAAAGTTCAGTCTATCTTGATCTAATCTTGCTTCTACAGTTTGGTTGAAGAAAATAAGGGTTGGTTCTCTATACTGTACCTCACGTTTTTTAGGGGAGTAGATATCAGAGCCGTTGTTTGTGATATCTTGTCCAGGAGAAGAAAGGTCACTGTTAAAAAACCATATGAACAAGATAATGGCAAATATTCCAAATACAAGGTAAGGAAAGTATCTACTTTGTATCAATCCTTTCATTTCCTGATTTAAAAAAAATTAATAAAGGTTCTTTTTGTGCTAACAGTCGCAAAAAGAACCAAAAACGACTGTTCCGATAAATCGGAACGAAATTTTAGTTATGTGCGACAATCTTATTTCCCTTCGCTACTATCTCCACCTGTATGTTCCTCGCTCTTATCATCCACGAAAGCAACTTTATGAAACTCATCAGCAAAAACCTTGTTTTCTGTCTTTGGCTCACCCTCTTTTGAGGAGTATGATCTTTGCTTTAATTTGCCTATCGCGAAAATCATATCGCCCTTCCTTAAACCTACAAATATTTCAGCCATTTTGTCGAAAAGATATATGTTGTAGAAGGTGGTTAACTCTTCCGAATTACCATCCTTATCTGTTCCGGGCTGATTACAGGCAACACCAAGGGAAATATATTTTTTACCTCCCTCAGATTCTTTAAGTTCTGGGTCAATGGTAACCCTTCCTTTGATAGTTATGTTTTGCATAACAATAAAATAAAAAGTTAAATAATTACTTTAAGAACACCAGCCAAATGTTTGCGGGTATGGATCATATGCCTCTGGCCAGCATCCTTCACACTTAATCTTTGCAATCCAGTAGTGCAGATGCACTCCTGTGCCTAAACCCGTATTACCCATAATACCTATTGGATCGCCCGCGTTGACGTAATCATCTGTTTGTACGTAGGAAGTTTTTAAGTGAGCGTATCCCACCTCTAGGTTACTATTACCATTTACGATCTTTGCAATTAACGCTCCGTTGTCATCTATTCCGAATTCTGTTCTGCCATTCATAGTTGCGAATACAACAATTTCATGAGTTAACTGATATGCTTTATTGCTTGAGTAATATTCTTGTGAAGGAATTATATCTAGTGCTTTGTGCCATCTTCCAAACTTTTGATAGTAATTAGGGTCATAGAAGTAGGCTGTTATTATGGAGTAATCTTTGCAGTCTCCTCCAAGAGGACTTTTGTTAGGGTTATTTGTTAATTGAAAGCCATTCTCCTGGTAGCCTTCTAGTTCATGTGGTAGTTCTGAGATGTGTGAGTCAAGCTCTGAAATATTTTCAGCAAATGTATTATTAATGCTTCCAGATAAAAAAGAACACATCATTAAAGAGATTCCCAAAAGGGCAAAAAGAATTTGTCCTTTGTACTTCACGAAAAAATCTCCTGCATATTCACCAACTATTGGTATGGGGCATAAAAAATCGATTACCAGCTTTAGACCTGCATCAACAATGTACGTAATAGGATCACTTGCAACTTTCTGGAGCTTCTTATCAATTCCGAATCCCTTGCCAGCTACTTTTCCTGCCTCTTTCCCAACATTAGCACCAAGATCTGCCCCTGCCTTTGCCCCCTCCTTAATTAATGGGGTTGCTGTACCACCAGTCGCTAATGCTGTTGCAGCTCCTATACCTGCCCCAGTTATGCCCCCAGCTATAGTCCCTCCGATTGCTCCTCCAGCTTCAGAGCTTCTTTCTACGGCATTATTAGCAATCTTTGCAGGACTCTTGTTGTGTCTTTTATTCTTCTTATTCATTTAATAAACTGTAAAACTTGCAGAAGTTTGCATATATTCGTATTTGCCAGTGACACTAGCTCCTCCCTTTTTATTAGGAGTAGTCCAACTAAAATTAGCGATTCCACTTGCATTGGTTGTTCCTGTATATGTGTTTGTCGTTCCGTCTGAGTACCCAACAACGATAGAGACCGATTTACCAGCTATTCCTCTTCCAGTTGTTAAACATTTTAGGATTACAGTCGTTGTTTGAGTTTCTCCAACGAAGACTTGGCTTTTTATATTTGTAACCACAAGTGTCTGTGAGTAGCAGTTATTTGGTTCGGAAGATCCTTCGTTTGAGGAGGATTCTTCTGTAGGATTAGTTGTTGTTGCGTTGTCATTATTGGGATTTACAATATCGGTCTGCGTAGGCTTTTTGTAAATAATGTTGTATGTATATTCTGCTTCATTGCCTGCTTCATCTTTTAGTTTTACGGTTATCTCATTGTTGATCTTGTTTAATTCAAAAAAGATATGTCCACTTACCAAATCGATTTCTTTTGTGTTAATCCAAGCGCTTTCAGTATCAGGCGAGACTTTGAGTCTCAATTGATAAGGTATTTGTGAAATCGTCTTAGGAATATCTGAAAGTATTTTCGGAGGTTCATTATCTCTTACGATTTCACAACTTTCCTCAACTTCGTTTCCTGCAAAGTCAGAAAATATTACTTCATGCTTGCCTTGGGTAACCACACATGAAAACTCCGTTTCAGTCACTCTACTACAATCGTTCTCGTTAAATTTAAAAAAAGATAATGGTTCGGAAACTGTAAAGTTAATGTTGACGTTTTGAGCTATGTTTATTGTTTTTTTTGTGGGGGTTACGATTGTAGGTGGTTTTGTATCCTTTGTGATTACAATTTCATACTCTTGAGTTTCTTTTTTCCCGACAAGCCTGACTATAAATATATTATCTCCTTCATTGAGTCCAACATTTATTTTGTTTTGTGCGGTCAGACCATCGAGATATATCTCATTAACTCCATAGGCATCTATCTCGAGCGTGACCTTGTTTTCTTTTGTATACCTTGGATAGTGAAACTCTGCAGATATTTGTCCTGCAGTATACTTTTTTACAAGTGCCTGTACTGGTTTATTAAAGTTGATAAAAAAGCCAGCCATTAAGAAAACGATAAGCACGATATCTACCAATATATTTGTTTGTGGTATGTCTATGTAGTTCTTCATGTTCTTACTAGTTCAAATTCACTAGGTAAAGGATGAATGTTGAGACGAACGTGTTCGTTCTCTCTAAACATTACTGATTCCCCAATTGCAAATACTGGAAGTTTTTCCTTTTCTTCTTCCGTGATGTTAAAAATGTCACCAAGATCACTTACAGTTTTGCTTTGTTGTTTAAGGAGAATTGTTGTTTCTGCGTTTGTTATGATTCCTTTTCCATAACTGTTATCTACAAAGTCCTCTACGTTCTGTGTTATAGATACAACACCAAGATTCCTTTTTCGGGCTCGTTTGACGATATCCATATAAAAAGCCGCGACTTGTTTATCTCTGAGGAGAGTATGAGCTTCATCTATGAAAAGCATTTTTCTGCGCCTGGTTGCTTTGTCACTATCCTTATTAACAATGTTCCAGATAAGTGAGGTTAGGAGATACATGGCAGGTGATTTCTTGTTCTCACTGTCAAGCGATGATATGTCAAAGACGATAAAGTCATTATCAAGCTGTAATTCTTTTTCAGAATTAAAAATTCCCCGTAAACTACCCTCTGTAAGTACAGTAAGATCATCTTGCATCTTGTTTCCCGCTAGTAGCTTAAGAAGCTCAGAATAACTTGGACTTCCATAGTCGTACATTTTTGTTAAGGTCTTATTCAAGGTTGAGGAGTCAAAGTTTGAGTCTGAAATGAAAAATTTAAAGAAGGTCATAAGCATATCTATGTGATTCATAATGTCGTCTCTTGCACTACTTCCAACGTAAAACGGATTTATTCCATTGTCTCTGGTAAACTCAATTACTTCACCGCCAATAGCTTTTGCTAGTTGTGTATATTCCCCCTCAGGGTCGATAACGAGTGTTTGGATACCCCTAAGATAAAGTCTTAATGCCATAAGTTTCGCTGTTACTGATTTACCTGATCCAGAGGTACCAAAGATGTTGATATTTTTGTTTCGAGCATTGAAGAAGTCTACAAGAACAAGGCTCCCATTGTATGCATTGAAGCCAAGAAATATCCCTTGGGGGTCATTTATTTGTTTTGAGAGAAAGGGGGTAAGATATGAAATCGCTGTTGTTTGTAAAAGTCTATCTTTACCAACAGTCTCATTGTTAAATGGGAGTAAAGCTTCAAATGCTTTCCGTTGTCCATAACTGTATGTGTTAAATATGAATTCAATTTGATCTGTTAAATTTATAAATTCCTTATGGTAAGCGAGTAGCTTTTTCTTGCTTGTGGCCTCAATCCCTACGTAGATTGAAGCAAGATACCCTTTTTCAGTACCCATCGTTAGTTTTTGAGCTAGCTCATTTCCCTCATCGATCTCTTTGTCGAGTTTCAAGTCTCTCTTTTTCCCTTTTTCCATCCTATCTGTTTGTTCAGTTTCCAGATTAGAAACTCTCCCCTGTATCTTTTTGATGAGCGCTCCAGTTGGAAATGGTGTCGTAAACATTGAAAGTCTAAAGGGTACTCTTGAGTTTATGAGGTTAAATAACACATATGAGGAAAGGAATGTAGGTAAGTCCGCAAGATAGTAGATCCGTACGTATTTATCGTTTAGAACAAGATATCTTTCCTTTTCGGTAATACTTTCGGGTTTAAGCTTAGCAGCGCTTTTTGAGCTTATCTTAATACTGAATCTCTTAGTATTATTTTCTTTTATATAGTTGAATTCAACTTTATTGAGTTTGGCAAATAATGCATCAAATTTTCGCATTTCTTTTTTATAGGTAATCCAATTCAAAAAATTCTTTAGAGGGTTTTTAACTTTCTTGAGCTCAGGTACCTTCAGCTCTTCAAAGTTTGCCTTCAATGGAATACCAGATTTCCTACTCTTTTTTAGAAGTTCAACCGTTTCTCGCAAGTTAACAAGTTCGGTTCTAAGGCTTTGTACAAGTGGGCTTTCACTCTTTTGCTTCCCATTAAGGATTGCAAGCTGTTTCTCCAGTTCCTTTGTCTTCCTGGCCTTTAGTTGTGCGTAGGAAAGCTTTTTCTCTAGATCCTTTATTTTTGCGATTTTTTCTTGTTGGCCACTTAATTTCTTTTCTAGTTCCTCAAGCTGTTTATATAAATCTTTTATAATAGTCTGTGAGTTACCATCTATGCCTTGAATATCTTCAAGGTCGTTTTTTATCTCATCAACCTCCTTGATCTTTTGTTCCAACTCCTTTTCTCTAAGTTCCAGATTTTCCTTCTTGAGTTTGTATTCAAGCTTCATTTGATCAGCCTCCTTCTCCGCTTTCAGCCAATACGCAAAAAGGAGCCCATATAGAGCCTTTCCAATAGCTTTTGCAAGATAAAAGGAGATAGTCTCCCCAAGTGAAATTATGCTTTTAAAAAAATTAATTATATAGATCATGTCCTCACCTGTTGCTTTATAAAGTTAACTAAGTTTTCCCCTGTTAGTTGTCTGGTCTCAACACCAGCCTGAGCGAGTACTCCTGTAAAACGGGATACTTTGTCGCTCAATGAGTTGTACTTCTCCAGAAACTTTTTTGAATTTTTGGTTTCGGCTCCAATCGAGAAAATGAAGTAGTACTTTAATATAAGTACTTCCCCCGCTTCGATTAATGCGGATAATTCATGTATATAACTTAAAACAAGACTATCTTTAGCCTTATTCGTTTCAGCAGTTATACTTTCAAAATGCTTAGTGTAATCCCTTACTTTTGCTTCTTCTTTAACAACTATAATTTGAACTCTTGAAGGAAGAATGTCATAAGCTTGTCGGATTTTCGTATAAAACATCTGTCTATCTTCTTTCGAAAGTAACGCGACATCAAAGGGAAGAACCTCACAGACTGCGTGAATTCTTTTTTGTTCTACGATTAAATTGTTCGAGATTCTAAAATCTTTCACGTTTTTTTCTGAAAAAATAAGGTATCATTCTTGCAACAACTTCATATACAGGCTGTCTGTCTATTTTTGCTCCTAGCATAACGAGAGAAATGACAATAAGACCAAATGCTATTGTAATTCTCCAAACTATGTCTATGTTTCTCATTAAAAGAAATGTAATACCTGTAAATGAAATGCTGAGAGCGATAATGATATTCCTATTAGTAAAAACGAGCGTTCTCATTACATTTTCCTTTACATTTACTTTGTAAATTCTCTCTATTTGCACATTTACGTCTTTAATATTTAAGTTTCATTAAGTCTCTGATCCGTGTAGATGACAAGAGTAGGGTTTTTCCCACTCTTCCTTCTACTTGGATTTACCCGTCTTTTTGAAGCAATCCCTCCTATTCCTTTACTCTTAATATTCTTACCTGCGTGCTTAAATATGTTGCCTATGCGATCAGGCGATGGTGCATCATCGGAGAATTTAGTTGCATTTTTTCGTTTACCTTGAGCAATCCCCTGGTTTTTTACAATCTTGGTAATATCACTATTAAATCGTCCTCTTGCCTTCATGTTCGAAGGATCAACATAATTTATTCCACTAGTTCCCGTAGTTACTTTCGAGACTTCGCTTTCTTTATATCCGGCTTCAATTGCATCATCTTTCGATTTAAAGTTTGCATACATACCATTTCCGTCTGCTTCCTTTGAGCTCCACAATTCTCCTTTTACGTTATTTACTCCCCAATTCGGGTCTATGGGAGATACATCAAGACCTGCATCAGCCAGCTCTTTGCCAAATTTAACCTTGTGAATTTTTGTCGGATCCATATCCTTTTTTCCACTAAACATTTTTCCATAAGACGCCTTGCTTTTTGCAGTTGTACCAATCTTTGCTCCCCTTACGACAATACTTCCACCTTCAGTTAGACCTTTACCTGCTTTTATCCCAGTATCACTAAATCCTCCTCCTCTTGGGGGAGTAAGACCTAGTTTAGTTCCAATATTTCTACCAACATAGCTTGCAACATCAGTAACCTGACCACCTAGAGCTCCTCGTTTGGCGCTAGTAGAGATCCCAGTAGCTTTGTCTTTTACGGAACCAACGCCTTTACCCAAGATGGCAGTTCCTATTCCTGCAAGTGCAGTTTGTGATAGAGCCGACCATGCATCGCCAACAATTCGTCCCATAAAAACGTTTATTCCGGTAAGGAAAATAAGGAAACCCACAAAGATTAGTAATGAGTTAAAGGTTGCACCTTCAGTCACAATTGATTTCAGAAGATTCGCTATAAGAACGTATCCAAGAATAAATGCTGGTTGATGAACCAGTGTGGTAATCCAAACCTTAAAGAAAGATTGAACCATTTGTCTAGAACCTCTGTGCAGATAGAAGGGGATAATTAATGGATAGATAACAGTGAGAAAATATAATGAAATGAAACGTATAATAAATTGAAACGCTATGAATAAGAAGAACAAAAACATTAAGGCAATTGGTATCATATATGGCATTGCCTGGACATAGCCGAGAACAGACAATTGTTTTTGAAACTCCTCAGGCATTTGCTGTACACTTTCTTTACTTCCCCAGTCAAAGATATCTTTGATCCAGTCGCTTACATCTTCATTATCAGATGTATCTACTTCGATGTTACTAAGATCTACTTCTGCAGAGAGGTCATCAAAAAAGTCAACTATGAAAACCGATATCTTCTGATCTCCTAATAATTGTTGATTAAATTCGTTGCATATTCTTGTACTAAGGTTAAAAATAAAGGGACTTATTATCAGAAGACTAGCGGTAATGATGTAATTTTTTAGACTGTCTTTGAAATGTTTTGGGTCTCTTTCATCGGAAGTGATGTATTGTATTCCCTCGACGGCAATGAGAATTGCAAGAATAGAAATTGAGATTAAAAGAAATGGTTTTCTTAGAAAATCAGTATTTGTTATGGTCTTTTCCTTCTTTTCCCCTGTTGATTGTACATCTAATTTGATTTCACTACCTTCAACATATGGGGTGAAGCCAACAAACGTATCAAGTGTGCCAGAAAACATCTCTACACCTGCCTTAGCACTCTCAATAGTTTGTTGTATAGCAAGAGCCTGAAATATGTTGAGGTTAGAAGGTTCATCAAGATTTTGCTCTTCTTGCGTCTCCTCCGCTTGCACTGTTTGCAGAGCAAGCGGAGTTAGGAACATAACTACCAGAAATACAACAAGGATTGTTAGTAACCCCTTACTCTTCATCCTATATTGCATTTTCTAAGTTGTTTTTAATTAGTTCCGCTAGTGTTGCTGCTCCAAAAACAAGAACACCCCCGACAAGAATTCGTCCACCAATTTTCTTTAGATCGGTTTTTCTAGAATCATCATCACCACTAGTAACAATCCCAATACCTACTGCAACTAGGGCAATTGCGGTAATTGGAACTGCAAGTTTCTGAATAGTTTTGACAACACTCCAGAGAATTTCTTCTATGCCACCAACGTTGAATGCAGTTCCCTGGGCATAAACAGCAGGTGCAGAAAACGCCAATACTATACACATAGACAATGTAGTTGTTCCTACTTTCAATAATTGTCTCTTCATTTATAAGATATTAAAAATTAAAGTAACTCTCTCAATAGATCGTTCTCACATTTATCTCTTTTTTAGATACTCTCCTCCATTGAACCTGAATCGCAACTTCCCGTAGCAAAATAACCTTACAAAATGTATCCAGCCCCTTATTATTCCAATCAAGAAGCAAACAAGACAGAGAAGAATAAGTATTAGGCTTGAGTATCTAATCAATTCCCAGAGCATCTTCCCTCCTTCTATAGATTTTCAGAATCAGTGAACAAATGGATGCAAGACCGATTGGAAAAAGAACATTCCTTGCAATAAATATTCCTCCTGTTTTTGCTACACTCGATATGCCAAGCACTGAACCTTGGGTATATGATCTGAATAGTCCTAAATCTGCGTGATCGAAGTTATTGCCAGCCCACACGAAAAGTTTTTCTCCACTCTCACTTAGTTCGTAAATAGTTGATTGTCCAGACTGAGAGAGTTTCACTACATAACTGTTGACAGTTGATTGTCCTGCATAACCTGCGGGTCTTGTGATATCAACGTACACTTCCTTTTCAAATGGTAAACATGTGGCTACGTAATGTCCGTTTTTATCGCTTACAAACGTTGCTCCGTATTTCTCGAAATCTTCAACTGTAACTTGAATTTCTGCGTTCGGAATCCTTAACTCACCTTCATCAATAACAGCATCCTTGTTTGAGTCCTCCCATACGATCCCCTGAAGATAGCCACAGTTAATCTGTGATGAGATGACTTCCGACTGAATGGGTGCATTGGTTAATGAATATACTTCGGCCTGATTCTCAATAACATCGTTGTCTGAGAGTTCCTCACCAAAAACTATTCGGGCCTGAAATGTTCGCACTACTTCTTGCTCACTTTCTAGTTCTCCAATAGTCCAGGTGATTATGCGATTAGTATTGTCATATGTACCTCCATGAGAAATAGTGTCAGGTAAAACCTCAAGCCTTGTTGAGATGTTATCTTTTATAATAACTTCGCGAGCACTTGCACTTCCATTATTCCTAACAGTAATCTGATAAGTAATCACGCTTGTAGGAGTAATTGGTTCTGGTTCTATTGCAAGCTTATTCACTGTTAAGATGGGAACAATTACATTGGTTGTATCTTCTGCTTCAATCTCTGCAATAGTTGGACTTTTTACGGTTGAGATATTGACTAGTGTTGTGTCTGCAGTTACTACCTCATATGGGATAAGCACCTCGAAGGTGAACATGTAGCTATCGCCGGAATTTAAAAATATACCTTCAGGAGTAGCCTCATTCTCCCAAGTAATTGTCCTTGTGTTACCATTGTATGTTCCTCCGTCGCTTATGCTCCCACTAACTACCTCAACATATTCAGGTAGTGTGTCTAGAATAATAAGGTTATATGCGTCTCCAGTTCCATTATTTGTTATTGTTACTTCATAGGTTAAGGTATCTCCCATTTTGGCAACCTCTGTGTTGTCCGTTTTCACAATTTCTAAAGCAGGAGTAACAATAGTTGTTTCGGTAGTATCCTCAATTGGTAAAGTTTGATCTGAATCAATCTCAGCCTGATTTGTAATAATCCTATCGTAATCTGCTATTCTGTTGAGTATAAGGTCGAATGTTTGTGATCCACTTTCATTATCCCCTAAATCACCTAAGTTCCAGGTGATGATATGAGAATTACTATCGTAAATGCCTCCACCTGAAATATTCTCTACTGAGTGAACGAGAACATCGTCGTAAAAGCCTGTAAGGTTGTCAGTGAGCGTAACATTGTGTGCGTCAGCATCTCCAGTATTTGAATACTGAACCGTAAAAGTTATCTTCCGCTCATCTTCATTAAAATGATCTCCCATTACCATGTTTGCTTTTACGTTCGCTTCGTCACTATCACTAACAGTTTTGTCTAGGGAGATTATTACCTGTGGACTGACATTGGTAATTGTTTCAACGGGCCCTGCATCTGGGCTTTCAGTACGGGCGGTATTAGTAAAAGTATAGTCTCCTTGCTCAAGATCAATGATACTTGCCTTTACACTCCATGTTCTCGATTGTCCATGCTCTAGATCAGTAGTCCATGTTAAGGTATCTCCATTATCCACCCCTCCATCAGGATCTAATATAGTAAGGTAATCCTCATTATAATCATCAATAACATTCATGTTCTGAACTCGTGCCTCATTATTCGTAACTGTAATAGTATACGTGAGCTCTTCTCTATTCCTAGCCGTATTGTGAGTGACATTAGTTTCATCGCTATCGCTTACTGTTTTTGTAATGCTAACATCTTGTGTTAAATCGACACTCGCATTTCCACCTTCAAACCAGTACGGAATAAGCGTAACTTGATACAGTGAGTTAGATTGTTGTCCCCAACTAGCTTGAGTCTCGCTCCATCCAGAAGGTGAACCAAGATCGTCTCTCCAGGCGATAGATGTTTTTACCTCCGGCCTGTTATCACCAGCCCAAGTCATTGCTTCTGCAGTTGTCTCAGTATGTGAATTATTATCATCAACCCTGACATTATTATTTGTAATGTTCATCGGATAACTTGTCCCCCAGTTTTCGTAATAACTAATGACACTGGTTTGCCCGGCATTAATACAGTGTGTTTGATCATATGTCTGACCGGAAGGCATAGTGTCTCTCACCCTTATATTGCATAGGTTATAGCTGGAGTTATTTCTAAGACTCAGATCATATCTGATTTGAAGATTCTCTCCATTCCAAATGGGGGTGCCTGTAAAACCAATTCGTGTTACGGGTTGAATTGTATTGAATTCATGAATAATCTTTCCATCTATATTTGTGCTGACAGGGTAACTACCGACGTTACTTGAACTTACTCGCATCCCATTTCTGCATACATTCATACCGTCAACATTCCAACAGGTGCTTGAATAAGTTCCACCAGCCCCAAGTCTAGTGACCCCACCGTGTGAGTTTTGCCTTGAATTAAAAAGATCAACTTGTGGCACATTTATAGTATGCCCAGCATATGACCATCCATAAAAAGCAACAGACACTCTCGTATTGGGCGGTACAGCCACAGCATCAGCAATACTAGGATATCTACGTGCATCAGGATAATAAGGGGTAGCGACACTAAGGAAACCATTTGAATCGATCCAGTTTCTTGAATATCCACTGACTTGAGCGGAGTTCCAGTGTACTTCTCCTCCCCCTAAACTGTCATATCCGACAGCGACAGTAGATGCGAAATGACATTCTGAGTTATTCCCTCCAGGATAAAAGGAATCTGCCTTTGCATCTGTCAAAAAAGGCATGATTGGTGTAAAATAGGATAGGAGTAAGGAGGCAACTATGAATGCTTGAAAAATCTTGGTCGGTTTTTTAGCTTCTGTCCTCCCTACTCCGCCAAATGATGGCAGTTTAGGTATTTTTAGTTGCATAACTAGAGATTTTTAATAAGTTAATTACTTTTTTCATTTTTCTTTACGAGCTTTAATTTACATAGGCTGTACACCAGCTTCCGTAACAGCCGATTCCTATGTTATTACCGTTACTAACAAGGCTTTTATGAGTGGGGCTACCCCACCATCCATTCGCTACTCCAGAAGCTGTATAGTAACCATAGGAATGAATACCATTTCCGACATATCCAATTTGCCCTACTTTATCTTGGAAACAATCTATGACATCTTGTGATGGGTAATGTGGATTGCCTTGGAATCCTGTTGTCTGCAAACAATATGCATATTGATAGCCATAATTTGCATTAGTCGCATTCCATGACATAGATGGTTTATTTTCGTCTTTTCTGAGTTCATTTAAAAAACAATACACATTGTATCCAGCTTTAACGTCGGAACAAGAAGATGTTTCAGGAGCAGAAACTATAGTTTCTCCATTGATCTTATCTATACGATCAATAGCTCCTACTCTCTTCAAAACATTTAGTGTTTCCTTCTTCCTATTTCCTGCTTTATCCCACGCCACGATTTCTATAGTATTATCTCCATCTTCCAAAGATATAGTCAGCACGAAGTTCCCTTCTTTGTTTTTCTTGATATCCTTGCCGTTTATAGTAACCTTTTGAATCTCGTTCTTGTCTGAAGCATTACATTTGACTTCTACATTACCACTGTAAGTCTCTTTGTAGTTAGGAGAAAGGACTTCTATCTTAGGATTTGTATAATCAGCTGTAATAACAAAATCTTTACTACTTTCGTTTCTCCATTCATCTCTTGCATATACTACATAATTATTCTCTCCCTCTTTTAGCTCTAAATCTAATTTCCCATCAATAGTATTCAGCACAACGGTATCTTCGCTTTTTTCTCCTGTATTTTCGTCTATAGTTGTTTTTGTATACCTTACCTCAACATCCCCTTCTTCATTGAGTTGTACGTCTAAAGGGGTTATGTCCTCGTTTGTGAGATTGTAAAAGCTTAAATTTATTTCTGGTGCTGTTCTGTCAACTTCAAACTCCTCTTTTTCAATATTACTCGCGACCCGATACTCTATTGTGTATATTCCATCTTGACTAAAATCAATAGCAACTTTACCGTATGCCCCACTCAGAGACTCACTTTGTAACAGCTCATCGTTGCGATAAACAGTAATGGAAGAGGAATAGATTGGGAACTTTCTATACTCTATGCAATTTCCGGCGACATTATATTTAAATGATCTAATTGGTGCGAAGTACATCCATACCATTATAAATATGGGGAAAAGGACGATTATTGTAACCACTGCAAGAAATACATAAAGTTTCTTATTTCTCTTAAGGAAAAGGGCTTTCACAGGGTTGATCCTCTTGTATACAGCTTTACTTTTTCGCATGATTTGGAATCCGGTTTAAATGAGACATGGAATAATAATATAAAGTTTCCGGCAGTTCAGTATTGTACGAATGCCAAGCTAGTGTCATATCTACTTCATACATATAATATATGGGGCGATTTGAAATAACTGATTTTTTAGCTCCTTCGAACCATGCTTTACATCAAACATTAAATACTTTGCTAAGCTATCTTCCTCAACAGAGGAATTCTTCCTCAGAAAGAAACCTTTTAGAATAGCTTCCCTCCTCCCCTTCTCATCAAGTTGGGCAACAATCTGGTTCCAAATGCTATGAACCTTTGTATTTGCCTCTCCTTTTATATAAGCATACAAGTCAGCTTTATCAATTACTGGAACATCAGTATTAACCATCACAGCAAAATATGCATAAAATTATATATATCACGACTATTGCACCTCTCTGCTGTGCTATGCTATAATACAACTGCAAAGAGGTCGTAAGACTAATTTGCACAAAACAACAGGCTAGTGAAATCTTTCGCGAGACGGATCTGGCCTGTTTTCTATACTGATGTGTACGATGTGTATTATAGTATAGTATGCATCATTTTACAAACAAAAGTTGGTAACTATGAAGAAAGATGAGAGGTACTAGATCGAATCTTCGTTCCTATTCATTTCTGAGTGAATAAGGTTCCTGATAACATCTGTTTTTGTTAAGCCTTCCTTTTGCATTAATACATCGAGGAATTTGTTTTCGTCCTGGTTTAATACCAATTGGAAACGATGTCTTTTTTTTCTTCCACTGTATATCGAAAAGAAGGATTTAATAATCTTATATGCCTCGGATATAGTTGTATATCTCTTTTTTGTCAAAAATGGAGAGTTTATTCCTGCCACATAATACTTTTCCTTATCGCCATTCCTTTTGTGATATATAATAAGAGTGGGAATCGACTTGCTCAAAGCGATAGAAATTTGATGTCCTACCGTAAAGCTTTTATACGTTCCTTCGGCAATTACAAGATCAGAATTCATGATTGCTTCATACTTTCTTTTATATAAAACATCAGGATCTTTAAATGTGTTTTTCCGGATATTTAACAATGCCTCATCTAGCCAGACATCCGAGAGGATGTGCCCCTCTTTTTCTATAAAGCTTGTAATCTTTTTGTAAATTGGGTATCGTTGTTCGAATTTTGTTGTTGAACAGGTAAAAAAAACTTTCATACTGACAATATCACGTGTTATAATATTATTATAACATACAAATGGAGGTAATATTGCATCATAGCAGGAATTCATTCTGTTTAAACTAATTGACTTTTATTGTTTAAATATACAGCAACATATGAATAAATCAACTGAACTTGAATATAGATTTACAATTCCACGAAGTAAGTTACAACTACGCATTGATAAACAGGTCGGCCAGTTTCATTTAGATCAAACATATGAAACCTTAATAACTGATATTCTACTAGAGAGGAATGGAACAACATTAAAGTCCGAGAATATAGGCATTAGAGTAAGAAATATTGACAATAAATACGAATTCACATACAAAAAATTTCTTGGGTTAAAAAAAGGGATAGCAAAATTTGATGAAATAACACAGGATACTGACGATAAGACTTTTGAAAATTTTGCAAAAGAGAAATTCGATTTACAAAAATTCCCAATACTTAATGACTTGTCAAAAAAGGGAAAGCTGTATGTAATGGTTTCTGTACAAAACAAACGCACCGTTTCACTTTTTTCAAATAACGCCACACAGATTGAGTTCGTTCTTGAAGACATTACATACTCAAAGGGGAAAAAACAAGTGCAAGATGCAATGATAGAAATCGAGCTCAAAAAGATCGATAATACATTCGGTGTCGAAGAATTTATACAGCATCTCCAAAAGCTTTATTCTGCCGAGCCTTCTACTGAAGGAAAGAATACCAGAGCAATGCGACTTTTGGGATTCGATTCGTATTAACCACTAAGCATTAGCGATTTAACCTAGTAAGGATCTTCTTTTCAAGTTCATATCTTTTGACTTTTCCATCCCACTGTTTCTTCCAATGTTTATAGACGTCAGTCAATCCAACTTTCAAAGGTTTGTAGTTAATTTTGTATAATTTGGTACTACGCTCATTAGAAAGAATCAAATTTACATTTGGAAAAGGATATAGATCATCATAAAATTGCGTTTCAGATATAGCGAACCGGCCGTTGACTAGATGCACCATGGTAGGAGTCTTCTTTGAAATTTGAGCACAGAGGTTAATGAACCCTTCAACCGTTATATATTCAGACGACCCGATATTTAATATCTCGGACTTTTGTTTTTGTATAAGTGGAACTCTAAAAAAGGCTTCAACAACATCCTCCACAAAAGCAAACTGTATTAGCGCCTTACCATTTCCTGGTACAATAATTTTCTCCTTTGCGTGCAGTCGTGAAAAGTAGTAATTCTCCCTGTCAAAATAATTACTTTTTCCCAAGATATAGACTGGCCTAAATATTGTAACCTTTCTTCCTTTTGTTTTCCCCCAAAGTAAATACTTTCCTTCAGTTAACGCCTTATTTTCACCATAATCTCCAAAAGATCCCCAAGACCCAAGAGAAGCGCTTTCTGAAAGAGGAAATATGAAGCTTTCCTTGTAAACAGCGGCTGTACTAAAAAAGACAAAATGTCTAGTCAGATTTTTCAGTACTTTCATGGTATTAGTAATATGATGGGGGTTATACGCACACATATCGTAAACAATATCGAAATGCATGCTCTTCAGCTTTAGTACATCCTCGAGATTCATCCTATCGCCTCTTATTTGTATTACTCTTCTGTCTATTGTATATCCATAATTGTTGCCTCTGTTGAATAGCACTACTGTATCCCCATGCTCTAGAAGTCTTCGTATAAGAAGAGGGCCTACAAAGCGACTTCCACCAATTACCAGAACCTTCCTATTTTTTTTCTTCATAGATGCTATTTATTTTCTTAATTAAACTTCGGTACTGTGTTCTAAACGATGCAGCCCCGTCTATATTAAGCATAGGAACATAGGGCTCCATGAGATCGTAAAACTTCTGATAAAAATGATTACCTGCCCTCGGCAATTTGAACCAAGCGTATTTTGTTGAATATCTTCCGATTTCATGCGCCCTCCTTAAAGCAACTTCTTCGTCAATATTCATATAAACATAGAGATCTGGGACTGAAAGCTTTCTACTTACTATGCCCTTGTAGTACCAATGCAACGTTGGAACGTATTCATTTTTGATACCCAAACTAAATTGAATATACTCGTATGCCAAGGTTGAAGGATAACATCTGTCGACCAAGACGTAATCAACACAAGCTTCTTGTGCTAATGCCTGTGCACACTTTGCTTCATCGTTCTTTCGACAGAAAGCAGTATTTATATCTTTATCTCGAATATCTGTAGGGAGTTCGTGAATAACACTACAGCTTTTTAACAAGTGGCTTAATTTATCAATAAACTCAGTTTTACCTGCACAGGCGACCCCTTCAATGTAAATTCTCATAATTGAGTGAGTTCTTAAAGTCCTGAACTTTCAGGTCTTTTATCTCTAGTAATTCAAGAATAGATTTAAATATAGAAATTCTATAATCGTAGTCTCTAAGTAATCTGGCAAGACCCTTCTTTTTTATGTCAGTAATTGTGTCATTTGGCAAAGACAAAATATAGTCAATTTTCTCGCTGATCGTTGCAATATTACCAATATCCACCTTAAACCCATCTTCCCCATCCTCTATCTGTTCGACATATCCTTCAACATCTGAGGTTAAAATTACAGGCCCTTTCTGCTTTGCCCATAGACGAACCTCTTCTGGTAGAAGACCAAAGGGTTCATGACGCGATAATTGTGCAACGATCTTTGTGTTTTCCCATTGGCAAATCTTTGATGGCAAATCAAATTCAAGGTGGAAAATAGGAGTACAGTCTACTTTATATTTCTTAATTAATTTTTGCAGCTCATAGACATTAGCCGGTGGAAACTGTGCTGGTGCAGCGACGAAAACAAGATGTGCAGGCTTTCGCAGTCTACCGCAAGCTTGAATTAGTAAATCAAACCCCTTGTATGTTACTGCTCTTCCGACACTAAAAACTAAATCTTTATTAAGCGGAATATTGTACTCCTTAAGTTTTCTAACTATCTCCTCTCTTTGAACAGGCTTGTATCTCTTATTGTTCATATCAATCCCGGACTGTAGACTAATAATCTTTTCCTGTTGGATTCCATAGTTTTCTGACAAATGCCTCATCAAATACTCACTTGTTCTTGCGAACCTAATCGAATCCTTGAGACACGCATATTTAATGGAGGAGGCTTCCCATGCCAACCTCCTCATATCAGGCTCTTCGGGGTGATGACACAGGACATCACTGTGAAGAACCAGTACTGAGGTTATTTTCTCGTTTTGGTAGGCTCCCTTTTGTAAATCGATGTAGTGCGAAGTATACATATAGGGTGGATCGACACAATAGACCAGAGTTTCGTCGTAACGTTGTGCAATTTCAAGGGTGGTATTAGCTGCAGCAGCTGAAAAAATACTCCAATTATCTACATTACCAAACTGTTCAATTCCGTTTGTTCCATTTATTATGTAATGGATATCCCCTTTAGTACGGGCCGTCACTTTTTGTGATTCATTCAGAATGTCCTGGCTGTAACCCAACGCCGCCGGGACAAGCTTCGGGGTTATTAAATGCAAAGCAAGATCAATATTCTTCTTTAAAAAAAACCTTCGAACATCCTCAAAGCAACTTATAAAAGCCCTTGAAATAACACCTACACCACACATTGAGTTTACAACTCCGTCGTATGTTGCATAAACTATTGCTATCTTTTTCACGCCACTCCGAATAAAATATTAAAAGACGTTTCAAAATCTTCACTATCTACGACATGTGCCATATTCTCTACAACCTTACTATGGTAACTGCTGGGATCTGCCAGTGCTTGCCTCACATGGTTTTTTATCAACCTAGTCTTTCGCACAGCATCATCTCCCAGCACAAGATATGAAAAAACATCACTCGATGTAAGATGGCTAATGACTTCATATTTCCACGCTTCCCCATATACAGGATCAGGAATATTTAAGATTCTATAAATGCCCCTCACATCATGTTCGTTTAATCTACGCTGACTACACATAACAATTTCAAGTTGTGCGGAAGTTATCATTCCGAGAATTAATTCTTGAACTGAATGGCCCCCAATAAGAGTAGTTACACCACAAGGCTTGACCATCAAAATTGCAGCGTTACCTTTTCTATTCGTTTCGGCTAGATCCTTAATACTTACTTCAGTTTCCACGCTGTAATATCTCAAAAGCAAAAAACTTAAGCCTTTTCTTAACGTCATATACAGAGTGTTTGCTACCTGCACGAGTCAGTACAATATCTCCCTTTTTTATTTTTTTTGTATCATCGTCTACTCTCATCATCGCTTCTCCCTCTAGAATGAAGTAGAATTCGTCGTTATCTTTGTGTTCATGTTCTGCAATTGTTGAACCAGTGGGTAACTCCGCATAAGCTATAAAATTCCACTGAGTTCTTTCATAGCTAGGATCAGGCTCTGGCAAATCATCTACCTCTCTAAATCGTTGATACTCTTGGTGAAAAAATTTCATATGAATCAATCCTTCGCCACCATGCGCAGGGATAGACTTAAATTTCTTATCTGCAATATTTTGAATCAGCATGTTAAAACTTACTAATGTGTATAATACACATCATATTCTATTTGTATTTCAATGTCAATTTGTTAACAGCATAATCCAATACTAATTCTGCATCGTAATGTAAGTAAATGAATGCGCTCTTATAAAAAAGATTGTAAACAGAATGTGGTAATATAATCTCGTAATCTAGCTATAACCGAAATTACTATAGTGAAAAGACTTACGCTCAATATCAGGATTCAAGAACCTTTTGGTAATTTATATCGTAAGCAACATGTGTTGATTGCCTGTAGAAACACCGAAGGGAAAATCCTTGTTGGGAAAAAACCAAACTTTTATCCTGGAAAAGTAACCCGTCTATTAGGAGGTGGAGTACATGAAGGTGAAAACTCTCGTGAAGCAGCCTTGCGAGAATTACAAGAAGAATTAAATATCCACCCTCAACCAGACGACTTGAACCTCATAGGGCAAGTTGTTGTAAATGCAGAAACAACTGATGGACGAACATTCGAAAGTACTACATACATATTCTTTTTACGATTAAAGGATAATAATTATAAGGCTGGAGATGACGTAAAGGGGATTATGGGATTAACCCTCGCTGAGCTAGATACCTTAGCCGAGACATATGATAACCTAAAAAGTGATCACTGGTACGAGGGTGAAGAAGGAAGGCATTCTTGGGGTGATTATGGAAAAATCTATGGGCCCATACATCACCTTGTTCATGATGAGGTAAAAAAAATGAACCCGTAAAAGTCTTGTCAAGTGCTTACAAACTAATTTTCTTTTTCTTAAGTAGTGCCTGAAGTTTTAACAGCTTTTCCTTAGCTTGGTATTTCTGCGCAAATCTTCTGATAAGTTTTGTACTACTCATAGGTTAGTTGTATAAAGTAAACAATACTTCGATAACACATCCAAAAAATAATATCAATCACCATTCTATGTTTATAGAATTACTAAGCTCTCCAAGTGGCGTTCAAAAAACCTCTGAAGGTTTACTCCCAAAGAACGTTGTCAAACCAAGATCCATATCTTATCGTTTCCGCGTTCAGTAAACA
>JAFGIK010000075.1 GCA_016929645.1 Candidatus Dojkabacteria bacterium
ATTCAAGATCGATATGAAAAATCGTTAAAATTTTAAATGTATATTTTTTGTTAAATGTATTCCAGGTTTGTATTTATAATATATGGGGAAAAAGATACGACATTTAAGAGTCAGGATTTCAGACTCTCAGTTTCAAATCCTGTCACAAATCCTTATTGTTGAACACCGTTCCAAATCACAGCTGGTTCGTGATGCAATAAACCTGTATTTGACAGAGAATTTATACAGACAGTCAGAAGAAGAAATAAAACCGGAGCAGGAGAGGAGAGAAGAAGATTTCTGTGGGTAATAGAAAGTCAAGCGGCAAACAAGTTTATCGGAGATAAAGATGCTGCTATACTTGTAGAAATTTCTGAGGTTCGATTCTCAGTCCAGGAGGACAGAATTTGTAAGATTTTGCTGCTTGATTTACGGATGCAAGATCTGGTCCTTGATCTGGCAAAGATCACTGCTGAATTTGAACTTTTTAACCCTTATTTTATCTTTTTAACTTATACTTTGGAAGAAAGTATAAGTTCCCCATAAAGCAATCAGTTTTGATTCTCAATCTATTACAAAAACTCAATGTAAAAAGCTGGAAATCAGCTTATATTTTTGTCAAAAAAATGCTGCAAGTATAAGATTTTGGCTGTATGTTTGGGCCCATTTTTAAAAATGAGATACTATGAGTTTACAGGGTCAAAGAACAACAACAACAGCCATGAGTTGGGATGACTTTCGATCTTTAATATCAAAACTTGAGCGAGATAAGGAATTAAAGATGTGCATGTTGATTTCGATAGGGACACTGACAGGACTGAGGATTTCAGACCTGCTGCAATTGAGGTTCTGCCAGTTTGAAAATACCGACTTGTTGACAATCCGGGAGAAAAAGACAAAAAAAACACGAAGAATAAAGATTAATCCCGACCTGAGAGAGATCATTGAAAGGATTAAGGCCAAGATGGGGATAACTGACTCCACTCGATTAATTTTTCTTAATAAGTACGGTTCCAAACCTATAGACAAAAGTTATGTGAATGTCAAATTGAAAGAAATACTGAAAAAATATGATATTAATGTTGAAGGAAACATTTCATCACACATGTTCAGAAAAACACTTGGGAACCGAGTACTCAGGCTTAATAATTACAGCAATGAGGCGGTTATATTACTCATGGAGCTTTTCTCCCACAGCAGTCCGGCAATAACCCGAAGGTATCTCGGAATAAGGGAGAGAGAAATCTTAGATGTTTATGACAGTTTGAGGATTTAAGTTCATGCATTTTCTTCCTCAGACAGATCATTAAAATCGCTTCGCCATCAATTATTCTCTTTTACGAATTCCCAATATGTTAGGGATTGGCCAGGGATTAATGTTGCTATCGTCCTCGAGATAACCTGTTTCATAGCTTCCAAACTGTTCCAGTTCATAGTCTCCGACTTTTAAATAGATTTGGGCTTCAGGACCGCCTTCAAGATGTTGTGCAGCAACAATGCCTATTCCCGATTCCAGCAGTTCATCATTAAAATCATGCATGGGAAACGGGAATATTGACATGATAAAAAGGATATTCCCCTTGTTATCCTCTCCAATTGCTGCCTCGCTCCACTTCCTGTTTTGTCTAGCCCATACATTTATCCCTGCTCTTTTGATAAGTCTCAAGTTTTGAGCTACCGAATTGTAATCCTTGAGTATGGATGAAATTGTATTTATTGTGTCATCGAGATCGAATATTCTGATGGGAGGATTCAGTTTCTCAGACTTCGGGTCAAAAGCAAGAACTGATTTATATTTATTCGGGCTACTGCTGTTTACATGATCCCTGAATTTGAAATACCCGACATGGGTGTAGTTGTCAACCTGAAACATTCCAGCATTTATCGCTGCAGTAAGATTATGACTTTCACACCACTCACGAGCTGTTTTTCCAAACCTGTCGCCGGTAATGCTACGGCCTAAGAAAACTAATTCCCAATTTTGGGGATTGATTCTTATAACCGTAATATGAGAGCTACCTGTAACGCTTTTATTTTTTGTGTTAATGTTGATAATGTCAAGGCCGGGGGCGAGGCTTCTCCAATCAGTCGGGGATGGTTTTGATAGTGAAATCAAAGCTATCCATATCGATATTATGAAATTCAACATATGGAAGATAATCGTCTGAAATAAAGTATATCAAATTAAATAAATCAACTCAAATGGACAAAGGAAATAATAATAGATCTCCTCTTTTATCAAATTATATCTCCATTCCCACAATTACTGCGTTCTTATAATTTGCGTTCATGTACAAAGCATGATGTGGGGAACTATTCCATCCTTTGATGGCTCCATGGGCGACATCCTGATAAGTTTTAGTCGAATAGCTCCCACTAAATGTAATACTGTGAAGTATTTCGGTATATGTGAAAGCTGAATATCACTTATAGTTCTCAAGTTAGTTTGTCCGCAGAAATTCTGATTGCGGATATTTTGTATTCATTTCAATAAACATTACATGATTCATCCTTTTCCGAACTTCTTAGAGAATGGACCTTAACCATAGTATAATCTCACCAAATAGATGTATGCTGATAGACTTATATACCACCCTGGGGAGAGTCCCGCGGGGTGTCAGCTGGGTATCCCCTATTATGCAAAGGGGAAAGGATCAGATAAAAATGGGGGTCAGATCCGTAGAAAAAATTCTGGCCAAAAAAAATCTGAAAAATTGACTTCTTAGTACATAAACCGATCATCCTGACCACTCTCCGCCGAAGGTAACTGACCACCTCCCGCCGGTTGTAAATATCTGTCATAAAGTGGTTTGTAATTTTGAACTTCAAACCGGCCAGAGGTGGTCAAGGCTTCCGGCTTTTTCAGATACCATCTTACTGGGACTTCTCATGATTTCTAGAGAAGTAAGATATAACCTTTTGTGGTTAAACAGTGCTATGGGATTAGTTCTTGCCAATAAACCGTATTCATATATCAATTTCTCGTACAAGATTTCCAATGG
>JAFGIK010000076.1 GCA_016929645.1 Candidatus Dojkabacteria bacterium
CCCGAATTCAAATCGATGCTCCCCCAGCCACACCACGCCACCGATCGATTTGAATTCCTTGGTCGTTATGTGGTGATTCATCATTTTTATTCTCCCTTGATAAATGCTTCAAGTGGATCTTTTGATGCAGGTCGCTTACTCTCTTCCAGAAATTTTACTCTAAAGCGAGTCGGCATACTAATAGCTTGACCTATAACTATTGCTTCTCTTCTTGGTAAGATCGATAGTGAATTCAAAATCGTCCTGTCGTTATATGTGCCAAAGCCAGTTATAATACTTCGATCATTTTCGTGAGTCAATGCATGAGAAATAACGGTTCCAAGCTGAGCAATTATTGTCGATGACATCTCTCTTGGTCTCTGAGATGATACGAGAATGTGCAATCCGTATTTTCTACCCTCTTTTGCGATTCGTTCTCCTGGAGGATTGTTTAAATAAGTTGAAGAATCATCGTTAATATTACGACTACCTAAATAATGATGAGCCTCATCTAATACCAGTAGATGAGGTTTCATCTTAAAATGATTCTGGAGTGCATATTGCAAATGCCGTTCTAGCATCGAATCAACAATAGTGGAAATATATTCTTGAGGCACAAGTGAAAGATCAAATATTATTATCCTTGAAAATTTTTCCTTACCATTATCAGAAAATTTATAAGTTGTTGTTATGTCAAGGTCAATGCCTTCTCCACCTTTTGTATCACAAAATTGTCTAAATAACGGATCTCTACACAGTTCAAGAATTCTGTCACAAATGCTCGAGACATTTGAATATCTAAATGCATCATATCTGAGATCATTATTTCTATCAGGTGTAATCGACCATCGGTCACATATTATTTTTGCGAGATAGCTCATACCTATAGGCTTATCAATTGATTTTATTTTTAAGGCACTTAGTATTCTCAAAAAGTCAAGTGTTTCAAAAGATTCCTTAATTTTCTGTGAATTGGTCGAAGAGGGATCCCCAAGTATGTATTCACGAAAAGGCTTTTCAGGATTTGACTTTATATGCTGTGGGATTCTACTTGATACAGATGAAGGGATGTCATTTAATTCACTATATGAATTCGATAGATATCTAATTGTATCAATTGCAAAATTTAGGGCAGGTACCTGGGTTCGTTCAGAAGGTTTTAAGATGGCACGAAAAGTAGTCCTCGAAAATGACATATGATTGAACTTTAAATTCTCTTTCACAAATTTGTTTTTGATAGGATAATTTTCATTAATCATACCACAAAATTTTAATATACTTATATCGTCTAGCTCTTTAAATGCCGCAGAGTACTCGCCATTAATATCAAATATGAAAATTGGCATATCAATATTTTTATTGAGCAATTCGTTGATTAATACTGTAACTGTACAACTTTTGCCGTTTCCAGTACTACCGAATACACCACAATGTCTTGAAAATAGTTTCACAGGATTCAATTTTATATCTATATCATTTGTTGGGTAAGAAACTCCGATTTCAAGATATTTATTATTATGTTCAATTTGCTCATTTAATATAAGGTTTAGTTCATCTTGAGTAGGCACTAAAACTTCTTCATCAATTGACGGATAGACATTTATGCCTCTTTCAAATATTAGTTCTTTATTCAATGTGTAATGAAACTGACCAATCAAAGTAATGGTTATCGTTCTAATAACCTGTTTGTCTTGGAAATCAGATTTGGTTTTGATCCAATACAGCTTTTCAGGTTCTGTAACCTGCAATGAGTTTACAATTCCAACAAGTTTAGTTCCAGCCGAGTTAACAATGACGTAGGAGCCTATTCGAGCAACGTTACTAATACCCATTGTATGGCTTTGAATTAGGCTATCAGTCCCGGGCAAAAGGTAACCTTTAATTTCAAGGCTGTTAATTTCGTAGATATGCGCAAATACTCTCCCTCTTTTCATTTTATCATCCTTCGCCAAATTTAATAATCTGCTTAACGAGCTTCTTTATTTGATCTGAGGGACTTTCAATTTCAATTGGAGGAAAGAGAATATCTAAAATCTCAGGAAATTTTGATGCTTCGCCACCTAGAATTGTAATGCGGGGATCACTAGTGACACTTTCATATTCTGTCAAGGCCATCCGCAACAAGGAGTTGAAGAATTCACTACTTGTTGGTTTTTCTTTTTGTGCATTAGGTTCACATATTATAAACTGACAAGAAGGATTTTTATACGCGCTTATCAGCATTTGATTAACGTGATCGTCATTGAATCCATAGCCGATTGACAAGATTGTCGATTGAGGTTGAGATACTGCGTCACTAAATCGGCGAAACATCTCGCAATATGGCATTTCAAGTGTATCTGCGAATTTTGTATGGCATGGATAGATGACAACATCTTCACCAACGTTTATATCTTGAATAATTTCATCAATACCATCAATCTGAACTTTTTTCCAATCTATACTGCCATGTAGTTTATAAAGATGAAGCAGATTTGAGTAGTAAATGCTTGATTGTCCTGTAGCTTTGAGTGACAATTCTAAATCAAACACAGTTGGATTAAGGACACGAATGTTTTTCCCATCAAAACCATTTACGCATATAATCCCGTCTAGGTCACAAGCTGTTTCTAATACTTTATCATAATTAGTCGAGAATATTTTTATTCGAGGTTGTTGTGGTCGGCGATACTTTATCATTCTTTTTATAAAAATTCGATAGGGCTCTAAATTTCTAATGAACTCATCAAAATTAGAATCGTCGAGGGTTGGAGTAATCTTTGAAATTTCGTTAATAATGCTTTTTTTGATTTCCTCAAGAGCTTCTATGTATATTTGTCTCTCTTCGTTAAATGTTTCAAGGGCATTTATTATTGTTTGAAGCTTATTGATTTTATCTTCGATGTTAATTTTATCGCAATGTGACTCAAGTGCTGAAATCTTTGCTAAATTATTCTCTTCGCCATTAATAACAGAACTAAGTTTTTCGTCTATGTCCCATAATATAAACCATTTATCTTGCATCTGATCTGCTTTATACTTATTAAAACAATTCAAGATGATCGGAGGGAGAACGATTCTTGATAAATCTGACATTAAAGGACCATTTATATGCCTAGTAAAGCCAGAGCCAATCAAGAGTATTAAATTATCCATTTGCCACAATTGCTGCAAATACGATTGAATAGCTTCATTTTTGCTTTCCGCTTTGGCCTTCGAAAGAATCGGATTAAATAGGTTTATTCTTTCCCAAATTTCACTCATAGTAAATGCTCGACCTTTCTATCTGTTTAATTCTAATTTGTCTATTTATTACAATTTTTGTACCACATAACAACATAACTGAGCTGCCAAAACCGCTACACTAAAACTAATACAATGCACAGGACTATAATTTAACCGTAGAACTTCAATTAAAGCACGGCGGTTTTGGTCAGCTCCAGTTAATTGTTAGCGCTATATAAACGCAAATTTCAGATTCCTGCTACAATCAAAATATAATTCTATACAATGCCAGTAGGTCCATATCTTTCAGAAACAGTTTTTTCTTTCCCACATTTATTGCATTTATAGGTAATATCAACTATTGATATTTGTTCATATTCAATCTGCCGATCACTGCTTAATCCTCCACTTGATTTATAAGTTATGGGAAATTCTGAATGAGTTCTTTCCTCGAAAACCTCCCAAATGTGTTCTTCTTTACCACACTTTTTGCAGATACATTGATCCCAATCATGTTCCATATCTCTTATTTTACCACAGATTTCACAAATGCAACCTGCCCACTTATGATCTTTATCTCTTATTTTATTGCATAATTTACATATACAATTTGTCCATACATGAGCATCTATATTTTCTTTACCACAAATTGCGCAATAACATGTATCCCAAATGTGATTCGTATCACGAGTACTTCCACATGTACGACATTTGCAGGCAATCCAATCGTGTTGATGTTCTGTTAATTCTTCAGAACATGTGATACAAGTTCCGTTCACTATTATATGATAGTTTTTGCGAATTTTTCCACATCTTAAGCATTTGCAAAGTAGCCATTTATGAAAGCCAATACTGCAAAATATGTTTTTCACTTTTTCATTCCTCTAACTGAATGACTTAAAAATTGTAAAGGTTTCTTGATTATCGAAAATTACTGTAATCAATTTCATCTCTATTTGTCTTAGGATTGAGACTATGGAGCTGGCAAAAGAAATTTAATGAATCTGTCGGTATACTTTTTGAGCTAATAAATTGCATAACACGGCGATGAAAAAATGAAAGTAATGCTCTTATTTGTTTTTCATTGCTTTAGCCTGTTCTTGTTTTTTGATTACTTCTTCAATATGATCCCGCTCTGTCTTGCGATCCTCGGTAGTGTATAAATCTACCTTGAGTTTTTTAAATCCAGTACTGAAATGATTTAAATCCTTTTGAATTCTTTTTAGATGCTTCTCAATTTCTTCAAGAGGAGGCTTTCCTACTTGATATATTCCAAGATATTGCGAAAAGTCCAGTATAAATGTTGATTTGTATTTTTTCTTGCTAATGTTTGTGTATTTCACTTCAATATTGACAGATAAATCTTTTTTAGTTTCAAAATCATCCTCCATATCTGTGCAGAGAAATTGGATTTTTTGTCCAGGTGCTAGATAATTTATACCATTTTTAAAAATATTTAGGTCACTCCATTTTCTGTCTTTCAGAAGTTGGAAATCTCTGCTCAGTTTAAATGTTACGTCTCGCGCTGGCCCCGAACCGACATTTTCAATAATTATATCCATAAAATTTATCCATTCGTTTCGTGGTTGAATATGCATTGAAAGAGCGGGCTCTGATTGAACTTTTCTCATCCGTCTTGTCTCAGAGACAAGTTGCCATGTCAAGATAGCATATACTAAAGTTGAAAGCGCTACAATCCCTGAAAAAATAACGGTAATTATTCCACTATTTGAATTTAGAAAGTCAATCAACTCTTCCCTCTTATTTCGTTTTTTTTGTGCGCTAACCCTTAAACCCCGCGGTAAGGGCAAAAGGAAGCTATTCTTTCTAGCCAGTGGTGGGGGTAACGGAAGGAGGCCGTAGGCCGAC
>JAFGIK010000077.1 GCA_016929645.1 Candidatus Dojkabacteria bacterium
AGCAGTGAAAGCAGTATTTTCCTTCGGTAATACATCCGGTAAAAATAGTAAATACAAGTTAATACTTCCTAATTTGTTTTGCAACACCAATGATTTTCATGGCACTTTAGCCATTCATAATGATAACGTTTAATAAGTAATGTTGTTGCAGAATTCGTTCCGGAGACAAATGTTTATAACCTAAATGGTTATTGGTAATGGTCTAAGAAAAATAAACACTATTTTTACTGTACTCGTAATCTAATTACCGTTTTATGTCAGTTAAATTCTTTACAAACAGTGAAGAAAACACTTTGATAAGAAAATTTGATGGTGTTTTTACTTATAATCCTAATATTCAGTTCTTCGATGCCTTAGTCGGTTACTTCAGAGCTTCCGGATATTTCAGAATCAGACCATTTCTCGATAAAGTACCTCATATACGTATCTTGGTTGGAATCAATGTCGATAAACTTGTATCAGATGCACAGAAATCTGGATTGGAATTCTTCAGAAACCATGAAAAGACAAAAGAAGAATATGTCAATGATATTAAGGCTGATATAGAAGCTGCCAACTACGACAAGGAAACGGAAAATGGAATTATCCAGTTTATTGACGACCTGATAGAGAAGAAAATCCAAGTTAAGGCGCATCCTGATAAAAAAATTCATGCAAAGGTTTACATTTTTCGTCCTGAACCTTTCAATGAACATACACCAGCAAGTGTAATTACAGGCTCATCCAATCTTACTGATGCCGGGTTAGGAGCAGGTAATTCTATTAACTACGAATTTAACGTACAATTGACTGATTATGATGATATAAAATTTGCCACCGATGAGTTTGAATTTTTATGGAAGGACTCAGTTGACATACTTCCGGTTGACATTCAGCACATAAAAAGAGAGACGTATCTGAACGATGATATTACTCCCTTTGAGATTTATATAAAAGTGCTTATCGAGTATTTCGGTAAAAATATTGACTACGACCCGGATACAATGGGCGATTTGCCACAAAACTTTAAAAAGTTATCATATCAGGTAGATGCAGTGAATGAAGGATTTAATATGCTGCAAAAACATAATGGTTTCGTTTTGGCTGACGTGGTTGGTTTGGGAAAGACTGTGGTAGCAGCCATGGTAGCTAAGAAATTTTTACTTCAGAATGGCAGAGACTACACAAAAATTCTTGTGGTTTATCCACCAGCAATAGAAAAAAACTGGAAAAACACATTTAAAGACTTCAGTATAGACAAATACACCAAATTTATTACCAATGGAAGCTTAAACAAGATACTGGAAGGACACCAAGACTACTGGACTAAAGAAGAATATGACCTGATTATTGTTGATGAGGCACACAAATTCAGAAATTACAAGACCGATGCTTTCCAGCATTTACAGTTAATATGTAAAAGTCCCAGAATCAGCAAAGGTGGTATTGATGGACTACAAAAAAAAGTGATTTTAGTGTCTGCGACACCATTAAACAACAGACCTGATGATATTTTTTATCAGATTCAGATGTTTCAGGATGCCCGGCAATCAACACTTCCAATAACTAATCTTACATCGTTTTTTGCACCATTAATGGAACAGTATAAAACACTGAAAAGATTCGATGAATTGGATGTAAACAAACTAAGAGATATTTACGGGAAGATTCGGAAAAATGTGATTGAACCGATTACAATACGCAGAACTCGAAAAGACCTTGAAAACATACCGGATTATAAAACAGACATTGAAGAGCAGGGTATTAAATTCCCGAAGGTAGACCCCCCGAAAAAGGTTGAATACGTAATGGATATCAAGCTTAACGAATTATTCTATAAGACTGTTTTTTATCTTACTGATGCAGATAAATTAAAATACAACCGATATCAGGCAATTTTCGGACTGAAACAAGAAGTGCAGGATAAATATTATGAGAATGCGGAAACTGTATCGAAATCTTTGGCTTTCATTATGAAAACCCAATTGATAAAACGACTTGAAAGCAGTTTTTTTGCATTTAAAACGTCACTCACTGCCTTTAACAAAGCTACTGACAGAATGATTCAGATGTTCGAGAAGGACAAAATATATATTGCCCCGGATACTGATGTAAACAAATTGTTGGATAAGGGATGGACTGAAGAGGACATTGAAAAAGAAATCGAACGATTGGCAGAAGAAAATCCGAAAAACCGAATCTTTAAATCAGATGACTTCAAACCTGATTTTCTTGAAGGTTTAAGGAAAGATGCCGGACTATTGCAGGAGCTTTTAAAAGAATGGACAGCTATTGATTATGACCCTAAACTGGATGTATTTATCAAAAATCTTGAAAAGCAGTTTTTGAATAAGAAAACTAATCAGGAAGGTAAACTGGTAATTTTCTCCGAGTCAAAAGACACAGTCGATTATCTGGGTAAAGCATTGAAACAGAAAGGCAGAAATGATATTCTGTTAATTTCTGCTAAAAACAGAAGGGAGAAATATGAGAGCATTGTGGAAAATTTCGATGCTAATTTTCCGAATGAAGATGAACTAAAGAAAGGGAGAACCCAAAAGAATGATATCAATATAATCATAACAACTGAAGTTCTTGCTGAAGGTGTAAACCTGCACAGGTCGAATGTAATTGTTCACTATGATACTCCTTGGAATTCAACAAAACTTATGCAGCGAATTGGTCGTGTGAATCGTATCGGAACAAAAGCTTCAGCTATTTATAATTATGTTTTCTATCCGTCTGCTCAGGGAGACGCACAGATAAAACTGAACAAAACAGCATTTATGAAGATTCAGGCGTTTCATACAGCATTTGGTGAGGACAATCAGGTATTTTCGACTGACGAAATTCTTGATGAGGTAAAGTTGTTCAGTGGCAATTATAAAGAGGAAGAAGACGAACGGTTAAAGTATCTGTTTTTATTGAGAAATTTCAGGAAGGAAAACCGGTCCTGGTTTCAGGCGATTAAGAAATTACCATTAAAATCCAGAGTCGGGAGAAGCAGTGAAATTCTGAAAAAACCTGAAATTAAAGACAATACATTGGCTTTCCTTAAAACTGATAAGAAATTCGAATTTTATCGTATTACTGGTGAAAGCATCCCTCTTGAAATAACACCAATAGAGTCTTTCAGATTATTTGAAGCAGACCAGAAGGAATCGAGTGCTCCATTAATTGAAAATCATCATCAGCATGTACAATTGACAATCGAGCATTTTGAACGTCAGGAAGAAGAATTCATTGTTGCACAAGCAGACCCGGAAGCATTGGGCGGTGTAGCTCAACGGGCAAAAAAGTTTCTGTCGGAACTCATTAAATACCCGGATTTAAACGAAAAACAGAAAGAAAATATCCGGAAAATTATTGTTCTGATTGATATCGGTAAATATACCAACCTTCCCACCGATGTTGACAGACTTCAAAAGCGTAAGCTAAACCTGAAACAAAACACTATTGAACTGGATAAAATAGCACTTGACTACAATGTAGATTTGTCTGAAGGTCAGAAAAGCAAAAAAACGAAAATCGACAAACCATTATTGATAATTTCTGAATCATTCTCATAAGCTATGACACAAGCACAAATCCAGCATATCTTTCAACAGAGATACAATCATAACACTTGGAAGCAGTTTCTTGGACAGGCATTCTTAAATGCCCGGATATTATCAAAGCCTGAAGAGTTATCCGGCATTAATAAAGATGTTGCTCTTAAAGCATTTAAACTTGGTAACATTTTGCTTGATGAAAAAGGAATTGAACGGCAGGTTGCTATTTATGAGGTCGTTTTAGCTAAAGGCATAGTTTTAGAACGAAACAGGGTTGGGTTAAGGAATTTGCTTCGCAAGTACTGGAAAGATATTGATGCTGCATTTATAGCTTATTACAATCCGGAGAATACCAACTGGCGATTTACATATGTTTCGGAACTTTCCGGATTTGATGCAGAAGGTGAATTAATATCCATTAAAACCGAACCAAAAAGATATACATATATTCTGGGTGAAGGTGAAACATGTAGAACTGCTGCTGAGAGGTTTACAATATTGGTAAACAAGGGAAAAAATGCAACACTCAATGATATAAAAGAAGCTTTCTCAGTAGAGAAACTGTCTGAAGCATTCTTTGCTGAATATAAAAAGCAATATGAAGACTTTGTTGAATTCCTAACTGGTAAAAGAATAGTAAAAATTGAAGGTAGCTGGCAGGAAGTAAAAATCCATCAGTCAAACCCACAACTTGCATACATTTTTAATGGGGATGAAAAGTTTGCGAGAGATTTTTGTAAGAAATTATTGGGTCGAATTGTGTTTTTATATTTTATTCAGAAGAAAGGTTGGTTAGGTGTTCCATTAAAAAGTAAGTGGGGAGAAGGGAATAAAGACTTTATTTTCA
The DNA here is from genome assembly GCA_016929645.1 of Candidatus Dojkabacteria bacterium. Classification (GTDB taxonomy): domain Bacteria; phylum Patescibacteriota; class Dojkabacteria; order SC72; family JAFGCJ01; genus JAFGIK01. Next base: position 4,378 of record JAFGIK010000077.1, read on the forward strand.
ATTTATTTGAAAAATGCAGAAACAAAGAAATATTTTATTCTGAGTATCTGGCGAAATTATTCTTCGATACCCTGAATAATCATCGCAATGATGATATTATTGAGCTTGTTAAAGGTGAACCCTGCCGGATACCATATTTGAATGGCGGGTTATTTGAAGAAGAAAACAAGAAGTTTCGTAATTTAATTTTCCCGGCACAACTTTTTCAGAATCTCTTTTTGTTTTTTAATCAATACAATTTCACGATTTATGAAGATGACCCGAATGACCACACTATAGCAGTTGACCCTGAAATGTTAGGTCATATTTTCGAAAATTTATTGGAAGACAATAAAGATAAAGGTGCTTATTATACACCTAAAGAGATTGTTCATTACATGTGTCAGGAATGTCTTATTGAATATTTAACCACATGGTTTAAACAGCATGGATACCAGATAACAGGTTATGTTGGATTTAATAAACCTGACCAGTTCCAGATTTTTTCAGTTAATGAAGGCAGGAAAGGACAGATGCTTCTGGAATATGAAAATAAAAGCAAAACTAAAACTATTTCACGCTCACTTATTGAAAAATTACTCAAAAAAAGTCTTGATGTTGTAGACAAAAATGAAGTGCAGGAGCATCATGATGAATTTCAAAAAGCGTTGGATAGTGTAAAAATATGTGACCCGGCAATTGGGTCTGGAGCGTTTCCAATGGGTCTTTTACATGAGATTTTCAATGCTAAACAAGCATTATTCACATTCAAAAATGGAGCAATCGATGGTTTTAATGCAGCTTCCGTTAAATTGGATATAATTCAGAATAGCATATATGGTGTTGATATTGAAAAGGGTGCAGTAGATATTGCTCGATTAAGATTTTGGCTATCCTTGGTTGTAGATGAACAGACACCCAAACCTTTACCAAATTTGGATTACAAGATAGTTGTCGGAGATAGTCTGTTAAGTAAAATTAATAACCAGATTGTAAGAATTGATTGGAACACTGATGATACTTCACATGGGATATATGGTCAGGAGTTAGCACAGCAAAAAGTAAAACTGCTAAAAAAGATTATCACCGAGCAAAAAGAATATTTCAGTCCTGATTCTATTAAGCAATTAAAATCAGCAAATATTCGTGATTTGAAAATTGATTTGTTAATCAATCAGTTGGAATTAATGATTAAAGCAACAAATCAGGAGACACAACCAATTGTCACAAATTTTAAAGACAAAAACAATTTTGTCAAAGCCGTAGAACTTTACCAGCAGACTATCGGTTGGCGAAATCTGATAATAACGCTGAAACGAATAAAATCAAAACCTAACGAACCATTACACTTTTTTGATTGGAAGCTGGATTTTCCAGAAGTAATGAATGAACAAATTGTTGGTAGTTCCGGATTTGACATAGTAATTGGAAATCCACCCTATGTCAGGCAGGAGAGGTTAGGGCAAGAGCTAAAAGAAGTTTTAAAAACCAGATTTCCAAAGGTTGCAAATGGTACAGCAGATTTATATGTTTATTTTATAAATCTTGGATTAGAAATCTTTAAAGAGAAAGGAGTCCTCTGTTACATTACACTAAATAAGTATTTAAAAACCAAATATGGACTGGAACTCCGCAATGAACTTGCAAACAATTATGAAGTGGATTTAATCATTGATTTTTTTGAGTTACCAGTATTTCAGGCTTCAACTGATGCTTCAATAACCAAGATTGTAAATGATAGAATTGGTAGAGAAACACGATATTTCCCGGTAAAGTCACTGGTAAACTTGAATTTATTTGATATTACATCGGGGGAGTATCAAAAAGTGATAAAAGATTCTACAGAATGGAAGTTTATTGAAGAAGAAGAAGTAACTATCCTGACGAAGGTATATGAAAAGACAGTGTCATTAAAACAGTTTTCTGAAAATAAAATCTATAGTGGGATAAAGACAGCGTTTAATGAAGCGTTCGTCCTTACGGCTGAGGATGCAAGAAATCTCCTAAATTCTGAAAGTCGTGTCCTTGTGAAAAAGTACGCTAAATCAACAGATATAAGAAAGTGGGAATTAAAAAGCAATAACAGATATTTTTTATCAACAGGATATGACATTGATATCAAAAAGGAGTACCCAACGGCATATAAATATTTACTCCAATATGAACAGCAATTAAACGATAGGCAAGACCAAGGTAAACATTGGTGGAATTTAAGAGCTTGTGCATATTATCCTGATTTTGATAATACTAAAATAATCTATATGCATACTGCTAAAGACCATGAGTTTTATTTGGATACTGAAGGAAGGTATATTAATAATTCTTGCTATATGATAATCTCAGGTAGCAAGTATCTATTTTGTTTCCTTAATTCAACGCTTTTCAAATGGTTTAAAAAAATAAAGTTTGTAGCATATGGCGATGCTGAAGAAGCTGGTAGAGTGAAGTTAGATTATAATAAAATGACAACCGTACCAATTAAGATAATAGCTGAAGAACAAAAACGCCAGTTTGACCAGATTGTTGAGGAAATAGCAGTTCTAAAAAGTAGAAATCAAGATATAACCAAATTGGAAGAACTTATCAATTATAAGATGTACAAGCTTTATGAACTCACATATGAAGAGGCAAAGTTAGTCGATAGCGAGCTTGCTCTGAGCAAACAAGAATATAATGCTATAATAGTGTAGAAACAATCGAAATAATTTAAAAGAAGGTCTTAAAAGACTGATAAATATATAAGAGTACTCTTAATTCCTCCCGGAATAAATATTTTCAGTCATTATTCTTGTCCTTGTTGATAGCTAACAAGTGAGTACAATTCAACGGTGTAAAACAAAATATTTCACTGTGATTTCATGATTGGCTTTACTTTTCGATTTTGAAGACGTATTTATGGTAAACTGTAATACAAATGAAAAATCTGAAAGAAAACAAACTGCAACGGACAATCTGCATCAGGGTAACTGAAGAGCAATATAATATACTGTCTGGAAATACCCGGAAAGAGAAAGTATATATTTCAAAACAATTACGTAATCTGATAAATGCAGTACTGGACATTACAAAAGAAAAAAATAACACGAAAAATTAAATGATATGGGTTGGAAAGTCTTATTAACACTAATAGTCAACATAATGAACAGCGAAGTATTATTCACATCGACAGAATGAATCTTACATTCCGGCATACTTGTTTTTCTACATTTAAGAACATCAGAAACCCTGATGCTATTCCGGAACGACAAAAGTTTGGAAACATTGAACTGATGTTGGATAACCGTTGCGGGTCAAACGCATATTACCACACATTCGGGGTGTACCACAATGGTATTAAAGTTGGAAAGCTTCACACCGGGTCTAAGATGTGTAAGCCGGATATCGAATTCGACTATGATAAGCAGGTTCTTTATAGTGTTTCACGTGACTGGTGGTTTGATATTTATAAAACAATTAAATCGGAATTAGGTCTGGAGTACAATAACATTAACTATCTTGAAATATGTGTTGATTCCACAATGAACTTTGCGGAAATGTACGGTTATATGAATGCCAATTC
>JAFGIK010000078.1 GCA_016929645.1 Candidatus Dojkabacteria bacterium
ATTGATAGGTTAGATCTCTCAATTCTCGCAACTGGTCCCATTTTTGTGAACCATGTAGGTGGGCATTATCTACCCGATGAGTAGATAATCCTTATTGACAAAATAGCCAAATAATGTTATAATATCAACATTATTATGAAAATAAATAAATCTTCGTACAACTTAGTTCATCATCATAAATCAGTACTAGCTGGTTCGTGGTGATTTTATTGTCCAATATTGATACTAAAATTTCATGAACCCGCTAGATGCGGGTTTTTTGTTGTTATATAGTTGTTTACGACTGCTGATAATCATTAAAAATTAATAAAATATAACTATTGAGCAGGTTCTAAATAATTGATTAACAACATAATAAACTTATGAAATTTTTGATATGAACAATAAATTTATATAAAAATCTAGAATAACGAGTTTTTTTATCGCTTTTGGTGGGCGTAGCTCAACTGGTTAGAGCACTGGTTTGTGGCACCAGAGGTTGTGGGTTCGATTCCCATCGTCCACCCCAATTTTTGAGCTGAGAGAAAAACTTTAGAAAGCGGTTAAAAAGATTCAGATATAGCAATAGCAAGATATGCTATTTTGCACTTGTCTATCCAGAAAAAAGCGATTGCAAGTTTCATTAGTATTAATGCTATACAATTGTGGATAAGGAAAGAAGAAATACCACGGTTAAAAAATTAGCTATATTAATTTCTGTTGTGTTAGAATTGATTATTGAAATTCAACTTTGAAATTACTAAAAAATGAATAAAGAAATCATTATTTCGAAAAATAAAACAAAAGAGGCTAAGCAACTTAAGGTCAAAGTCATAAAGGATGTGATAAAAGGTAAGCTTAAGCCTCAAAGACTTAAAGGCTTTAATGACTGGTTTGCAGGAGATATGAAGCTTAGGGAGTATGTTATTTCTGTTTTTAAAAAAGTTTTTGAATCATACGGTTACGAGCCACTAGAAACGCCAGCTCTTGAATATACGCAAATGATGCTTGATATCAGTGGGGATGAGGCAGAGAGCCTTTTTTACCGTTTTAAAGATCCAGGTGGTAGAGATGTTATGTTGAAATATGAAGTTATGACTGGTATGTGTCGAGCTGTGGCTCAAAATATTAGTAATTTGCCGATGCCTTATAAGCGATATCAGATACAACGAGTTTGGCGAAGCGAAAACACACAAAGAGGTAGGTATCGAGAATTTACCCAGTGTGATGCTGACACAATTGGGACAACTTCGATGCAGGCTGATGCAGAGTTTATTGAAATGGGCATTGAAATTACAGGTAAGCTTGGCTTTAAAGATTATATTGCTCGAATTAGTAACCGAAAATTTCTTGCAGGCATAGCTCAATATCTGGATATTCCGGAACAGAGCATATATGGTTTTTTTATGAGTATTGATAAACTTTCTAAAATTGGCGTTGATCAGGTTATTGAGGAGATGACAGAACGGCGTGGTGTTACTCTTGAGCAAGCCAAGAAATGTATGCAATTGATTGAACCTTCTCAATTTGAAAAAATGGCATTTGTTGATGTTGCAAATAGCTTTATGAATACAATTGGCAAAACTGAGATTGGAAAAGAGGGTCTTGATGAGCTTGTTGAGATTGATCGGTATCTAAAGATGTCGAATTTTGATGAAAAATATTACAGATTCGATACAACTATCGCTAGAGGGTTGGCTTCATATACAGGACCCATCTGGGAATTTGATGTAATAGATGGTGGTGTTGGCTCGATTGCTGGCTGTGGCAGATATGACAAATTGATTGGTAGATATGTTGGACGTGATGTTCCTTCTACCGGTGGTTCTTTTGGTATTGAGCGAGTTTGTGACATTATTAAGGATCAGGGAATTATCAATCTTGGGAAAACGACAATTGATTTATTGGTTACGATTTTTGCTGAAGATTTGTTTGAAAACTCGTTGAAAGTAGCAAGTCAGTTTCGTGAAAAAGGTATTTCAACCTTAGTTTATCCAGAAGTTGAAAAAGTTGGGAAACAATTACAATATGCTGATAAAAAAGGAATTCCATGGGTTATTGTTGTTGGTAGTGATGAAGTTAAACAAAATAAGGTTCAACTTAAAAATATGAAAACAGGAGAACAATCACTATTGTCCGTTGTAGATGCAATAGAGACTGTGATGTAGTTCATTTACCTACACGTTTTTTCCATTTCTCAATTAACTGTAATGCTTTCAGCGGTGTGATATTATTTATGTCTGTTGATTTTAATTCATTGATAATATTTGGAAATCCGTTGATAATATTTCCTTCACCGAAACTTAACTGGTCTGTTTGATTTACCTGTTGATTTTGTTCGTTATTTTCAGGCTTTGATTTATTTTTTGAGTACGCATTTGGAGTGCTTCTTATTCCAAACATATCCTCTTGTTCGAATCCTGTTAATATTTCTCTTGCTCGATCAATAACAGAGATGGGTAGTCCGGCCATTTGAGCTACATAAACACCGTAGCTTTTATCGGTTCCACCTTGTTCTATTTTTCTAAGAAATGTGATTTGATTATCTTTCTCTAAAACGGCAATATTAAAATTTTTAGCTGAATCTAGTTCTGTTTCAAGTTTGAGTAGCTCATGATAGTGTGTGGCGAAAACGCATCGTGCTTTGACTTGGTCGTGAATATATTCTGCAAGTGCCCAAGCGATTGATACTCCATCATATGTACTTGTACCTCGGCCAATTTCATCAAGAACAATAAAGCTATGATTTGTTGCGTTATTAACGATATTTGCTGCTTCATCCATTTCTACCATAAATGTACTTCTTCCTGCAGCCAAGTCATCCGATGCACCGACTCTTGTAAATATTCTATCAGCGATAGAAATTTGTGCTTGATCAGCCGGTACAAAACAACCTATCTGCGCCATTAAAATTATCAAGGCAATTTGTCTGATGTATGTTGATTTACCTGACATGTTTGGTCCTGTGAGTATTACAAGTCGTGTGTCATTTGTATTCATCTCGGTACTGTTACTTACGAATGATTCCTTTGAGTTTTGTTCAACAACAGGATGTCTGCCGTTAACAATCTTTATGATTCCTTTATTCTCATTAAAGTCATAGATTTCTGGTTTTATGTAATTATTTAATCTTGAGACTGAGCTAAGTGATGCAATTGCGTCTATTGATGAAATGTCTTTTGCTACTTCCTGTATGATTGATGAGTAGGAGGCAATTTTACTTCGAATTTGCTGAAAGACATCGAATTCAAGTGTAGCCAGTTTTTCTTCGGCATTTAGAACAATGTCCTCTTTTTCTTTTAGCTCTGGTGTAATATATCTTTCTGCATTTACCAGTGTCTGTTTTCTGATGTAGTTGTCTGGTACTTTCTCCTTATTAGTATTTGTAACTTCAATGTAATAATTGAACACCTTATTAAATTTTACTTTGAGAGAAGAAATGCCAGTTCTTTTACGTTCAGTTTCTTGTAAGCTTTTTATCCAGTCTTTGCTGTCTTTTGTTGCTGACCGTATTTTATCAATACTCTCATCATACCCGTCTTTAATAAGGTTCCCTTCCTGGATTGTATTTGGCGGGTTGTCTGTGATACTAGATGAAATAATTTTGATAATTTCCTTAATTTTCGATTGGTAATGATTAATGTTCTTGGCTAGCTCTGCTAGTTTTGTGTCTGATTTTAGTATTGATGTTAGTTGCAAGGTATTTTCCAAGGATTCTTCAAGATTAATGAGATCTTTACCATTACATCTGTTAAGTCCGATTTTTCCAGTTAGCCTTTCCAAATCTGAAATTGATTTCAATTGATCTATTACTTGGTTTAGGATATCTGGATATTCAAGAAACTGCTCAATAAGAACTAATCTATTATCTATAGCCTTAACTTCAAGTAGTGGATGTAATATCCAGGATCGAAGTTTGCGTGCACCCATAGAGGTAATGGTATGATCCAAGGTTGCAAGAAGGCTGCCTTTTGTCCCTGTTTCACTTGTCGAAGAAATCAGATCAAGGTTTCGTATTGTAGCGTAATCAAGTATCATTGTGCCATTTAAATCGTAGTAGTTTATCTTATTAATGTGTTGTATTGATGTTTTTTGTGTCTCCTTTAAATAGTAAATAATCATTGCTGCAGCTGTTGTCGCTTGAATATATTGATTTATTCCAAGTGAGGATAAACTTTTAACATTAAAATGGTTTGTAACTATCTCCTTAGCGATATCTTCTTCTAGCTTAATATCATCTAGTATCTGAAGTCGGTAATCATTAAATTCAGTCCACTCATTTTTGTTATCAACAAGAACTTCTGCTGGGTTTAGTTTGGCGATCTCATTTTTTATCTGTTGAGGATCCGTGCTTTGGGTTATTGAAAATTCACCTGTTGAAAGATCACAACAAGCCAATCCGTAGATGTTTTTGCAAGCAAACATTGAACAAAGATAATTATTTTCATTTTCTGATCCTTTCCTCTCATAAGTCAGAGTTCCTGGAGTAACAATTCTTATTACTTCTCGTTTAACGATGCCAATCGCTTGTTTTGGATTTTCGGTTTGTTCTGCGACTGCGACGTTATATCCTGCTGCAACTAGTTTTGGCAGATATTGATCCAATGCGTGATGTGGGAATCCAGCAAGTGGAGTAGGGTCGTCATTTTTATCTCTTGAGGTAAGTGCAATATTCAATGTTCTTGCCGTTATTTCAGCATCTTCTCCGAATGTCTCATAAAAATCTCCCATCCGATATAGCAATATTTTATCTTTGTATTGCTTCTTCAGAGCCTGATATTGAGTCATCATTGGAGTTACTTTTAGGTTCTGCATATGAAACGATTATACAAATGAATGCGTTTTTTAAACAGTGGTGTATATATTAACATAAATATTAATACATTCGATTCAAGAAAATTCCGTACCTGTTAAGTCATATCAAATCGAAAAAAAATGACAAGTTTTTATGGAATTACTTTGCATCAGATTTCGCTTTTGAACTTGTGTAAGAAAGTCTCTCTAGGAAAGTATTAGCTCGGATTCAATTTTTGAAACTTCTTTTCTGGTTAGTTGAGAATTGACCTTATCACTTATTGTTATTGCTGTAATTCCAGATTTGACTGCAAATTTAAGAAGATTTTTAGATATCTCCGGAATCTTGATGATTAACTTGCTTTCATTTATTGACTTTGACTCAATTATCTCTTTGATTACTCTAAGTATACTAGGATCATCAGAATCTGAAGCCATCATAAATTTGGTAAGAGTTTCTGTATTGATAATTATTCCATCAAGTCCTATTTCCATATATTCTTTTATTGACATAGCTTCTGCCGGAGTATTCACTGTAAGAAAAATATTGAATGTTGAAGATCTCCGTAATTTAGATGCACTCACGATTTTCTTAAATTCTTTAAAATTATCTGTTGAGCCTGGGTATTCTATTGCTATTGAAATATTTTTCCAGCCATCTTTATTTCTTGCATTTTTGATCGCAGTTAAATATAGCATTAGTTCCTTTTCTTTCTTTAATAATCTTGCTAGACCATTTGTATTGCTTGATATGTTATCATCATCCTTCCAGATCTCTTCTGATTTTCCTCTTACTAGCTTTTTATATTGTCCGGAATCCATTGAGCCAATGCTTATTATTACTGGGTTGCCGTTAACTTCTTTGCAAATTTCATCAATGTTCTCTTCAATGATATTAATAAGTTCCTTCTCGTTTTTATCAGTAATGTAGGCATCAGGATGTCGTCCAACTTTTCTAATTATTTCTTCTATCGCAAAAGATGAAATACCATCGTTATCAATGATAACTTTTTTCCAGTCATCGTTTTTTAAGAATCCCTGAGATAGATCTACGAATATTTTAGTTGCCGTTTTTATTTGTGCTATTTTGGGCGTAACTATTGGGTTATCGATCTTTCCCTGTTTTTCTGGTTGTTCATTAGCCGTACTTGGTTGATTTACTTGAGAAAGCATATTTTTTTGTATCTCATTCAAGTTCTGGTCAAATGATTTTGAGGTTGCTTTCTTTAATTGTTCTGGTGATTCAAGGCTTTCAAAGGTTTTCTCTACGAGTTCGTCAGTATTTGGCCCTGATGCAGTAATGCTATCTCTTAATCCATAAATTGCACCAACCGTACCATCAATAAGTACGTTTTCGTTATTTTTTAACATTCTTGAAGCAATTATTGTGCCTACTATTGCAGGTATCCCTTTTTCTCTGCATAAAATTGATATGTCGCTAGTAACACCGCCTGAATCTGTAATTATAGATCCTGTCTTTTCTACAATCCCTTGAAAATTTTGAACTTGATCTGAAATAACAAGAACAGTTTGTTTATTGATAAGTTTCTCTTGTTTTTTTAATTCATTATCATCGGCTGCGATAACAATGGTGCCTCGAAAAGTACCTTGGCTAGCACCAATTCCAGTAATTAACAGTTTTTCACCCTGCTTAGGCATAAGCTCAGGATTTACTGTTGTGGCCATTGTTGCATGAACAACCTGTCTTTCTAATGGTTTTTCGACAAATAGTTTCTTACTTTCTGCTTTTAATTCTTGCTCCTCTTTTAATTTTCGTTCTTTTTCTTCCTGCTCTTCTTTCCGTCTCTTTTCCTCCTCTTCTTTCTTTTTTCGTATTTCTTCTTTAACTTTTTCTTTTGCCTCATATCTTTTCGAAATCTCTTCAGCAGCAGAAAGTATCGATTCGCTAACTTTTACTTGACTATCCATTTCTACGAATGGAAGTTTTATCTCTTGCAGATCCTTTATCTGAAGTATATTTATCTTGCCACTTTCGTATACCCATTCTATTGTTTGAGGGGATTTTCTTTTTGATTCGATAGTCTTTGCTATTTTTGCTAATTCGATAAGGTATCTGTCATCTAGCTTTTGTTTGTGTTGCCATGCCTTTGATATTTTTATTTTTTGAACTCCGCTTTGACCAGCATCGCGATTGATTTTCTGCACAAGCATCCATTCCTGGGGAATAATTTTCTTTTCTTTAAATTCGAGATCTTTCTTGTTCAGAATATATTGGTCAGGAGTGATTTCACCCTTCGAGATAACTTCGCCAAGCCCAAAAACAGATTCAATTGTTATTGTGTCTTTATCTTGGGTAATTGGGTCCTGAGTGAAAAGAACACCAGAGACTTCGGACTGGACCATTTTTTGAATAACAATTGATACCTTTATATCTGAAAGCCAAATACCACTTGTGTTTGAGTATGTTAACGTTCTCTCTGTGAACAGGCTGCCATAAATTTGCTTTATTGCAGTAAGTATATTACTTGTGCCTTTTATATTTAGGATGGTGTCGAGTACGCCTGCAAACGCAATATTACTTTTTTCCTGAGGTAAAACAATTGAGGATCTTACTGCAACCCATGCATCTGCGAAACCAGATAATCTCGAATATGACTGATCAATAAGTTCTATTATATTTTTATCAAACTTACCCTCATTTATTTGATTTTGTATTACCTGTGCAGTGATTTTTCCCTTATTCAGTTCTTTTATATTTTCTGCGATATATTGAGAAAATATTGTAGACGATAACGCAAAAAACTTTGGTACTGGTACATCAAAATCTCTAAGTTGGAATAGTGATAATGCCTTTCTTCCAACAAGTTCTTCTCTAACTTGTTTACTGGAAAAGTCCTCATCCTGAAAAATAAGGTCATCTTTTTGTGATTGTATTATAGGTGACATAGGCAGTTTTTTTAATTATAGCTAGTTAAATTGTAGAGTTACTTATACAAAGTGTCAATCTTCCTTTGCAGCATAGTTCATTAATAAGTGTAAGACCCCTGCAACGGGAACAGCAAGTAAAATTCCTGTAAACCCAAAGAGCTTTGCGCCAACCATCAATGAAATAATTATTACAAGTGGCGGCAATCCTATTGCATTTGACATTATTTTAGGAGCCACGATGTTGTTTTCTATCTGCTGATAAACAATGTATCCCGCAAGAACTCCGATGATCTGTATCGGTCCTCCAGTCATGGATGCTACAAATAATGCAGGCAATGCTCCCAGTGTTGCACCAATATATGGAATCCAATCAACTAAACCTGCGAATAATGCTAACGGCAATGCGTATGGTACACCAAGAAGGGTCAACAATAGCCATGTGTAAGAAGCATTTATTATTGAAACCGTAATCTGTCCCATGATCCACTTTCCGAATTTGTTCTGAATTGCGTTTATAAAGTTACTTGTTTTCTTTCTGAATTTTTCATCTTTAATTTTCTGTAGGATAAACCTTTCAAATCGATCATCATCAAGAGATATGTAATAGCCAAGTGAGAAAACAGTTAAGATAACGACAATTCCACCAAACATATTTGCAATGACACCAAGTAACCCAGAAATTCCGTTTGCACTTGCTGATAAAATATTATCAAAATTAATAAAAGAAGAAGACAACCACTTATTTATTGTTTCCTTAAGATTTGAAGTATCAATAATTTTTTGATTATAACCAAAAAATTCAGCAATGTTATTGATGTATTCTGCGAGATTTTTTAGCAGAGTAGGTAAATTATCAAACATTTTGGACATCTGACTGATAAGTGGTACGGATATTGCGGATATAAGCAATAACAAAATAATAATCATCAATATATAGACTATCGTTACTGCAAATGACTTTTTAATGCCCAGCTTTTCCAATCTTTTAATTGGCTGTTTTAAGGTAGATGCCAGTACAAAGCTAAAAAATATTGCAACAATAATGTCACGAAGGATATAAATACCAGCAACTATAGCTATTATTGCAACAATCTTAATAATTGTTGATGTCGGAATATCGATTGACATTATGGTTTTTGCTTGAGTTTCATTTTTAACTTCACGCTTTTGATTCTTTGTTGTTTTCATCATCTTTAGTCACTTCTTTTAATTCTGGAAATATAATAAGGGCAACTGCCAGTCCAAATAATGCTCCAGTAATAGCTCTATTAAGATTATTACTTAAGTAAAATGGCTTTTCAAGTACAAGATTCAACTTGTCTTGGGCAAGAAATAGAAATTCTGAGATAAATTGTGTTGTACCATCAATCATCATTGGTAAAGCCATAAGTAAAACCATCCACCATTTTGCTTTGATTTTGTTCGGAATGAAACAAATAATAAGTCCAACAATTGACATTGTTGAATAAATAAACGTATCCCTAACGCAGAATGCAACCTTATAGCCCATTTCTTCATTTCCAATAAACGAATGACCAAGTACAGCTGTTTTATATCCAGCATCTTCTAGCTCATCACTTGAGTATGTCATTTTTCTGCCAAACAAAAACAACGAACGTTCAGGTCTTTGATGACACAGGTATTGATAAACATTTTGTATTGATTGTCCTGCCTTGTTGTACCCTAGTTTAAAAAAAACAGGTGACAGAAATGGTACTATTGTGTAAGCTAATAAGAATAAAGCGATAATAAAATGCAAATTTTTAATTAACCAGATTGTAAATTTCTTCAATTCTGCTGTTTTTTAATTAAAACTTAATCATTATAACAGGAAAAATATTATACATGAATATTTTTAAAGATGCTTTGTCAATATTTAGTAAGTCTGCGATTAATTCTATGGAATTGTATTCTATGCGTGATAAAATTCTATATTGGAATGAGTCGTCAAATTATCCGTCCTATAACATAATTCCTGATGCAATATCTCTGTCTTCAACCTTTTGGACAAGAATTAAAGATATACATAGATACACTACTGGGGATGGCTATGAAAGGGCAGTTACTGTATGGTGGGCAGATATCGAATTTGTAATAACTGACTATGTAAAAGGATCTTCGGATAGCGTCAATATTCCCAAACAGTTAATCAATGTTATGTACAAACCAACGACGCGCAGAGATTATGCAGAAAGAATCGTGACAGTAAATGGCAAAGTCTACTCAAGGCATTCTATAGCCTGGACAAAGGTGAAAAAGAATCTTCAGGTTCAATATTTATTTAACTTACATACGCATCCTTGTGTGCAGGGTGAGTATTCTTTTTTTTCGTTAACAGATATAAATACGTTTCTATCTTCAAATACTGCTATTACAGGTCTTATTACTGATAAATTGTGGTTGATATTTAAAACTAGTGCAACTCCTAAGTCAATACAAAATGCAAATGAGCTGGAGTTTTCTCCATCTTATTTCAAAAACAATTATTATTTCAAGGTTTATTGTGCTGAATTTGGCAAGAAGTTGTATTGTGTTGATATTTTAAAATAATAAATTGGGGAAAAAATGAAAAGGGGAGAGGCTTTTAGCCTCTCCCCTTTAATTTACCTAGATATCACCTTTTGTATTAGTTACTTTTCCTGCTTTTCAAGAAAACTAATGTTGAACTACCAGTGAATGCTGCTATTGCAAGAAGTGCAATAACACTCATTATTTTATTAGTCGTAAGGATCTCTAGTGCTGCATCAAGCTCTCCAGCTGATTCAGGAAGTGCATTTGATCCTGATGTCGCAGACGAATCAGATGTTGATGCACCATCACCATTTACGCTACCTTCAGTATCATCTGGTTCGTATTTAATATTGATCTTACTTTTTGATGCCTTAACCTCGTTTCCTGCCTCATCTTTTGCATATACTTCGAATTCATTATCACCCTCTTCTAATGGAAGGTCTTCAAATTCAAATGATCCATCATCATCAACCTTTGCCTCATATTCCTTGTTACCTTTTTTAAGGATGATGTAATCTGCATCTTCTGCTTTTCCTTTGATTGTGGCTGTGTCCGTATTGCTTTTTTCATCAAAATCCAGATCAACCTTTTTAGAAGGATCTGTTCTATCAACAATAATGTCTTCTTCATTTGACTTTTCGCTTTGTTTCTTAACAATAAATCCCTTTAATGTAACTGTTTCAAATTTGTACTCTTTTTCATCGTCAAGTTTTACATCTGAAAATTCGAATTTTCCATTATCATCGGCTTTAGCTGTTTGCTTTTGGAGTTTATCGTTTACGTAAAGACCAACTGTTTCTCCTGGAATTACCTCGCCCTTTACATCGACTGTGTCTTCATTTGTGTATTTTGGAAGGTCGTCAATTGTTGGGATAGCCATCTTGGAATCAGTTCTATATGGAAGCCTTGATAAAATATAGATTAATATCACAACTCCGATTACAGCAAGTCCAGCTATGATTAAAAATGCTCCGAGCACTTTTGCTGCAGTATCCTCATTTTTCTTGTTTGTTGTTGTCTTTTTTTCTGTGATTTTCTGCATACTCTTCTTGTCTGATCCTTTGTTTCCCTGTGGATTTTGTCCATTTTGAGAACTCTGGGGATTGTTTTGCTTCTGAGTGTTTGGAGTATTGGACCTATTTTCTTGGTCGATAGGTCGAACTTCTTTAGGAGACATATCAGTGTAGATAGTAAATTTATATAGATGTATAATTATCTGTAAGTTCATTATACAGAAATGCAACATAGTGTGCAAAGTTTTTGGTATATACCCCTTACAGTATATGATGAATTAATTTGATTTAGTGTTGTTATGTCAAAACTAAGTGACAAAAATAGGATTGGGTACAAGTTTATATCAGTTGTGGGTTTGTTGTTGTTTGTTTTATCTGTGGCTGGACTTCTTGTGTATTCGAATAGTTCAAATCTTATAGAGGTTAAGAATAAGCTGAGTCAATTAGATCCATATAATATTGGATACTTAGTATCTGTCCAACTTTTTTCTAGATTTTCCCCACCTAAAATAGATTATGTTTCTGATCCATCTTTCTCTAATAATTATTCTGAATCAAGTCTAGAATTTGTAGGTGACGATGATATTGATATTGCAAATCTTGAGATTAAGAATACAGTTTTATCCATACCCTCAATCTCTGCTGAAGGTAATGTCGTTGATGGTTTATCGCAAGATTCAATGCTTAGAGGTTTCTGGCATTTTCCCTTATCTAAAGAACCAGGAGAAATAGGGAATGTGGTCATTATTGGTCATAGATTTCATAAAATACCACCAGATCCGACAACATTTTTCAATCTTGACGAAGTGAAAGTCGGAGACAAAATCTATATATCTCAAGATGATCAAGAATTATCATACACGGTTATTGAAACAAAAGTTGTAGAAAAGAACGATACTAGTGTGCTTCAGGATAGTAGTGATAGCAGATTAACTTTGATAACTTGTACTCCTCTGTGGACTTCAGATAAAAGGCTTGTTGTTATTGCTGTTCAGGATAAGCAAGGCTCGTTCATATAGAATCAAATCAAAAGGTAATCTATGGATGATTAACGTTCTATATTCTTTTTTCGAATTTTTTGAATATTTTGAATATCTTGAAAACTAAATATCAACCATATGTTATTATTGAATGTCTACGCTGAAATCTTTTGTGTAACAGTGTAGTTTAAATTTATGGTATACTTTCCAATTATGAAAAAGACATTAAAAGAAAACAATAAAATCAGTTATTCAAGAGAAGATAAATCTAAAACTGAGATTGTGTATGAAATTGAAATAGATTTTGCTGAGTATAAAACTCAATATCAGAAAGAATTAAAGAAATTACAAAAAAACTTTAGGATTAAGGGATTTAGGCCAGGCAAAGCACCTGCAGACATGGTTGAGATGAGCGAGGGTAAAGAGGCGAATGGAAAAGCAATGTCAGAGCTTATGCCTAAGGTCACAACCTCTGTGCTTAAGGAAGAAAGTGTGACGCCTGTTGCTCCTGTTTCCTATGAAATTGTTACATTTGAAAAAGATAAGCCAATTGTATACAAAGCTTCGATAGCTATTCTTCCAGAATTCAAAGTCCCTGATTTGAGGCCAATTTTAAAGAAAGTGAAAAAGGAAGATTCTTCCGTTAAAGATAGCGAAATTGAATCTGTTTTGAAACAGCTTTGGCAGGATAAGTCTAAAAAAGGTGATCATAAAAATATGGATGATGAGTGGGTTAAGGATGTTTCGAAAACTATTGGTTTTAAATCAACGGATATGAACTCTTTTAAACAGGAAATCAAGGACTCAATAAAGGTTCAAAAGGATCGTGTTGTTGAGGATAATTATCAGCATCACCTTCTTCATGAGGCAATAACGTTATCCAAAATTGATATTCCGGAAGCGTTAATCAAATATGAAGCTGCAGAAAGAGAGCGATCATTTAATCAACAACTTAAGCAGATGAATGTTTCTTCTGATCAATTCTGTAAAATTCGTGGGGTTACAATGGAGCAGCTTCGCGACCAATGGCTAGGTGACTCAAAAGAAGCTCTTGAGCATGATGTATTTTTGCTATCTTACGCTAAAGACAGGAAGGTTGAGGTTTCAGAGCCTGAACTGCAATCTGAGATTGACCTAATAAAAGCACAAAATAAAAATGCTAAGCCTGATGTGTACGAAGATTCTTACTGGAGATCGTACATTAAACGGATTGTAATGAAAAGAAAATCATATTCAAATTTTCTAAAGGAGTTAGGTATTTCTGTAGCTGATACTAATGAGAAAAAAGGAAAATCTGAGTAGTTAAGAGATCTAAGAGTAAATCTGACTTAAAAGCAACTAGAACTTGAAAATATTCCATTCGTTAGCCTTTATCAACGGATTTTTCATGAATATCAATTATTCCTTCATTGTTAACCTTAAACTTATCAAAATGTTAAGTTTCTGATATTCTAATAAAACAGTAATTGTGCGTAATTTGTTATGTGAATTAATTACATAAATTTAAAATATTCTTGAAATGAAGAAATTTCTAGTAGGTTTGGGAATTTTCCTTGCAACAATTTTGGTTTTATTTGTTGTTGTTGCCTTTATGGTAATTGGTCTTAGAAATCAACTTGTAATGAAGGAGGAAGAAGTTAATAATGCCTGGTCAAAAGTAGAGACACAGTATCAGCGAAGATATGATTTGATACCTAATCTTGTTGAGTCTGTAAAGGGATATATGGAGCAAGAAGATGAGATTTTCCTTAAAATTGCTGATGCTCGGACAAGATATGCAAATGCAGATTCTGGTTCACAAGCACAAATTGATGCAGCAAATGATCTTGAATCTAGTTTTGGCAGGCTTCTTGTAATTATTGAAGATTATCCTGAGTTGAAAAGTGATACAGTGGTGACAGATCTTATGACTGAACTTGAGGGAACTGAGAATAGAATTGCAGTTGAGCGAAATAGATATAATGACGAAGTTACAGAATTTAACAAGATGATCAAAATCTTCCCCAATAATGTTATAAATGATCTTTTCCTTCAATTTGATGCGAAAGAACGATTTGAGTCTATTGAGGGTTCTGATGTTGCACCTACAGTTGATCTTTCTGACGAAGATGAATCTACAAATACGGAGGAAACTGATAATAGTATGGATCAAAGTAACCAAGAGCAGAATAATGCTCAATAGTATTAAATTGCCAAGGATTGTTTTGGCCAATTTGGTACAGTACATAATAATATATTAAGAGATTAAGGGGTATTTGCTTGAAAAATATAAGATTCTCGACATTTAAACGATGGTTTTTGATTATTGCGATTTTAATGTTAGGGTTGGGTTCAAGATTGACTATTTCTCAAGCAAGGGCTTCCTATGAGATTGATTTTCCTGATCCTCAAGGTTATGTAAACGATTTTGCAAATGTTATCTCTAACGACGATGTTCTGGAACAAAAGCTTGCCACTTTTGATAAAGAAGAATCAGTCGAAATATTTGTGATAATTGTTGATGAATTACCTGAAAATACAACACTTGACCAATTTATCCCTGAATTAACAGATAGTAATTCAAAATGGAAAGCTGGCAAGGAAGAAAATGATAACGGTGTAATCTTAACAATTGTTATGAATGACCGGGATATGAGGATAGATGTTGGTTACGGTTTGGAAGGTGCGATTCCCGATATTACGGCAAAACATATACTTGATGACGATATTAAGCCTTATTTCAAGGAAGAAAAATATAACGAAGGGGTTGAGGCTGGGGTAGATTCAATTATAGCCGCTGCAAAAGGAGAATATGAAGGTGTTTCAAGTTTTGAACAGGTTACTGGAATTGAAGATCTTACGTGTTTAAATGTTTTATTCTTTGTCACTCTATTTTTTATACCTTACACAGCATCCTTTCTTGCTAGAACAAAAAGCTGGTGGCTGGGAGGATTGCTTGGGTTTATTCTTTCGATTGTTTATTCTTTTAGTTTACTTCCGATCGAGGGTCTGGGTGTCTTGCGATATGCATCGTTTGTAATTTTACCAATGATCTTTACTCCCATTGGCCTCTTGTTTGACTATATTTTGTCAAAGAATTATCAAAAATTAAGTCAACTAAATCGTCCGACGTCTTGGTTTCGTACCTGGGGTGGATTTTCTACCCGATCTTCGTTTGGTTCTTCTTCCAGAAGTGTTTTTGGTGGTGGTGGCGGATCTTTTGGTGGCGGAGGTGCTAGATCTTCATGGTGATACGTTTGTTGCATTATATTTTGACCTTTTCTTTATTTGAAACTTTTTTCTCTTGTTTTCATTATATTTGTATATAAGTTATTAAATTCTACGAAATGAAGTTGAAAAAGGAAAAACTGATAATAGAGGAGTCGAAGTCAGATCTTAAGGCTTTTTCTCCAATTTATGAGGAATATACAAAAGATGTGTTTCGATACGTGTATTCTCTTGTGAAAAATAAGGATAAAGCAGAGGAGATAACTCAGGATTCATTTCTTACAGCAATGGAGAAATTAGAACAATTCAAATGGACTGGCATTTCAATCAAAAACTGGATAATAAAAATTGCACGAAATAAAGTTTACGAAGGATCAAAAGAGTTGAAAATCCTTCCTGAGAACTCTGAGTATGAAGAAATTGAAGGTTTGGATGTCTCTAATGAACATGTTGATTATGTGGTTCAAAAAGATTTACATACTGTGCTTTTTGACCTTCCTGTTAGTACTCGAGAAATAGTCATATTAAAAATATGGGAAGAGTACAAGTTTAGTGAAATCTCAGACATATTGGAAATTAATGAAAACAGTGTTAAAACACAATTTTACAGGGCTGTGACCAAAATGCGAAAAGACCTTGAAAAGAAAGGTCATAACAAAGATACGGTTGTTCTCCCAGTGATATTCAGAGGTCTTATGGATTTATCACTTGTTGAGGAGTTGCAGCCATCAGCTCGATTGATTGCAGATATCGAGGTTATGAGCCGAAGTATTGTTAAATCATCTAAAATTAGTGTTGCAAAAAGTATGAGAAATATATTTAAAAATATGACAGGTAAATCATGGTTATTAGCTAGTGGTGCTCTTGTCGTTGTTGTAACTTCCGTAATTATTATCGGATTGTTAGCGAAAGATAATAATTCAGTGATTACAGATAACGAAGGCAAGGAAAGTGTGGATGATGAAAAATCGGCTGATAGTGATTTATCGAATGATTCCGATGACGATACCAAATCCGCTGAAGATACTGTAGAAAGTAATGATGATCAACCAGTTGATACTAAACCAACATTAGTCGCAACAAATCCAGGTTGGAATGTTTACGTTGATCCACTTGGTCGATATACTTTTGAATATCCTCCAGAATATGAACAATTTTATGGTCCTGCAGGTGTTGATATTCCGCAAGTTGATAACTGTTATCCTGATTCAACTATATGTTTGGGTATGGAGGTGGCGCCATATATTGAATATGGTGGTGGTGATATAAGTCTTTATAAGAAGAACACCAATGATACTTTTATCAGTTCGGAATATTCATCTATTGATGGTCAGGTATCATATAAAGTTGTATCTTTGTATACTGATGCAGGTCCAGAATATGAAAGGTTGATAGTTAGTTACTACGTTGTTATTGATAATATGGTCTATTCAATATTTTTTACAGAGTTTTCTGAAGCATCAACACCTGAAGAGTTAATCTATTTAGATACAATTAATAAAATAGTACAATCTTTTGAAATTAATTAGGAAATGATTGATATTTCTTATGATTTTTGTTAAAAATCTCATACTTTGAAATTCAATTTTCATGTTATAATACTTTAGAATTTAATAAACCTTAATTTGAAACAATTTTATTTATGGGACATTTAATTCCTACAGTTATAGAAAAAAAAGCAAAAGGTGAGGTAGCTTACGATATTTTCTCAAGATTACTTGAAGATAGGATAATATTTCTTGGAGAAGGGATTGATGTTGATGTAGCAAATTTAATCATTGCTCAGCTTCTATTCCTTGAAAAAGAAAGTGCAACTGATGATATTAAGCTTTACATTAACTGTTATGGAGGCGAGATTCTTCCTGGTTTGTCTATTGTAGATACGATTCAGCATATTAAGCCTGATGTATCAACCATAGCCGTTGGTGTTGCAGCAAGTATGGGTGCTGTTATCCTATCAAGCGGAACAAAAGGTAAACGTTATGCACTTCCAAACGCTGAGATTCTAATCCATCAGCCAATTGGGGGAGCCCAAGGTCAAGCGACTGAAATTGAAATTGCGGCAAAACACATAGTAAGTTCAAGAAATAAAATATACGCAATTCTTGCTAAACAAACAGGTAAGAGTAAATCGAAGCTTGAGCGGGATGCAGACCGTGATAATTGGATGGGTGCAAAGGAAGCAGTTGATTATGGTCTTATTGACAAGATAATCAAGTAGGGTAAAATAAATCTATTCTTTAAGCAGTACCTTTTACAGTGTATGTATCAAACAAAATTTCTAATAATTTTGTTTGATAGCGAGATCGTGACAAAATAAAGTCAACATTGTTATTTGATAAAATGAGGTTAAATTAGTCACACTCAAGTGGGCGGTTAGCTCAGCTGGCTAGAGCACTTCGTTGACATCGAAGAGGTCACAAGTTCGAGTCTTGTACCGCCCATTGAGAGTCTTGTTGAGCCTTGTTGAGACCGAGACTCAGCTTCATGAAAATTTCATTAAGTGACTGTTGTGATAGTTGGGTATTTTAAGGTTTTAATAATATTCTATTATTAAGTTTTCCCGAAATTAGAAAATGGTTTGACCTTTGTATTGTTAAAGGTTATCTTTACGTAACTAGTTGAGACTCGGTTTCACTTTGCAGTGTTGTAAAAGGAAATTGTTAAAGTATAAAGTTAGTGTTCATTTGAAAATATTGTATTTCTGTTTTGATCAAATTCCTATTCCATAAATTGCTTTAAATATTATACTTTTTGGTGACGTGAGATTAAATTTTCATGAAGTTGAGTCTCGGTGTTATAATTCATATATGAATGCTACTAAAAAAAATAAAAAGTTTCCTTTTTCAATATTTTCGGTTGTACTAATTTTGTTTGCCGTTTGTTGTTTTATACTTTTCTATATTATTGCTACAAATAACTTTAGAGGAAGTACCATTCCTTTTAGTAGTCCAAATAGCAGTCCTATATCAATGAAAAACTCAATTAATACAATTTTTCATAAACTAGGAAAAGTCAAGGAATCAGACGAAGAGTTAGAATTAATGAAGGAACTTCATGGATTAGTTTACGAAAACAATATGAGCAATACATCTTCATACAATTTAAGTATGATTCTTTTGTATTATGACAAGGATGAAAATCTTATACCTGAGTCAGAGGCTTATGAAAATGATGATATGAAAGTCAAAATTTCAATAAGTGCGGAGTCTAGAAGCGATAATAAAGAACTTTGGGCCCTTTTTATTGTTTACGCTCCAGTTGAAAATAGTAATTTGATGCTATTGACGTACGAGTAGAAGACCGAGACTCAGCTTCATGAAAGTTTAATCTAGATAGATGATTAAGTTCTTGTTATTCGTACTGAATTACGTACGGTTTTTTAATACATACCAAGGTTCTGACTGAGTATATAAATCTCCAAAGCGAAATATTGTATAAATGTCATATTGATAGGATAAAATAAAACCGAGTTTAAATTTTCCCTTTGAAATCAATCAAAACTTGTTATTTTATTATCACGAAAGAATATTTAGGAGTTCTCATTTTTCAAGGCTTTATAAAAGTCCTATTAAGAAAGGCTTAGTCTGTGTTTTTTTCATTAAATTTTCATGAAGCTGAGTCTCGGCCTTCAGTCGGGTCTTCAATTGGTTTTCATCAATGGGAACCAAATCACATCATCGATGTTCTCCGTTTCTGTTAGCATCATTGCCATTCTTTCAATTCCAGGGCCAAGACCTGTTGTTGGTGGCATACCGTATTCCATGGCTTCGACAAAATCTAAGTCATTTGGATGAGCTTCTTCATCGCCTTGCTCGTGACGTTTCTGTTGCTCTTCGAATCTTTTTCGAAGTTCAATCGGGTCGTTGAGTTCGGTCCAGTTGTCTCCGGTTTCCATGCCACCGATGTAGAGTTCAAACCGTTCAACATATTTGTCACTTCCAGGTATTTTTTTGCATAATGGTGAAATCTCCACTGGGTGACCGTATACAATAGTTGGTTGAATCAAAGTGGGTGCGATTGTTGCCTCAAAGTATTCTATTAATGCTTCCCCTACGCTTTTTTGAGGTTCTAGTCCGAGTTTATCAAGCTCTTTGTTTGCTTCTTTTAAAGTCATTTTGTCGAAGTCTAGCTTCTTCCTGTCTCTTACTGCGTCGACAATCATTATTCGTTCCCATTTTTGATCGAAATTGATTTGTTTTCCTGCGATAGTAAATTCTGTTTTTCCGAAGACTTTCTCACAGATGTAACGATACATTTCTTCAGTTAGATCCATATTGTACTCGTAGTTTTTATATGCACTCATTGTTTCTAACATTGAGAATTCTGGATTGTGTGATTTGTCGACACCTTCGTTGCGAAATAGGCGTCCGATTGTAAAAACGTTTTCGATGCCTGCAACGATTGCTCTTTTAAGATAAAGTTCGTTTGATATTGCAAGATACACCTTCATATCAAGGGAGTCTACATGAGTTGTAAAAGGTTTTGCATTTGTGCCGCCATAGGTTGATTGAAGTACGGGACAGTCAATTTCAATAAAGTCTTTCGACCACAAGAATTCCCTTATGGCTCTTTCTATTTGAGCTCGGGCAAGAAGTCGTTTCTTTACTTCTGCATTTAATAATACATCGAGGTATCTTTTTCTGTACCTTGTTTCAATATCTTTTAAACCGCTCCATTTTTCAGGTAATGGATTGATTGATTTTGTTAGGATCTGTAGACCAGTTATTTCAATTGAAATTTCTCCTGTTTTGGTCTTGGTCACAATACCTGTGGCGTCGACAATATCGCCAATATCAAAGAGTTTAATGTCATTCCATTTATCACCTAATTTCTCTTTGATCATCCAAAGCTGAATGTTTTCTGTTTGGTCTAGTAATTTAGCAAATGCAAGTTTCCCAAAGTCTCTCATAGATAAAAGTCTTCCTGCGACTGTGACTTTTTTCCCTTCAAATTTTTCGTAATTCTCGGTTATATCTGCTGCAAAGTTTGTGCGTTTTGATGTTGTTGCATAAGGGTCAACTCCTTTCTTTCTAAATTCATTTGCTTTATCAATTCTTTGTTGTTGTATTTTGTCAAAAAGTCCCATGGTTGTTAAAAAATGTTTATTTTCAATACAATTTAAATGTTTAGATTATACAGTTTGTAGGAAATCAATGTCAAAATTAATTAATATAAATAAAATTTTGTTTTGTCCTGAAGTATTTTTCTAGAAGACGTGTATATTCTTTTTTTTGATTTCTGACATGAGGTCATCGGGTAGATAATGCCCACTTTTGGAGAATGAGGTTGAATGAAGTGTATCATAAAATAGAACAGGGAATTTGTAGAAA
>JAFGIK010000079.1 GCA_016929645.1 Candidatus Dojkabacteria bacterium
ATTGATAGGTTAGATCTCTCAATTCTCGCAACTGGTCCCATTTTTGTGAACCATGTAGGTGGGCATTATCTACCCGATGAGTAGAGTGATCATGTTGACTCGTTTTATGTCGTATAATATTATCATCGTAGATAAAAACTGTTGTTATGAATTAGATAACTAATTTTCTTTGTGAACTGCCCATGAGTACAAAGGTACTCGAAATCCTTCAAAACAAAGGAATACTTAGCCAAGATCAAACCAATGAGGTCAAGGTTCAGGTTACGAAAACGAATAAATCTCAGGAGCAGGTTCTAATTGAACTTGGGTATGTGTCTGAGGATCAGCTTGCGAAGGCTAAGTCTGAAGAATTTAATATACCTTTTGTTGATTTAAGTACGGTCACTATTCCTCAAAAATTAACGACTTTGATTAATCAGGACTTATTGTTAACGCATAAAGCTGTACCTTTTTCAGAAACGGAGACTGAGATTCATATTGCAATGTCTGACCCATTTGATGTTCCGGCAATTCAGGCGATACAAAGAGATATTAAAAGTAATCAGAAACTAAAGGTTTTTATTGCTTCGAATACTCAAATTCTTCAAACTCTTGATAAAAAATTTGGCCAGGGTGGTATTTCATCTGAAGTAAATCTGGCACTTGAAGATGTGGAAGAGCCTGTGACGGAGATTGATGATGTTGTTGAAGATATTACTGCTGCAGAAAGCTCGCTTATCAATGCTCCTGTGGCAAGGATTGTGAACTCTATTCTTCAGTATGGTGCAAAAGTGAAAGCTTCGGATATTCATATTGAACCTATGGAAAAAGATATCCGAATTCGCTACAGGGTGAATGGTATTATGGCAGAGAAACTTCGACTTCCAAGATCTGTTCATTCTGCAATTGTTGCCAGGATAAAAATAATGACAAAAACTATGAAGATTGATGAGAAGAGAATTCCTCAAGATGGTCGTATTCCTATCAGAGTCGGAGGTATGAACATTGATCTTCGTATTAGTAGTCTTCCAACTGTCTTTGGTGAAAAAATTGTAATGCGTCTTCTTGATCGTTCATCAGGTATAGCTCCACTTGAATCAACGGGTATGCGTGGAAGTGCCTATAAAGCTTATGTTGACTCTGTAAAGAATACTAGTGGTATTGTTTTAATTAGTGGTCCTACTGGTAGTGGTAAATCAAGAACTCTAGCTGGTACGATTGATAAAATTAATAAGATTGATGTTAATGTTATTACACTTGAGGATCCTGTTGAGATACGAATTCCCGGAGTCAATCAAGTGCAGGTGAATCCTGATGTTGGTCTTACTTTTGCTTCTGGTCTTCGATCAATTCTTCGTCAAGATCCTGATATCATCATGGTCGGAGAAATTCGTGATGGGGAAACTGCTAGGCTTGCAGTTCAAGCTGCTTTGACTGGACACTTGGTATTATCAACAATTCACACCAATAGCGCTGCAGCTGCAATTCCCCGTTTGATTGATATGGGTCTTGAAACATATCTTTTATCTGCTGTTTTGCAGTGTGTAATTGCAC
Source organism: Candidatus Dojkabacteria bacterium (assembly GCA_016929645.1). GTDB lineage: Bacteria > Patescibacteriota > Dojkabacteria > SC72 > JAFGCJ01 > JAFGIK01. The sequence continues at coordinate 1,534 of JAFGIK010000079.1, forward strand.
AGAGACTTGTTAGAAAAGTATGTAAACATTGTGTTGAGCCGTATCTTGTTTCCCAGCCAGAAATTGATGATATAAATAAAGTTCTTGGAAATATTCAAAATTTTAATGTAATTGATTATCTTAAGGCCAAATGTAAGCAAGACCCAACACAAAGTATGACGGGAGTAAAGGTTGAATGTCCTGTTGATAGGGGAAATGGACACTATGATATTTATTTATATAAAGGAAAGGGTTGTGATGAATGTGGGTATACTGGTTATTCTGGACGTATTGGTATTTTTGAAGTGATAAGCATCACTGATCGAATTTCACGAATGATTATGGAAAATAAAAGTTCTGCCGATATTAACTTACAAGCAATCAAGGATGGTATGGTGACCATTATGCAAGATGGTTATTTGAAAGCGTTGGAGGGCATTACAACGATTGAAGAGGTTCTTAGAGTCAGTAAGGATTAATAATTTATCTTAGTTTTAATTTTAATAAAAAGTTATGGATAATAACAATAAATCAGGAATGGTTAACGGGACTTCTTCTTCGTTGCCTCAAAATAATCTTGTAAATAATACAAATTCTGCAAATACTGTTCCAGTTCAGTCAGCTCCAGTAGTCCAGCCAACTGGGTTGGATTTCTCTTACCCTTCTAGTGGGACGTCTACGGTTTCCGGTAGTGAGCCTACCGCCAGTGTTAGTCCGACATCTTCTAGTGCGAATCCTGTACCTGCTGTACAACCAGTATCACAGGCGGTATCTCAACAAACGGTATCTCAAACCACAGTTCAATCTGCATCGCAAGATGTGGTTCAGCCGCCGGCAAAAGTTGTGTCTATGCCTGGACAACCTGTTGCAACTTCTGCTGTGAACAATTCTTCGTCGTCAGCTAAATCATCAACGAAAAATAATAATGGAGTGGACTCTTCTTTAGCAGATCTTGCTAAAAAGCTTTCTGGCTGGAAGAGTGATTTTTTGGGGAAAAGTACTAAAGATTCAGATACAAAAGAAAACTCTGTTGTTACATCTACTAGCGATGATAAAACTAAAGATATTAGCAACTCTGATTCTGTAAATGACAATGTTACCAAACCGCAGGTTCAACCAATAAAAGCAGCTGTTTCTACCTTAGAAAGTAATGTTGATCCAAATCAAGACGCAGTTGCTAAGAATTTGAATGTTTCTGATTCATCTTTGTCTTCACCCACTGGTGATCAAATCAAATCAGTTTCTAGTGCTGGTGTTCCAAGTTCCGTATCTGGTGTTTCAAAAGTTCAGGCTGATCTTGATGCATTAAAAGCTGCCGAGAATAAAGCTGCCGAGAGTAAAGCCCCTGTTGTTGATGTTAATATTGCTGGTGCAGATGCTAGTGATTTAGGAAATGTTAAACCTGTCTCTCAACCTGAGCATACTAGTACTAATTCTGATATTGCTAACCCTCCTGTAAATTCTGTCGCTAGTCCTGTTGTTGATTCGGTCACAGAGACTGAAAATGTAGCTCCTTCTAAGACTATTTCTGGGAAGTATCCTTATACGATTGAGAGTTTACTTGAAATGGTTGTACAACAAGATGCTTCTGATCTTCACCTTACGGTTGACTATCCAGCACTTTTGAGAGTTGATGGTGATTTGGTTCCTGTCGATAACAATGCTATTGATGAGGAAATAGCTCTTGATTTGATATTGCCAATACTTCCGGAAAATAAGCGTGAGCTTCTGGAAGTAAATCGCGAAGTTGATCTTGCTTATTCATATGCTGATGGAAAGGCGAGATTCAGAGTTAATGCATATTATGAAAAAGGTAAACCTGCCGCTGCGTTGCGTTTAATTCCAAGCAGAATTCGTTCTATAGAGGAGCTAAAGCTTCCTGGTGTTTTTCATCAATTTACTAAATTGCCTCATGGCATTGTACTTGTAACCGGACCAACGGGTTCAGGTAAGAGTACGACTTTAGCTGCTATGCTGCAGGAAATTAATGAGTCATTCCCAAAGCATATTATTACGATAGAGGATCCTATTGAATATGTTTATTCACCGGCAAAAGCGCTTATTGATCAGAGAGAAATGCATGAAGATACTCATTCATGGGAGATTGCTCTTCGAAGTGCACTTCGTCAGGATCCTGATATTGTACTTGTTGGTGAAATGCGTGATTTTGAGACCATAGCTTCGGCAATTACTCTTGCTGAGACTGGTCACCTTGTGTTTGCAACATTGCATACAAATAATGCAGCACAGACAATTGATCGTATTATTGATGTATTTCCAGAGCATCAACAATCTCAAGTGCGAGCTCAGCTTTCAATAATTGTTCAAGCCGTTGTTGCTCAGCGATTGCTTCCTATAAAAGGCGGTGGCAGAAGAGCTGTTAATGAAATTATGATAGCAAATGCAGCAATAAGAAATCTTATTCGAGAGGGTAAGACTCATCAGATTGATAATGTTATAAGAACCAGTCTTGATATTGGTATGAAATCCATGGATCATTCACTTGTTGAACTTGTTCGTGAGGGTCTAATTACTATCGAACAGGCTGAGGATAATTCAACAAATCCTGAAGAAGTCAGGAGATTAATGAAATCGTAATAAATTGTTGCAAGTAATTTGCGAAATAAACTTTTTATTTGAATATTAAATTAAAAAAACGTTAAAAAGTAATGAAAAAGTATGCTTATTCTGCAAGGACAAAAGAAGGAGCCATTAAGCGAGGCGAGCTTGAGGCTGAGTCTCGAACTAAAGTCGTAGAACTTCTACAAACTCAAGGTCTGATAGTTGTAACTGTTGCTGAGAAAGTGTCGTTCTTTGGTACGTTATCCGAAGTAAATGTGGGAGGTGTGCCTATTGCGGAAAAGGTCGTATTTATGAGACAGCTTGCGACTATGGTCTCTTCTGGCTTACCTCTCACCCAGGCACTTGAAATTCTTGCTGTTCAGGCAAACAATCCTCAATTTAAAACCGTTTTAAAGCAGGTTCTTGCTGATGTTGAAGGCGGTAAGGGTTTAGCGGAATCTTTCAAGAAGCATCCAAGCGTTTTTGATAATATAATTCTGAATCTTATTAAAGCTGGTGAGGATAGTGGTAAATTAGAGGAAGTGTTCCTCAAGCTTGCGGATGAACTTGAACATCAACAGGAGTTTCAACAGAAGGTCCAATCTGCACTTATATATCCTGCGATTATACTTGTAGTGATTGTTGCTGTTGTTGCTTTGGTTATGCTGTTTCTCATACCATCAGTATCGGATATGTATGCAGAATTCGGGAGTGATATTCCTAAGGCAACAAAAGTACTTATAGCGATTAGTGAGTTCACAAGGAAATTCTGGTGGATTTTATTGATTGTGTTTGCATCCGGAGCTGCGGGATTAAAATATTATATTGATACTCCTGGCGGTAAAAATGTATGGCATGATTTTCAATTGAAACTTCCAATCTTTGGAAATCTTATTACAAAAATTCAGCTTGCACAATTTACAAATACATTGTTTTTACTTATTAGTAGCGGACTTCCAATACTTGATGCTTTGGATCTTGTATCCGAGTCATTGAGTAATGTCTGGTTTGCACAGGCAGTTAAGACTGCAAGCAAAGAAGTTGAGAAAGGTAGTTCACTTGCTTTGCCTCTTTCCAGAGAAGAAAGATTTCCACTAATTGTTAGTCAGATGATTTCTGTTGGTGAGGAAACAGGTAAACTGGAAACTATTCTTCAAAAAATGGCGGAGTATTACAATAATGAGGTTAAAATGATTTCAGACAATCTTGCTGTTATTTTGGAGCCTGTCATGCTTATTGTTATGGGAGTAGTAGTCGGATTTATTGCGGTTGCAGTCTATTTGCCTCTATTCTCTATTGCGACTGTTATGGAGTAGCCATTTATTAATTCTGCTATTATTTATTATTTTGACTTGAAACTTGTAAATAATGGTGTTAGTCTAAATATAGACAAAAACAATTAAATTAATTTATTTTATATTTTATGAAGGCTAAATCTGCCAAAAGACAAAGAGGTTTTACTCTTGTTGAGCTTCTTGTCGTAATGGTTATTATTGCAGTTCTTGTTGGATTATCTGTTGCTGGTCTTGGCTATGCAATGAGAGCTTCTAGAAATACTAAACGACGAACTGCTGCATCAAATATTGAAAAAGCTGCTCAAGTTTATTATTCAAATCATGAATGTTATCCAAACCCTGCAAATATGACTACTCTTGTAAATAATAATTTAAATGAGTATTTCGAAGGTAGTTTCGATCCTGGGAACAATGGTACTAGGTATTATTACATATATAGTGGGACATCTGGTTGTGCGACTAAATTTGTTGTCTGCGTAGGATTGGAGACCGCTGCGGGAGCAAATAACGAATATTTTTGTACAGGAAATGGTGTTGGTACTGGTACAGGAAATCTAGTAACTTCCTCTAAGATTGTAGGAACTACTGTTACTCCGACCACTGGTACAACGATTGTTGGAAATGTTGCTAATAATGTTATTGTTAATGGTGCTGGTTCTTGATGTGTTTAGTCTTGTTCTTGAATTAAAAGGGAGGGGCTTTTGCCTCTCCCTTTTTTATTAGATATATATTTTACTTTTTGTTTGATGTGTGTCTGTTTCTGTTGATATCTTTAGGTCTAAAAAAGTAAGTTTTATGATTAAACCTGAGATTATTGTATAGTGCTTGCTCTTGAGTTTAATACCTTTTATTATTAATCATATCTTAATTGTTTTGAGGGATTTTATTTGGGTGATTTATATGCGAGTGTTACGGTTTTCCTGGTTGGGATGATTGGTGCATCTATCGCTAGCTTTCTTAATGTGGCCGTTTTTGGCGGTGATAATTCTATGTTTAAAAATATTACAAGGAAAAGATCTCATTGTGACAATTGTGAACGGAAATTAAATTTTGTTGAGCTGATTCCTGTCTTTGGCTGGGTTTTGAGTGGTGGCAGGTGTTGGAAATGTAAGCGTAGGATAACTGTTCTGCACTTTGTATCTGAAGCTCTAATGTTTATCTTTTTTTCTCTTATCTGGCTGAAATTTATGGGAAACTTCGGAATGACCTTTTTTGGATGGTTTGTTGTCACGTATTGTTATTTCTTTAGTATTTATGACATTAAATATGGAATAGTACCCAATAAATATCTTTTAGTTGCAGCAATGTTGATATTTCTATCAAGTATTATTTATGTAATATACAATGGTTTTGATATTCATCTTGTGAAGAATTATTTGTTTGCTGCATTAGGATATTCTCTTGTTTTTGCCATTGTTAATATATTTTCTATGCTTGGAATTTTTCCGCTAATAAACCGCAAGGTTCAGGCTTTTGGTTGGGGAGATGCAAAACTTGCTTTAATAATTGGTCTTTCTCTAGGTGTTAATAAAACATTTATTTCCTGGTGGATAGCTGTGTTTTCAGGTGCTCTTTATGGTGTTATACTGATGTTAATTAAAAATAAAAAAATAAAAGGCAAAACTATCCCATTTGTACCTTTTATGGCACTTGGTTCTGTGATTAGTTTGTTGTGGGGAGATTTGATTTATTATACTGTTATTCTATATTTAGGTTTGGGTATTTATTAGTTTTGCCAGATTATCAGATTATTTGTTTTACTGCCTACTCTATGACAACGGTTGCAAGTTCTAAAAGTATACGAAAACTTATTAAAAATTCTAAAGGTTTTACCCTCGTTGAGATGCTTGTTGTTTTAGTTATTACGACAGTGTTGATTGGTCTATCCTGGAGCGGATTTATGGGACTTCGATCTGCCATGACTTTAAGGCAGGCAGCCCTAAATTTAAGAGCTGATCTTTCTTATGCTCAACGCTCTGCGATGCTGTTAAATCGAGGTAGAAATGAAAAATGGGTTTACGGAATTGGTATTGACCTACGGAGTATGTATGCAACAGGTTCTTTGAATTATTCTCTTTTCAAATGGTGTAGTACTTCGTCAGAGTATCAGGAATATCCTTTAAGTAATGTAGTAATCCCCGGTAATTATTTAAATGGTGATGTTTGTAGTGGTAGTTGGGGTCTTGCCGGTTTTGATGGTCGACGAGGTGTGAAAGTTACCTCTGGGGAATTGGATTTCAATGCTGGTGTTCCAGGAGTAAGTAGTTACACAAATAATATTGGATTTCTAGTATTTGAATCAGTGAATGGTAGACCAAGCATTTATCACAAAAACAATCGAACTAAGTTAAACTTCACTTCCGGTCAATCAATTGTTCTTCAATTGAACAGGGATAACAATCGCATGTCCGTTGTAGTTGATTATTCTGGGCAGATTTATGTTGACAGCAATGTAGTAATTGCTGACGCTGTATTGCTTCCTCATGAAAAATTTATGAATTATGACTATGTATTCAGTAAAAATTACAATTATTCTAAATTAGCAGGTAAGTCGCAGGCATGAATTTAAAAATGAAATTAACTAGTCTCCAAAAATTCTTTTCCTGGCAAAATGAAAACGGCAGCGGATTTATTGAGAGCTTGATTTCACTTGCTATTGGGGGAATTTGTTGTGCTGCCCTTCTCTCTTTATCTGCTAGTCTTATAAAAGAAGCTAAACGGACAGAAATGAGGGATGCTATGAATCAGTATGCAATCGAAGGTATGGAAGAATTGCGTTGGATTAGGACAAATAATCCAACAGCATTCAATATTAATAGTAATATGGTTCCTGGAAATTATTATGTGACAAGTTCTGACACGATCGCATCTGCCGGGACTGATTTATGTTCTACAAATGCCAATAGTACGCATTGTGAAAAATTGAAACTCAACAGCAGTCCCAATAACTTGTTTTATAGATATTTTGTTGTTGAGCCGCCTTACAATGGTAATATGTGGAAAATAACTGTTAAGGTAGGAATGCTTCCTCCAAGGGATGAGATGATTGAGCCGAGAGAGGTTGTTGGTTATATCCCGAAATAATTGATAATTATAGTAATTTAGATAAAGTTTATTGGTATTTAATGAAAATAAAAAAACAACAATTAAAACTAGACAAAAGAAACGCAGGCTACACGTTGATTGAGGTGCTTATGACAATTGTAATTCTTGGTGTTGTACTTCTTATGGTTAATGTTGTAGTCATATCTATTGTACGAAATTCTTACTATGTTGATACCCGGATGGAGATGCGACAGGGAACTGAATTCTCTGTGGAAGTGATTCGTAGAGCTATTAAAAGTGCTGATCCTGCATCAATACAGGCTCTTTCGTATAATCAAAATTCAAATACATTTTCTTCGTGTACTAGTGCTTGTAATGCTTTAGAGTTTATGTTGGCTGAAACTTCAAATATAGTAAGAATTTACAGAGTGACAAATTCTGGTGTCGGTCAGCTCAAAATTGATTGGGGAGATGGATATGTTGGCACTTTGACAAATGTTAAGACAATTAATGTTAAGACTTTAACGTTTGATGTTGTTCCTGATATTAGTTCTGGTACTACTAAAATTCTTCTTACCTTGAGTGCCGACTCGGTTCGGGAGAAATCTACCAATAATCCTATTGTAAAAGGGTTTATAAAGCAAGCAACTATAATAACTAGAACTGAAACCTTGTAATTTATATGTTTGGAGGATTCCTAATATTTTATGTGTTTTAAAAAATATTGAATGATCGTTGTTTTTCAGTTATATTGTTATAGTACTTATTTATACGTCTGAAATTTAATGCTCAAAATTACTGAGAAAGAGAAAAAACAGACAAGGAAAATCTTTTTGAAAATCTTCATGAAAAATGAATCAGGACAAGCCTTAGTCCTTGTTCTTGTCATGATTTTGATAGCAGCTCTTGTTGTGGGCGCTGTTGCATATCGAACGTTTCAGGATATACAAAGAACTACGGTTGAACAACAATCTACAAGAGCTGGTGCTCAGGTGGAATCATTTTTGGATGTTGTTACAACAGATACATCATGGGATGAGGTTGTAGATCATTGCGATTTATCTTATCCTGGGACAGGGTTTTTAAGCCAATCCGCAGGTACAGTTTGTACTTTAGATTCAGGCTATCTTGAAACCATTTTCAATGGTATGGAGTGTGATGATGACGATAATACTGCGATTCAGATTAAGCTTGATAATGGAATTGAAGGAATTTCTGTTGCACAGGATGATGCCCTTGAGATTGATTTGAATTATGATGATGGACTTGATGGTAATTTTGCTATTCAATCATGGGCTGGCTCTGCACCATATGTTGAGGTAAAGATTTATAGAATAGATTCCAGCTCAGGGTCAGATGTTTATAATGTAGAAAATTCATACATGCTTTATAAGACAGGAAATAACCCAGGTGGACTTGGAACTCTAAATGTACCATCAAGTGGTCAATATACGATCAGCTATTCAAATACGGCATTTGTAGCAAGGATAAGACCCATCGGTGGGAGTGCGACTATTACAGTTACTGGTTTGACTGTACCCCAGTATGCGACAATCAAAGCTTCCTGTAGTATTGGCGGTGTTTATCGTGAATTTATTCGAAGGTTTCCATTATATGAGTCAGTTCCTGCTGTATTTGATTATGTTCTCTATACGAAATATAATAGTGTTAGTAAGTAAATAAAAAAATTATATATATAAATTTTTAAATTCTTGTCTATGAAAGACGGAAAACATGTAGTTTTAGTCGTTGAAGACGAGATTGCTCTACTTGACTCATATGCTGAGATACTTGAAGATGGTGGCCTTGCTGCCATTAAAGCATCAGATGGGTACAAAGGTCTTGATCAACTTATAAAAAACAAGGATATTGTTGATCTTATTCTTCTTGATTTGATGATGCCAGGACTTGATGGCCTTGATGTTTTGAAGCAGATTCGTGAGGACAAGGAAAAATATGGTGAACCTGTTGTAATTGTCCTGACAAATCTTTCAAGTGAGCGTGTTATCAAGGAATCCTTTGAGAGAGGTGCAAATGGCTATTTGATGAAGACCGAGCTTGATCCTGATCAGATAGTAACTGAAGTGAACAATGTATTGGGTGGAGATGAGGATGATGATAGTAAATCTGGGGCTCAGGAGTAGTCAATAAATTATACGTTAAGCATTAGAATTTATGTCTAAATCTGTCCATTCTGTTGGAGTTTCTTCCAAATTAAAGGATGCCAACATCACAAAAATTCGAATTCCATTAAGGGGTTTTTTCGATAATCCTTTGATTTTTTTACTTATTTTGTTTTTTCAATTCGGTTTGTTATATTTTCTTGGCTATTGGGGCTATTATAATATGAAGTTCCCATATTATGTTGACAACTATATTTCCGATTCAGGACTTTGGAAAATTTTTGGCAAACGAGATCTTAATTATATATCTGAATATGATAAAGATGCGATTGTTTTAACGGATCCTTTGTATTCAAATATTGAAAGCAATAAGTATATGATATCTGTAAGTGGTTTTTTACGAGATATTAAAAAAATCAATGATCATAATTATATGTTTACAATTGAGACTTCAGATCAAGGAGAGGTGACATTTGAGGCTAGTATTTTAAGCTCCAATATATATGGTGTTAAAGATTGTTCGAATATTGATAATTGTGGTCTTGTGCAGTATGAAGAGGGAGTATGGTCCGAGGAAGCGTACTGTGATGAGAATGGAAATTGTAATATTCCAGAGGAAAGTTTAGATGAAAATAATAAGGTAAAAGACAAATATGAAGATTTATCTTTTGATGATTTTAATGAAAAAGTAACTGAATATATGGATCAATCCATTATTTTCCTTTTATTAGTTGAGGAAAAAGATTCCGGTTGGACTACTACCATTCAGACCATGTATATAACAATTTATTAAATATTTATGAAGTTTATACTTAAAGTATTGAATGTACTTCTACTTGGTTCTATCCTTGGAGTGGGAGTTCTTCTATTAAAAGGAAATTCCATAGTAGATAACAGAGTTGAAATAGTTGTCCGAGCGGATGATTATTTTACACCAGTATCTGAGATATTTTTATCTGGAATTTCAAAAACTGTTTATATGAAAGATTTATTCGAAGATTCTGAAGATAGTTATTGTTGGAATGGTTCATGTATTAACAGCTCAGAAGTTATAAAAGAATGTAATTTAGAAAATGAATCTTGTAAAGTGATACAGTTGTGTTTGACGAGTGACGACAATTCGGAAATGTATAGTTGTAAATATTATTTAGTCAAAAAATAAGAATGAATCTTGTGCATACAAAATTTAATGTTAACAAATTTGATTTTGTTAGCAGCATTGCAGGTTTGTTTGTTTTGATTTTTGCTAACCTTTTAATTTTTGATGTACCAATGGTTAGTGCTCAATGCACATATTGTGATACCGCAGCCACTTGTACTGCTGATTGTTGTGGAGGATGTGACGGATGTGACGGTGGTGGTAGAGGTACAGCTACTTGTGATAGTCATTGTTGTGGTACTTCTTGTAACTGTCCAGGAGATATTGATTGTGGAAATCCTTGTGGTGGTGGTGGTTGTGGCTGTTCTAATCCTGGTGCTGTATCTTTACTTGCACCTGCCGATAATTCTACAAAGCAACCATCTTCTGTTGCTCTAGATTGGTCTGATTCAGATTTTGCTTGTACAAAGCCTGGTAATCATTACGAGGTTCGAGTCAGGGAAGGTTCGACTGGAGGATTTGTTGAGCGAGCTGATTGTACAAATCCTACATCTTCTTCATGTACGATCACTGGCCTTTTATCCTGTACTACATACAAATGGCGTGTTCAGGCTGTGAACGCATGTGGCTCAAGTACTGTAAGTTCTACCTTTACCTTCACCACCAACTGTAATCCTGAAATCATATCGATTACTCCTAATATTGGTCAGTCTGGTACTATTGCTGATGAGGTGCCAGTCTCTACTTGTGACGACCATAATCCTCAGACTTATACTGTGACTGTGCGTGATCAGGATTCTGCTGATAATACATGTAATGATCTTGATTATTTTGCATTTTGGTTTTCAGATGGAAATCCTCATGTAACACAGCTTGCTGATAGCTCTCATGGCATGATTAAAAATAATAGTGGCACCTGGAAGATGCTTGGTCTTCGATGTAATCCTGGCTATGGTGCTACTTGCTCGGATGGTAGTACTGCTTGTGATTGTTATCAAAACTTTTTTTGGGATGTAGGCAACTTTAACGTTGGGGCTTATGATGCTATTTGTTCACCTCCCGAGTCAATGTCAAATCCTGGTTCAAGACAAGATTATACTAATTATGAGAACTGTATGACATCATCTACTTACTGGATGTCTCAAAGTAATGTTTTGTGTTCTGGTAAAGATGCAATCTTTACAATAACTGTGGCTTATGATCAAGGGTTTCCTAGCAGAGAAGACTTATTTCTTTTAGCAAGAGATATACAAGGGGGGCAGAGTTCCCCAGGATGGGCTGACCATGGGGACTGGACTTTGGATTTTGATGCTCCAATTGTGTCAGTAAGTCATGCATATGATCCTGCTTATCCTCCAGATACTTTGAGGTTTACTGCGAATATGTCTGATAACGGAGTGAGTGATACTGGGATAAGATCAATAACAGGCTTAAAGTATACGGTTGGTCGAATTGTTGGTGGAATGATTGGATATGTTAGTCTTGAATGGCCATTGGGTAATGGTAATTATAATTTCTCCCCTGCTCAACCGATTTTTACCTTATCTGAGGTGAGACCTGATGCGTCACAACCTTCATATTATGCTTTTGAAGGTGGAGATGATGTTGGTGCTAGTGCTACAGTTATGGATAATGTTTGTAATGTAAATAACTATTCAGTGTCAGGATCTGTTGCTGATAATTGGATGCTTACCGAAGGTGGGGATGTGTTTGCTAATACGGGATTTTCTATACAGATCCCTGTTGCTGGTGAAAATTTCAGTAATTATTGGGTTTCTAAAGGGGGTGGTTCATTTGATTTTGGATCAGAGGGAATTTATGCTGCTAGTGATAAAAACTGGATTGGCTGGATGAATAGTGGGTATAATTCTGGTAACTATAATGATCAGAACAAAAATCTTATGTGGTATAGCGAGTTGTATACGCTTGCCTTGGGTTCTGACTATGCTATGCACAATTATACATCAGGACAGTCAGGCATGTTACTTAACGCTCTTGCAAATGGTGAGGACGGAATCTATTACTATACGGGAAATGTTTTTAGTTTTCCTCAGGATTTTCAATATGATGGGAAAAAACTTTTGTTTTTAAATTGTCCAACTGTTAATATCGATCCTGATCTTACTCGTAATGATGATGAATCTGCCTTGGCAATAATCACAAATGGTAATGTTATTGTTGGTCGAGGAGGATATGCACCTGATCCTGATAATCAAGATGTTGTCCAGGCTGCTATTATTACAGATGCACGTTTTGAGTCCATTATAGATAAGGATGATGTATCAAGATATGATCAGTTATTGATTAACGGTCTTGTTTTTGCCAGGGAGGCCAGCTTCAGAAGAGATTTGATATTTGCTGATAATCAATCTACTCCATCAGAGCTTATTGTTTATGATGCCAGATATCTTTTAATGATGCGCGATATGCTTGGTGAGAAAAAATTTCAGGATTTTGAGTGTGGTATTGTTGAAGGTAGCGACGCATGTCTTGATTGGTAATTTTTTAAGTGTATACTTTGGAATACTTGTAAGGTCAATATTATTTGTAGCCTATATTCCTAAATTTGTTGACTTCGTATATCTAGTGATTTATCATCTTAGATAATATAATTTTGTAGAAATAACAATATGGCCATACTGCCTGATCATATTGGACTTGACTTTGGTAATCATAGCGTAAAAGGAGTTCAATTAAGAAATATTGATAGATCGCCACAACTGGTTGCTTTTGCAAGCCAACCTACTCCACTTGGTGTCATTAATAGTGAAGAAGAACAACATAAAGAATCTTTAGCTGATGCACTTAAGACCTTAATGAATGAAGGTCACTTTAGAACTAAAAATGTTGTTGCCGCATTACCTGAGTCATCCATTTTTACTAGATTTCTTGAATTTCCAGGAGTCAAAGAGGATGAACTTGAAGATGCCGTTCATTGGCAAGCCAAACAAGTCGTCCCTATTCCGCTTGAAGACGTAAAAATAAGTTCAATTATACTTGGAAGAGATGAATCAAAGAATTCATATCATGTTTTGCTTGTAGCAGCTCCCAATAAATTAATTGATATCTATGTGAGCGTTTTGGAGAAAGCGAAGTTAGTTCCAGTTGCTTTAGAAACGGAAGCTATTGCTACGGGAAGAGCGTTATACCGTTCATCTGGTACTAAGGATGCAGTTATCATGGACTTTGGCTCACAGAGCACTGATATGGGGATATTAGTCGGTGGAAACCTTGTTTTCTCTCAAAGTATTTCTGTTGGGTCTGATGCTTTGACTCGAGCAATTTCATCAGAGTTTTCATTTGAATACAGTCAAGCTGAAGAATACAAAAGAAACTATGGCCTTGATACTACTCAATTAGAAGGAAAAATATTTAATTGCTTAAAGCCTGTTACAGATTCGATTATTGCTGAGATTCGAAGGGGTGTGGAATATTACAAAAATCGTACGATGCTTGCTCCTCCATCGGAATATATTTTAGTTGGTGATGGTGCGTTGTTACCTGGATTGACAGATTATTTAGCAAAGGAATTATCTGCCAAAGTGATGCTTGGTGATCCATGGCCAAATATTCTTATGTCCAAACAACAGGAATCGATTATTTCCCGAGGTAGAGCAGCTTATACTGTTGCTGTTGGTTTGGCTTTGAAATCGGAATAATTTCGAATTAATAAAATGATATTGAATAAATGAATGGCACTTCAAACATCTTTAAATTTGCTTCCGAAAATATCTGAGGAGGAAGTAACAAAAATACGGAAAAAAGAAAAAATCAGTGTTTCTGGCGTACTTTTCTTAGTGATTGTAACTTTTGTAACGCTTGCTATTCTTATTGCAAATTTGCTTGTGAATAGTCAGCTGAGTAGCAAGAAACAGGAACTCAGTCAGACGGAATCAGATATTGTTTCTCTTAGACATATAGAGCTGAAGCAAAACACATTGAATCGAAAGATCACGACATTTACTTCCGCTGAGGCCAAGGATTATCGTGCAGATAAGGTTCTTATGTATTTGATGGATGTATCTTCAAGGATTTCTACTGTGGATTCGATTTATATGAATGACTCTTTGAGGTTTGAAATTTCCGGCAGTTGCTCCAGTTATATCAATGTTGCAAGATTGTGGCATAATCTTGCCCAGGAAGAGGATTATTTTAAAGTGATTAACCTTGACTATGCTCAGCTGCAAAGCGTTAATGGAGAAGAACGAGTGTCATACTCGATAAAAGGTACGTTTATAAAAGATAATCTTGATAATTTATAAAGGTTTTTGGAATGGCTGAAAATTTTTTAGCAGATTCAGAAAAAAAAGAAAATAATCAGGGAAAACAAATTGCTTCGTTAAATGAGTCGAATGTATCATCTGATTCTGTAGTGCAAAATAGTAATTCTAAGTCCAGGTTAATAAAGAAACCTATGTCTGTTGTCGAAAAAGCAACCATTAGTGATGGTGATTTGAACCCAAATGATACAAGTAAACCTAAACGTAGGGAGATTATCCGAAGTGACAAGAAAAAAGAAGGATTGACAAAGAAATTGGGAGATTACTTAGTGCCAATATTAGTATTTATTGTGTTTATGCTTATTGTTATTTTTGTTTATGTTCCATTTAGTCAGGATATCATTGATACCAGAAAGGAAATAGAAGGTATACAACAAAAAATTGATCAAAACAATGATAAAATCAATGCTCTTAATGCAGTAGACTTGACAGAGTTGAACAGTAAAATGAACCTTGTAAATAAAGTTGTTCGAGATGAGTATGATGTTTCTGCACTTGCAGAAGATGTGGAAACTATAGCAATAGAAAATAATCTAAGATCAAGTGAACTTTCAATATCTGACTATATTATGGATGAAACTGATACTGAAGCAGTTGATCTTACGACTGGCATGCCTGGATATGCAAATTCAATAACAGGGCCATATGCTTATTACGGTCTTTTAGATGATGTTACTAATTTTCTTAAGGATTTACGTGAAAATAGTCCGACTATTCTTACAATCGGATATGTTGAGATGCAACGGTATTCGTCTTCTCCTCAAGAGCAAGCAATCTCTTCTCAAGAATACTGGAGTGTGGAAATAATTATCAGTGGATATACTACAGCTCCTGTAATGGATGCTGAAATTTATGACCCATTTGAACGGCTTGATATGTTCGATATTATTACGCGAATAACAAAGCGTGTTGAAAATAATTCAGGAAACGGCGGCTCAAACGATAATTCCAATAGTGATGAGGAGAATAGTAATGATGAAAATACAGAGAACAATAATGCGAGTGGTAGTGGAAATAGTTCTAACTAGGGTGATAATGTGTGAAAGCAATTAATGAAGTTTTTGTAATTCAGCTTAAAAACTGTTCCAATAATTTCCTTTATATATCGTCTCCTATTAAATCCTGTGTTATCTCGTCACAAATATCAATTCTAATTCTTTTGTTCTCTTTTATCGCCTTGATACTTACAACGTTTCTGATTGCTGAAATATTCTGTCCTTTTTTCCCTATGATAAGAGCTTTATCGTCAGATGCGCAATCAATTTCGTATGTGATATATGAAGGATCATCTTCGTTAATAACTTCTTTAATCTTAACTTGATCTGGGTTATTAACAATGCCTTTGATTATTTTTTCAAGAAGTTCTTTCATTAGTAAATGGTTAGTAAATACGATGATTTTATCTTGTTACTTAGTTTTCTCTTCCCCTGAACTATCTTTTTGAGGTTCTGATGGTTGTTTTTCCTCTTTAGATTCTTCTTTGGCTTCCTTGGGAAGTTCTTTTTTATCTTTGTTTTCTTCTTCTGCTGGTTTATCCTCTGGTTTACTTGCGGATTCTGTAGCTTTTGCGTCAGGTTGTTTTTCGCTGGATTCTTCTTCTGGTTTCACCTCTGTTGTTGGTGCAGCAGCAGGTTTATCTGCTCCTTCCTCAACTTGTTTTTTGCTTTCTTTCGCTGCTTTGATCCTTTGTTTAACGACGAAGGTTCTTTTCTTGGATTGTTCAATAACTCCTTCTTTCACAAGTAAATCATGAACTGTATCTGAAAGTTGAGCTCCTTGCTCCATCCATTTTTTTAAAGCATCTTTATCAAATGTGAGAATTGAAGGGTTAACTCTTGGATTATAGTAACCAATTTTTGCAAGATATCTACTTGTCCCTTTTAATCTAGAGTCAATAGCCACTATTCTGTAGTGTACTTCGTGTTTTTTCCCTGTTCTTTGTAATCTTATTTTGACCATATGCGCGATTCTATCAAATAAAAAATTTATATTCAAGAGAAATAGAGCAATTTACAGAAAATATCGGACTTATTATATAGGAAACTTTTGATAAGTATGATATTTCCTAACCTTTGTTATTTCTCAACCTTCTTCAAGGCTTCTTTTGCAGCAGCTTCTTCTGCTCTTTGTTTGCTGGCTCCTTTTCCTATGCCAAAGACTTTGTTTCCTACAATAACTTTCATCTCGAAAACTTTTTCATGATCAGGTCCTTGTTCTGAGACTAATTGATATTCTGGTGTAAGCTTGAATTGTTCTTGTGCTATTTCTTGAAATTTGGTCTTTGGATCAATGTCTAGTCGTTTGTTAACTATTTTTTCGATTTCAATAAAAAGATGTTTTTTCAAAAACGTTTCGGTTTTCGCGATTCCTTGATCTAAGTAAAGTGCACCAATTACTGCCTCAAATGTGTTTGCTAGTAAATAATCCTTGTCTCTACCGCCTGTTTTTTCTTCACCATTGCTCATCCGGAGTAAGTTTCCTAGATCGAGAACTCTTGCTTTGGCTGCTAATGATTGGGTTTTCACTGTTGCTGATCGAAAACTTGTGAGCTCACCTTCCTGTCTGTCTGGGTAATTAAGGTATAAGTATTTAGATACAAGAAACTCTAAAATTGCATCTCCAAGATATTCGAGTCTTTCGTTATGCTCATCTACGTCACCTGCTTCGTTTAGATAAGATCTGTGGGTGAGAGCGATAAGAGGTAGTTGTTCATTTTTGAATTTTATTTTGAGCTTTTTTTCCAGCTCTTGAATTGGATTTTTCTTGTTCATAAATTGTACCTAATACTCCATTTATAAATTTGCTACTTGAATCTCCACCAAAAGATTTAGCGATCTCTATTGCCTCATCAATTGCGACTTTTGGTGGTGTGGTTTCTGATATAAAACCTTCCCACAAAGCTATCCTTAATATCTCTTTGTCGACATTTTGAATCTGTTCAATAGGCCATTGGGGAGCATGTTTGATTATTAACTTGTCAATTTTATCGATATTGTCCTCTACCCCATCAATAATCTTTTGTGTAAGATCTGCATCGTAATTATCTATCTGGGTCGCACTTGAAATTTCTTCTAAACTTGAGAGTTGAGACTCTTGATTATCTGATTTTTGTTCAAATTGAAAATGATTTGCAAAAAGTTTCTGTAAAGCTAATATCCTGGCTAAATGTCTTGGATCTTTTTTGGTTTTCATATATTTCTTGTGTGGGCAATACTTTTATTTAGCTTTTATTTTTTGGTAGCTTTTGCCTTTATCTTTGAATCCTTTATATCCTTGGCTGATAAAGTACCATAGTGACCACAATTAGGACACTTAAAATGTGGCCTTTTAACTTCTTTGCATTTTGGGCAAATAGACATAGCAGGGATCTTCAGCTTATCCTGTGATCTTCTCCTATCTCTTCTTGCTTTTGATATTTTACGTTTTGGTAGTGCTCCCATAACGGACTGATTATATCATGTAGTAATGATTTTGCAACAGTTTGAGGATTAATTGAGATTCTTCTTTTAAATACGGGTTTGAGTATTCATCGTATACTTTTTTGAACAGTTTTATTTCGTACCTAATAACCCATTCTAGCAAGATCCCTTATGATATTTAAATATATTGTTGGAACATTTATTCCTGAAATATCTTTGCATTTTATATCAATTATTTCTGCGTGAGAGATTCCTCTTTCTGGACTATTAATAAGTGTAAAAAGTTCCCCCCATTTTGAAGAATTTGTGCTTACTACCCCGTCATTTTCTCCTGAAATATTTTTTATATACGGAAAAGTTACAGAAAAAGTTATATCCTCTAAGGTATTGTTTAGCTTTGTACCGTAACTTTGGTAAAAAGTTTTTTTATTATCTGTATATTTTTCATTGAAGTTTTTCATTTCTTTTGTTGTTAATTCTACTGCTAGTCTATATGGATCTGGATTTTTGTCTCCATAAATATAAGCAAATGTTTTTGAAGCATTTTTTACCAATGAACTGTTAATAAATTTAAAGCTGATTATTCGAT
This sequence comes from Candidatus Dojkabacteria bacterium, assembly GCA_016929645.1. Classification (GTDB taxonomy): domain Bacteria; phylum Patescibacteriota; class Dojkabacteria; order SC72; family JAFGCJ01; genus JAFGIK01. Next base: position 19,925 of record JAFGIK010000079.1, read on the forward strand.
CAGCCAGTTCCGATCCATGATGTGGTGTTGAAATTGTTGTTAAACTGGCTATTTTTGAGCCATATCCTAATCCTCTTTCGCTTGCTAAATATCTTGAATCAATTCCGCCTTTCGAATGGGCAATAATGTTAACTTTCTCTGTTTGAGTCTGATATAATGCTTCGTCGATGGCTTTTGCTAATTGTATGGAATTTTCTATATAACTGGCCCAAGAATCTGTGTTTCCAAAAAATACATCAATATTATTTTTCATTAGAACTTCAGGGATTCTACCCCAAATTGGTATTATTGATGAATCTTTTGCTGCGATCCCATGTACAAGAATTATTGGGTATCTTGTTAGCGTTTTCATTCTCTGTTAAATATTTATTCAATATTTATTCAATTCAGCTTCAATTCTCATCAATCTATTGTATTTACTTACTCTCTCTCCTCTTGTGGGGCCAACTTTAATGAAACGACTTCCAACTGCTACAGCCAGATCTACCATTGCTGTGTCATCTGTTTCTCCACCACCTCTGTGTGATGTTACAGTTGACATTCCATGCTCTTTTGCAAGCATACAGCATTTTACTGTTTCTGTAAGAGATCCTATTTGGTTAAGTTTTATAAGTATTGATGAAATGGCATTCAAATCAATTGCTTTTTGGAGCCGCTCGACATTTGTTACTGTAAGATCATCCCCGATCAGATCGATATGCTTGTCTTTTACTAGTGTATTTAGTTTTACCCAATTGTCCCAATCATCTTCTGCTAGCATATCTTCTATTGTCACGATAGGATATTTTTCGAGCCATCCCATGTAATATTCAATTAATTCTGTTGCTGTTAGTTCTTTGTTTTCTAGCCTCAATTTGTATTTGTCCTCACTATAAAATTCACTTGCTGCTGCATCAATTGAGAATCCTAAATCTTCACCTGCTTTGTAGCCTGCCCTATCAATTGCCTCAAGCATGAATTGAAATGGAGATTCGTTTGTGGCTATTCCGTTAGGAGCAAAAGCTCCTTCGTTACCAACATTTGTAGACAAGTTATTTTCTTTTAAAACTTTTTTTAATTGGTGATAACTTTCAATTGCCATTCTGATGTTTTCTGCTGAAGTTGTTTCAGAAATACCTGAAATACAAAATTCTTGGAGATCTGTTGTGTCGTCCGCATGTTTTCCACCTTCAATAACTACAATCATTGGCTTGGGTAGTGTTGTTAGATCAACCTTTGTATCAAATGTGTCAATTATATGCTTGTAGAAGGGTTTATTTAAAGCGTTGGCTGTTGCTCGTGCATTTGCAAGAGAGACTGCCAGTATTGAGTTGCCTCCTAAATTTGCTTTATTCGGTGTACCGTCGATCTTTATCATTTTATTATCTAATTCTTCCTGATTTTCTGGATTCATACCTATTATCTCTGGAGCGATAACTTTTTCGATATTATTGACTGATTTAAGCATACCCTTGCCTTCGTATCTCGATTGGTCATTATCGTTTAAGACTGTTGCCTCGTGAGATCCTGCAGATGCACCATATGGTACGGATGCGATGCCTGATATTCCATTATCTAATGTCACTTTTGCCTCAATTGATGGATAACCGCCAGATGCCAGAATTTCATATGCCTCGACTGATTTTATTTTCATTAAATTTTGAATCTTAAATTAAATGATCTAAATTGTGGGTTTAGTCAAAAAATATCATCAATCTGTTCTGAATTCAAGCATGGGCTATTTAATTAGGATATAATTAAATGGTTTTTGTTTTCTGTTTATTAAATTTTAATTAAGTCTTAAAAAAATGGCAAAACTAAAATCTGCCAAAGTCAACCAAGTTGATTTATCTAAAAATTCAGATATTGAGCAAGATAAGTCTTTAAAAAATAAAAAACAATCTTGGGTTATGCTTGTACTTGCTGTAATAACGGCACTGATCGCAACTTTCCCTACGATTATGGCTATTTTAGCTTTTCTTGAGACTCGTCAGGAGATTGTTTCTATAGATATTGACCAGGAAAATCCACTGCAAAATGTACCAAATCAAACATATGTAAAATTTGAGTCTCAATTTGATCCGATGAGTATTCAATTCAAAGTAGACGGAAGTTATGTTGCCGGATACTATTTGACTTTATCTGATGTTGAAGATGTGATAATTTATTGTCCATCCTATGCAGATGTTTGTAAGAATTATGTAGCCTCGTATATTGAAGGTCCTTATAGTGATTATAATCTCAATAACTATGAAAAATTCACCCAGAAGAGAGAATATTCAGGTAAGGTTTATGATGGTAGTGATTTTTGGAAAGATTATGGAACTGGTGACAGTGATTGGTTAGTCGAAGATTATGCAGAGGAGCAAGGTTTTGATAAGAATAATGTAAAGGTAGTTGTTTTTGGTGAATACCCGACTTCGTCAAGTGTATGGATCGAGGTGTTTGGTGGCGCTTTTTGTGCAGGAATTTTTTGGATTCTTTCTGCTTCCTGTGTTGTCACGTGGATTATAACAGTCGTTGCAAAGAAGAAACTGAAAAATAGTTGACGTTGGATATGTTTTTCTTTCTGAACAGGTTGGAGTTGAAATTATTCGATCATATTCTTCATGATTGTGAATTCTGAACCTGTCTGAATCTCACCTTGAAGCATCTTTGTTGCTATCAGTCCTTCAATATTATCTTGAATAAATCTTCTAATTGGTCTTGCTCCGAGTCCTGGTTGGTATGCTTTGCTTGCAATCAATCTTGCTACACCGTCTTCCCAGTCTATGGTAATCTCTTTTTCCATAAGTCTAAGTCTAACGTTTTTTAGAAGAAGGATTGCGATTTTTTCTAAGTTATCCATATTGTGTGGTGCAAATACAATAATTTTATCGAATCGATTTAGAAATTCGATTTTTACCTTTTGCCTAAGCTCCAGGATAACTCTATCTTTTGCCTCTTCGAACATTGTTTCATCTTTTTCAAGAGAGTCCAAAAGTGTTTTGCTTCCTATATTGCTTGTGCAGATAATTACAGTGTTATTAAAGTTCACCGTCTCTCCTGTGTTGCTTGTTAATCTTCCTTCATCCAAAAGTTGCAAAAATAAATCAAGGACCTGGGTATGTGCTTTTTCGATTTCATCAAGAAGGACAACGGTATAAGGATTTCGCTTTACCTGATCAAGTAACGTTATTGAGGTTTGAGATAGTTCGTTTGAATCTGTTGAACCGAGAATTTTTTCAATACTTGAGATTTCCTTATATTCAGACATATCCAAGCGTATAAGGTCTTTCTCATTTGAAAAATATTCTTTTGCTATTGTTTTGGCTAAGTGTGTTTTACCAACGCCAGTTGGTCCTAAAAACAAGAATGTTCCGATTGGTTTGCTTCGATCCCTGATTCCAGTCCTTGCTCGTTTTAGAGCTTCTACAATTTGGTGTATAGCATCATCCTGTCCTATGACTTGCTCTTTCATTTTCTCTTCAAGAGTTAGAAGATTTGTTGCCTCTTCTGCTGATACGTCTTCTACTGGAATTTGAGTCATTGTGGAAACAGTTCTTGATACGTGGCTTGACTTTAAAATCTTTTCATTATTATTTTGTAATGAGGCACATGAGGATTCGATTATATTGACTGCGCTGTCAGGGAGTTTTCTGTCATAAACATATCGTTGGGCCAGCTCTATTGATGTCAGTATTGCAGGAAATCTTATTTCAATATCATAGATTTCTTCCAGTTCGTTTACTCTTGTTGTTAGTATTTCAAATGCAGCTTCTGGACTTACTTCACGTATCTCAATTTTTTGGAAACTTTGTCTTAATGACTCGTTTGCATAAAAGAATTTTTTGTAGTCTGCATATGTTATTGTTCCGATAATTGGAAATTTATTATCAAGAATATATGGTAATAGGATTCCTGCGATTGATTGTTGGCTATCCTTGTCTTTTGTTGGAATAATCTCTTGGATTTCATCAATATAAAGTATTGAGTTTCCGGCTTTTGATAGTTCTTTCATTGTTGTCTGGATTAAAGCTTCAAGATTACCGTGATTTGAAGAGCCTGCAATAAGACTATTAATATCAAGTTGAATTATTCTCATGTCCTGAAGACTTTTAGGAACTTTTCCCTGGTTTATTCGTTGAGCAAGACCTTTGGCGATACTTGATTTTCCTGTTCCACTTTCTCCTATCAGTAAAACATTATTCTTACTCACCTTACTAAGTGTTGAAAAAATCTCATCCATTTCTGATTCGTGTCCTATTCCATATCTTGAAATTTCTTTAGCCATTGCTTGTGTTAGATCTTTGCTATAATGGCTTAATACGTATGTGTATCCATAAATCCACGAATCAGCAATTCCCCCGGTCCTGTAGTAAGGGATATTTGGATTAAATATTCTTGTCTTTTGAGAACGAATTCTTTGGTCAATTATCCATTCTGATACATGTCTGAATACCTGAATATTTAGCTTTTGTCTTTTTAAATATTTTATAAGAACTGGAAAAACTTTAAATAACGTTATAAATAAGTGATATGTCTCTATCCTGTCGCTCCCAGTAAGTATTGCTTCTTCTGCCGCATAAATTAATATACTTCTTAACGAAGATAATGGATAAGCTGGCAACTTTTTTGGTGTTATCTCATTTTTTCCTAGCTCATCTTTAAATGATTCAATATCAGATCGTCGCAACAGCATAATGATATCAGGATCTTTTAACAAGTTCTCAAGTAAAAGATAAATGCTGATTTGGTTTTGAATTATTGAAGCATTAATAAATCGCTCTGATTCATTATCTATAGTGTCAATACAATTGACATTTTGAAGTCGTGTAGTATTCAATTGTCCACGACGGATCGTCTCTACATCTTGTTCTGCAAGTTCTTCTGGTTCTTGGATTCTTGTTCTTATCTGCTGAGTCCTATATGTGTCGTGCCATAGAATCATTGTTCCGAACACTGCTAACCAAAAAGTTAGATTAGTTAGCCATTCAGGAGGATTTATTGGCAATTGAGCGGTATTACTTACCGTGAGAAAGAAATTTATTGTATAAATGATAGCAGCAAGGGTGCCAGGAATGATTAATATCGTGGATAAGATGTTTTTGAATGTCCGAATAGATTCTTGTATCTGAAACTTTTGTCTTTGCTGACTGATCTGTTGTGTCCGTATTGTTATGAATTGTTTGGAAGTAACTAGAAATGGCTCATATCTTTCGTCTATGAGCATTGGTAGTTTGCTTTCTATTGTTCCGTACTTATTTATTGTTTTGTCGTTGTATCCAAGTATTGTTTTCATTGTTCTATTATGAAGATTGTTCTAAATAAGAAAAACAAAAAAAGTGGGGGCATTAAAGCCCAGATTATTAAAAGTGTGACTAATGTCAATATTATTGACATTGTTATTGATATTGCGATCGGAAGATAAATGATTCTTATTGTTATACCGAAAAATATTCCTGCCCAGGAGGTGTCCCTGTGCCAGGGTATAAAAAAAGTTTTAAACAATAGAGAGATGGAAAATGTGTCATCACTTACAATAAGAACTCTTTTAATAAAACCTACAAACAAAGATGGCATTTCGATATACCACCATCGAAAGAAGTCTTTGAATTCTTCTGTAATAATTGCTAGTGAAAGTATAACGGTTTTTTCTTTCGCTTCAGGCTTTTGATCAAGGGCAGTTTGTTGCATGCTATTGGTATTTTAACATATGTCAGATAAATTCGTACTGCTTTGTATCAAATCGTAAATTGTTAGGAAACAATCTATGATTATTTACTTCATTTTAACGATATGACAGGAAGATAAAGTTGAATTTATATTTAAGCATATTAAAAATTTGAATATGAACTATTTTTTCACCCATATTGTTACAGTATTGTTACCGAAGTTTCTGGCGTCTGCTATGATAAGTTCATCTATCTGTTTATTTTTTAACCCTTTGGGATGCTTAATTACAATTGCCCCTCCATTTGGTATTATACCCATTATTGATTGTAGCAGTGCGGTTAATCTTTTATTTGTTTCTCCATAGAAATCGTATGGTGGATCTGCAAAGACGATATCAAACTCCATGTCTGTATTGTTAATGAAATGAAGGGCGTTATCTTGAAGAACTGTGCTTTTGTCTGATAATTTTGCATTGATTATATTGTCTTGAAGATCTATGGTTGCGAACCTGTCGTCATCGACAAAAACCGCAGATTTTGCTCCACGAGATAACGCTTCAATTCCAAGAGAACCTGAGCCTGCGAATGCATCTAATATATTCTTGTCAATAATATCTGGACCTATTACTGAAAATAGTGAAGCTTTCGCTCTGTCAGATATTGGTTTTGCTTTGCGTGGAACTTTTAATTGAATACCTTTAGCTTTTCCAGTAATAATTCGTACCATTTTATTCTGTTTGAGATTTTTTAAATTTTTTCCAGTTATTCTTTGCGAATTCAAAGATTTTCACAAGAATATATCGGAATGATAAGGGTATATCATGAGCCTTAACAAGTTTTTGATCGAATCCACCAAAACTTTTTTTAAAAAAAGTAAATCCAGAATCTGGTATATCTGGATTTGTGCTGGGTTCTATTCCCCAGAAGTCAATATATTTTAATCCGGCTTCTTTTGCATCTTTTATAACTTGCCAAATAAGTGCATATCCTGGGAATGTGTTTTTTATTTCGCTTGATGATGCTGCATGTAAATATACTGCGGTATCTCCGTAAAACGGTATAAGTGCACTTCCGATAATCTTTTCATTCTTTGTAGCCCAGTAAATGCGATAATTATTGCTTGTGCTGCAGATAGAAACCTGCTTTTTAAAATAAGATTTTGAATGAGTTGCAAAATTCTGTCGATCAACGGTTTGTTTAAATAGTGTCCAAAATTTTATAAAATCTTTTGGGTTAGTGCTGTGATAAACTGTTACTCCTTCCTTTTGTGCTCGTTTTATAGCGTATCTTGTATTCTTTTTCATGTCTGAAAGAAGCTGAGTTTCTTCTGGTGTTATATCAAGATACCATTTGTGCTCTGCCTGAGGATGAATGTTTGTTTTTTGCAGGCCGAAATTTTTTAATAGTTGATTATTTTCAGGAGTGTCCAGAATTATTGGATCAAATCTTGCAAATATGGCTTTATTTTTTATCCCGATTTTTGTTATCTCACGTGTTACTAAGGGGAGTAATTCTTCAGCTTTATCCCAATTAATAATTGGGCCTCCGGATGTGTACAAATATGTTCTAAATTTTGCAGGTACTAAATAAGTTAGACAAACACCTATGAGTTTTGATCTACTTGTTGGAGACTCCTTTTGATATATGCCAATATACCAAATTTTTCTGCCTAATTCTTTTTGGAATTGACCCCATTTCCATGATTGAAGGAATATTGCTGGAGATTTGTCTTGAACAAATGTTTCCCATTCTTTCTCGTCTGTTACTCGTTTGACTACAATTTCTTGTGGTTCTGTATTATTGTCCATTTTGAGCTATTTTATACTAGTTAGTTGGATTTGACTATATTGTACAGGTTGGGTACATATTGCAGAAATCAAGAGAGAGAATTGTTGACAGATAATTTATCATACATCTCCATTGGTGTTAAG
>JAFGIK010000080.1 GCA_016929645.1 Candidatus Dojkabacteria bacterium
ATTGATAGGTTAGATCTCTCAATTCTCGCAACTGGTCCCATTTTTGTGAACCATGTAGGTGGGCATTATCTACCCGATGAGTAGAGTATCACATTGATTAAAAGATCAGTTTGTTGTATAATAGCCGCGAATTAAGAAAAGAATCTTAATACTTCGATTATTACACCATTTGTAAAAACGTCGGAGTTTTGCCTCCGATATGATTTCCCATAAAGATTTTCATTCGATATAAGGCTTATTGTCGAGATAAATCGACTCAATTTCTTTTCGCATTCGCCACCTTTGGTGGTAATTGCATGCATGAGCACGATTTTTATCTTATAAAAAGCCATGACATTGATTAAATTTAATAAACATAGTTTTGAATAATAATTACAAAAGCAAAAACAACTCAACATATGAAGGGTATCCAAGGAGAAACAAGTCCTATGGAAACTCTCAACATAATAATAGACAAAGCTCTGGAAATTCTTCGAACAACAGATTTTATGGAAATTTTAGACGTCAAGGTGGCCGTAATAATGGCCGTAGAAATAACAGGAGACCAGGTTTCAAGTTTAATGAAAGTATGTTCATTAAGAAAGCATGCACAATCACAGAAGAAATTTCATATAAATCACATTTTGTATTTGAGGATCTTGATGTTAATACAACCTTGAAAAAGAATATAAGGGCAAAAAAATTTGATATCCCTACTCCAATTCAAGATCAGGCAATTAAGCCAATTATTGAAGGAAAAGACTTACTTGGAATTGCTGATACAGGAACAGGTAAAACAGCAGCATTTCTGATCCCATTGATCGATAGGACAATCAATGATCAAAACAATAAAACTTTGATCATGACTCCAACACGAGAACTTGCAGAGCAGATAAATCAAGAAATGCAAACATTAACAAGAGAACTACGAATATATTCAGTCCAATGCATTGGTGGAAATAATATTAAAAACCAAATTTTTGGACTAAGAAAAGGATGTAATTTTGTAGTAGGAACTCCTGGACGATTGAAGGATTTGTTTGATCGAAAAGTTTTAAATTTATCAATTTTCAACGCTGTTGTTATTGATGAAGTTGATAGAATGTTAGATATGGGTTTTGTAAATGAAATAAAACATTTAATCTCATTCCTTCCAAAAGAGAGACAATCTCTTTGCTTTTCTGCAACAGTAAATACAAAAATTGAAGAAATAATAAATTCTTTACTTAAACAAGATCGCGTTAAGATTTCTGTAAAAACAGGAGAGACAGCACAAAATGTTGAACAAGATATTGTAAGAATAAGCAATCATGACGAAAAACTTTCAAAACTTGAGGAATTGCTGAAAAGATCTGATTTTCAAAAAGTACTTGTTTTCGCTAATACCAAAAGAATTGTAGATCGTCTTGATAAACATCTATACAACAGTGGATTCAAAGTAGAATCTATTCATGGAGATAGAAGACAAAGTCAGAGAAAAAGATCAATAGAAAGCTTCAAGAATGGCCGATCAAAAATATTGGTTGCAACAGACGTTGCTGCTCGAGGTCTTGATATTAACAACGTTACACATGTCATTAACTACGACATTCCAATGACTTATGAGGATTATATTCATAGAGTCGGTAGAACTGGCCGTGCCCAAAACAAAGGACTCGCATTGACTTTTGTTGAAAATAATATCTTAAGCTCAAGGTAGATTTCGTGTTAATATTAAGGTGTGTCTATCTACTCTTTCATAAAGCACAGACAAATTGGAATATGCGGCCTTTCCTGCAGACTATGCCCTAATTTCCAAACTACAGCAGCAAGCAAATGCAATGGGTGCGAAAGTAGTGATAGAATATCCATCGGATTTCCATTTATAACTTGCGCAGTAAAAAAAAAGTCGAATTCTGCTGGGATTGCGATGAAAACAAAACATGCACAAAATGGAAAAGTCATAGAATTTTCAAATATTGAATTGCGTTTATAAAGCTTGATTACCCCTTGCTTTATTTTCGAACCCGAAGTATACTGAGCATGTACTCAGTAACAAACAATCATGCGAAATAAAGAATTAACTCGAAAAAAAATAATAAAAACAGCAACAAAACTCTTTGTAAAAGATGGTTTTTTGAAAGTTTCGACCCTTGATATTGCAAAAAAATCTGAAATTGCTCATGGTACAGTATTCTTTCACTTTTCAAATAGATCAGACCTAATCGTGTCATGCATTTATGATGTTATGGGTAAACTTGCAGATGAACTTAATGAAAAGTCTCGAAATTCAGAAGATGTTGAGGAACTTTGTGAAATCTTTCTAAAACAAATATTTAATTATAAAAAATTCTACAGCAGATTAATAAAGGATATCCCTCACCTACCAATAAAAGTACAAAGAATGGTATTTGCTTCAATGAGCGCATTTTCAATTCACCTTGTAGATACAATTGAAAATGCGCAAAAAAATGGCAATATCCGAAAATTCGACCCAAAGTATGCAATGTTCTTCTGGTTTGGAACAATCAACTACATATTTACATATTCGGAAATGCTAGGAACTGAAGAATTTAATGAAAACAATAAAAAAGAGTTGATAAGATTTTTCATGGCCTCTCTTAGAAATACAAATTATTAATTTTATTTAAATTTTTATATTTATATTTTATGCAGGCAAATCAAAAAATGTGTGTCGTATGTGGAATGCCTCTTGTAAAAGTTGAGGATTACCCAGAAGGAGCAGACACCAATGTTGTCGATTGGTGCAAATATTGTGGCACAAAGGATAATATGAATTCGTACGAGCAGGCACTCAAAGGGATGACCGAATTCATGATGAAGAGCCAGGGTATGACAGAAGAGCAGGCTAAGAAAGCTGCTGAAGAGGCACTGAAGAACTCAGCTGCATACAAGGACGGAAGATTGAAGTAAAAGCTGATTTTGTATCCGCAAGAATGCGATTTTGTTGATAGGGCGCCATTGAAAATGGCGCCCTACTACAACTACAACCAATCAACGGTCAGACATACAATAAACTCCGAAATAAATACTCTACACTATTTTAAATTTCCTCGAATAAACTCGCTCTACATTCTCGCCCCAACCTTCACCAATAGCACGACGATCCTCTTTTACATAAGGAATAAAAATGCGATAGCACCCTGGATTTGCCCAAACACTAGCACTTGCGTCTTTATTCATCACTTTACCGTCCCAGTATACAGAAAAATTACAGCCCGGCTTTAACTCTGTAAAATCATGAGAAGCTAAAAACCAGTCGCAAGGTGCAGAGTATCGCACAACATGACCATCGCAAGTTTCTATCTCAAAGCAAGACATACCGCAATTTACATGTTTGGCATACCAAATCGAAGAATTCAAATTATTTGTTAATGTTATATTGACAGGATAACCGGAACTATATGTGTTCAGATCCAAATCTAATACGATATTAAATTCTAACTTATTATTAACCATCACAGAATTTTTTTAAAATCGATATTTTTCATACAAAGTATAAAATACAAAAAACAAACATAATTATTGTATTAGTATTTGATTCGTTCAAAACATTCAACAACAGAAGAGCTCATTGTATAGCTTTATGATTCTGGCTCAAAAACCTGTGTAAACAAAGTTGACATACCTCCTTCATCATATTGGGCTTGTTCTGCCGCAGTTTGGCCAATCGCTTGCATTAACTCTGTATTTTGACTAATGGCTGATCGAACTTTTGGATCATTAGCAGCTTGTGTGATAAGCTCGGAAAAAACGCCAACTCTGAGACTTGCAGGATCCGTTAACCAAGATTGAAGTACTCGGACTTTCTGTTCAATAATTCGGTCTAGATCAGGATTTCCTGTAGCTTCAATTCCGCACTCTCTTAACAAGTCTCTATGAGCCGCAAAAAAATCGAATAATCTATCCATAAAAATCATAAAATAAATTTAAATAATAAAGCAAAACCTTTCATAAGTTAATCAACAAAACCATGTCTCTTAAGAGAAAAGTACAAACCAGTGTCTTTAGGATCAAGATCATTCCAACGTGCAAGTTTATCATTATATTCCAACAACCAAGTAACATACTCAGGGTTACCATTTAAAGCAGCTCTAATTCGTCTATCGTCAGAACTTGACACCAATTCACTTACAGCGCAAAAAAGCCTATATTCAATAAGCTCGTTAACACCAGGATTGGCAGTACTAGAAAGTGCACCTGCAGCGTCTTGCGTTTCAATGAGTAATCTAAATAACTCACCATCAAAGTAGCGATCACCTGTACGGCTAAAACCAAGCAATGAGAGTATGTCTGTTGGAGATAAATTGTCGGGATTTACCAATTATTTTAATCAAAATAATTAAACTATAGGACCAAGTATACCAAAAATAGTCCTACAGTCAAGGTTAAGCCTATATCTTATGATACAAGTACTTTAACAAATTCACAACCTTTGCTATAGTAGAATACGTCCCCGAAAATAAGTAAGACAAACTGCCGCGAAACCAATTGTTACTTTAACTTATGGGTACAATAAAATTTGACTTGTTAATATAAAATGAGCGTACTTACCCCGGCAGTACCGTTTGATCTCGATTTAGACCATGCAGATGAAGAATTACCAGGAGTATTCAGAATTAAACCTGGTGAACAACAATCTTCAAACATATTCACGAGGAGACAATTCAATAGAAATCCCGATTCAACACAAAACCAAACAGAGGATAGTTCATTCTTTCCGCCTGGAGCCGCAGAACTAGAAAAAGCACGTATCACTTATTCAAGAATTTTGGCAACACACGAAATCAACGCCTGGAGTTGCCATAATCAAAAAGATAGAATCGGTTTAGTTTACAACATGGTAATGATATATCAGTATTTTTACGGAGCATCTGAAAAAGCAGCTTTTACAGCAGCAAGAGGATTGACAGAAGCTGCGTGGAAACATGATGCCGCTGAAAAAACAGAAGACCATTCAACAACAGACGAATTAGATGACAAAGAAAAAGATATATTATTAAAACAAGCTGAAGCTCAATGGAACAAAGTTTTACTAATACTTCAAAATCATTACTTTGTAATATTCAGTAGTAAGTGGGAAAATTTATTTACTAATCAAAAAATAGCGGAAAAAGCAAAAAAAATGGGTCTATATGACTGCCAAAGGTGGAGGGATCACCACCACAGAGATTATCAAAAAGTCAAAGAGGACATGGCCAAAATGTATGAAACCGCATTCAATATTAGAGCAGAAATAGCATATCCATTAATGACCTATGTTGAATGGGCACTTAGATTTCACGATTATGCAGAGCATATAGATGCAGAGATGGGAGAAGTTCCATTCACAATCGTAGATGATGATCCAGAATCTTCAAATACCATAAATACTCTATTAGAAAACGGATACCCAGGATGCAAAGATGACTACGCCCAAGCAGATTCATGGTGGAATCGTGCAACAGTACTAATGGCAATTCATTATTTTTTAACATTAAATTATATACATAACGCACCCCAAACATGATTTTTGATCAAATTTTTCGACCAAAGCCCCAAGATTCATTAAATTCCATACAAGGAGTCCAGCTAAGTACCATAAATGATATTTCAGCTCTCTTAAACACAAAATCATCTCTTGAAAATACACTTAAATCAATTGCTCAAATCATTCCAAAGGTTTTAGGATGTAGATATGTCGGAATATTAATGCTAAAGAGTCATAAACATTCAGAGTATAGATTTAGCCTTTCTACTACATCGATGCCAGCAACGCTTAACAGATTTGTAAAAAAAGCTGTTGGAGGAAATCTTAATGGATTGCCATATGTAATCAAGGGAAAAACAAGCATATTTGCCAAATCCGTAAAATCAAAAAAAATTGAATATACAAAAGATCTATATCAAAGTTTCCTTCCAATCATGCCAAAATCTCTTGCTTCGGCACTAGATTCAATAATCGCTAAACATATGCAGTTACTTGTTAGTATTCCGTTATTAGTAAATGATGAAACCCTTGGTGTTGTAGCTCTCGGTTGGAAAAACAAATACATAACAGACTCTGATAGGGTTGTAATGTCAACATTTGCAAATTTGGCATCAACAGCAATCCATATATCAAGATTATTTGAAGAAAAAGAAAAAGCTATTTTAGCAATAAAAGAGCAAAACTCAAACCTTCGATCTATTTTCAATCTCGTAAAAGCATTAAATCAAACCTTTAATAGCGACGAGGTAGCCAAAAAATCAATGAATGGTCTCCCTCAAAAGAAGTTTTTAATCGGAGGAATTTTATGTTCATACAATGCAAAAGAAAAAACGATTCAGGTTTGGACAATAACAAAAAATAAATTGTCGGAAAAAGTCTCAAAGTTAGTCCGAGGTTTCAGTCAATACATAAAACATACAGATCATCCTGATTTTAAAAATGATATTTATGTCAGAGCTATTAAAACTAAATCCCCAGTATCAAGTACTGATATGGAAGAAATCTTAAGACCTATCCCTAATATATTTTATCCAACAATTCAAAAGATTTTAAAAATTAAGTCAGTCGTTGCCTATCCTGTCGTTAGTGAAAAAAATAAGGCTATTGCCGTAGTTTCGTATTTTATTAGGGATGAGCTATATGAAGATTTATCTTATGATAAGAAAGAATTACTTTCTACGTATACTAATCAAATATCAATAGCACTCGGAAACGCAATATTTTTCCAAGGTCAGAGAAAAGCTGTTTTGGAACTAGACAAAAAAATCAGCGCTCTAAAGGAGGCCCGAAGAAAAGAACGAGATATCATAGATATCATGGGTCACGAGCTTCGTACCCCTATGAGTATAATTCAGCTTAGTCATAAATATATTAGAGAAAAAATACTTCCAAAGGCTATGGAGAATCGTGATCCTACAAGTTTAGAAAAGCTTGAAAAATACCAAGATAGGCTAGAAGAAAGCATAAAAAGAGAAATTTGCTTACTTGAAACACTATCTGGAGTAACTAAAGTAGATAACGGTAAACTTGAACTGAGAAAAGAGCCTGTCAATATCCTGGAAATTATCGAAACAGGAATACAGGAACAAAAGAAAAATGCGGAAGAAAAAAACTTACGCTTATCTTTTAAAAAGCCAGGTAAAAACAAAGTTACCCCTGAGGTGAACGCTGATAAAGTACGAATTCAACAAATATTTGATAATTTACTAAGTAATGCAGTCAAATATACATCAAAAGGAGGAGTAAAGGTGACCGTTGATAACGATTCAGATTATGTAAAAGTTGACGTACAGGACACTGGTGAAGGTATTCCAGAAGAAGCAATCAAAAATCTAGGGAAAAAGTTCTTCAGAGTAAATCAGTATATTAAAGATAGCAAAGAAGCAGGTAAAGAAATTGTTCGTCCAGGCGGTACAGGATTAGGATTATATCTTACTTTTTCATTAGTCAAGGCCCATGGAGGAAAAATATGGGTTGAAAGCCAAGTTGGAAAAGGTAGCATATTTCATTTTACAGTTCCTGTTTACAAAAACCATATATCAGATAACAAGTCGAAATCCACAGAAAGAGATGTATTTAAAAGGTACGGATTAAAAAAATAAATCAGAAAAAGTTCCTATTTGATTAAATGCCCCATAGAAAACAAAAACATGATATAGTATAATCATTACAAACAATTTTACTTCTTGTCATGTAATGAAAATAGAGATAACTGGCTCAACTAATGGAATACATGAACAATCCAACCCTAGACAGCAGGCGTCAGTTATTGGCTCTCAAGCAGCCGCTGTATGCTACTCGGCTGATGGATGGAGAGCCATATTAGGAGAAAATCCCACATAAACAGGGCAAAGAATCGATAGAACTCTTAGAGATGGTCACGATTCAGTTTACGAGCGTACAGTATTCACATTCAATATTGAGGGTATTCCTAAATTTCTCGCAATGATTTTAAACAATGAACCACCATACTCAACATCCGAACGATCAGCGCGATACACAAAAATGGATTAATGATATCTCATCTTTAGAGCAAGTATTCCCTCAAGGAACAATGATCAGAATAAAGGAACAAGGAACCGCAGATAGATTTATCTGGAAATTGCAACAAAGACTATGTGGGCGAGCGCATCCTGAAATAATGCAACAAGCCAAACGTACGCTTGAGGAGTATATTGCAGCTACAAAAAAAAGTCATCCGCACATCGCTGCTCGACTCAGCCAGTATAATAATGTACCAAAGTGTACGTTTCCAAATACCTCATGCACCTCCCCTTGCTCTTGGGGCAAAAATGCTTTAAAAAGGAATATATAAGGGAATAGTCCCGAAATCTCAGAAAATACCAAGCACCTTGATCAATTTGGCTCGTAAGTTATATATAGCCTTACTCTAACACTGTCCCTATCGCCATCAGAGTTATCGTGATAACCTATAAAGTCAAAGTAATTTTGCCCTTCTTCTAATTGATACTCTTTGCCACGATAGCTACAAAGTTTATCAATATCTCTTTGGCTTTGCTTAATATTATCCAACCTAAGCTCGTCAATATTCTGGCAATCAAAACTTATATAAATGGAATCTGAATGAACAGTTGTTCTCGTATATGCTGGTCTAACAAGATCAAGAACTGGACCATTTTCCGAATAGCTGCCATCACAGGAAGACAAAAAAAATGCG
The DNA here is from genome assembly GCA_016929645.1 of Candidatus Dojkabacteria bacterium. Lineage (GTDB taxonomy): Bacteria > Patescibacteriota > Dojkabacteria > SC72 > JAFGCJ01 > JAFGIK01. Next base: position 8,628 of record JAFGIK010000080.1, read on the forward strand.
AAAATAAAAATAACAAAAGGAAGAGCTAAAAGAGATAATGAGATTTTTGATTTGTTTTTCATAAATTTAGTATAACATTATAATTTTATTTTAGTAAGAAATGCTCTAGCAGGGAAATATTAAATTAATGGTTGCAAGAGATATTATATTCTCTATAATGTTAAACGTAATTCCACTTCGGTAGGAACAAAATATTTTGATTTAACTAACTACAACAGACCCGGAAAACATTTATGCAACTCTCTCAAGATCAAAAAGACGTACTAGAAAAACTTACGCAATGGTCAACAGCAAAACATAAGTCTCCGTTTATCACAGTGGGCGGTTATGCTGGAACTGGTAAAACTACAGTAATCGCACATCTACGAACAAAATTACACAAGATTAATCCAAAGATAACAGTCGCTTTTTGTAGTTACACTGGTAAAGCAGCTCAAGTCCTCAAAAGCACACTCCACGAATCAAAATCTGTATACAAAGGGGATATTATCGGTACGATTCACTCCCTAATTTACACCCCAATTGTTAATGATAAAGAAGAAATCACGGGATGGAGATTAAAGGATATTGATGAACTAGGCTACAAATTGATTATCGTTGATGAGGCTTCTATGATTGATGAAAGAATCTGGAATGATTTGTGCTCTTTTGACATACCAATAATTGCTGTTGGAGACCACGGACAACTGCCACCAGTTAATGGAAGATTTAATCTTATGCTTAAACCTCAGTTGCTTTTGGAGCAAATACATCGACAGGCCGAAGGAAACCCAATCATAGAGATTTCAAGACTTGCAAGAGAACAAGGATTCATACCAGAAGGAAAATATGGACCCAAAGTAATGAAAATTATTAATCGAGATGAGGATTCACAAGAAATAGTTAATGAGAATTTGATTAATTACAACAATGATACGCTAGTCCTATGTGGCTACAATATTACTCGGGTGAAACTCAACTCATTCATTCGCCAAAATCTTGAATTCTACTCTACTCAACCACAAGTCCAGGATCGTGTAATTTGCCTACGAAATAATCACGAAAAACAGATCTTCAATGGCATGATCGGGACAATATATTCAATTGATAATTATGACGAATTATTGTATCAAGCAGAAATCAAATTTGATCTGGACAAATCAATATACAAGGGGTTAATTATTAAAGAACAGTTCAATGAATCTCAGGGATTGAACTTCACAAGAAAAAGGCTATTAACACTGAATTGCGATCTATTTGATTTTGGTTATGCGCTAACGGTTCACAAGGCTCAAGGTAGCCAAGCAAATAAAGTAATTTTGTTCGAACAAAGATTTAGCAAAATGAATGACGAAGATTGGAGACGATGGCTTTACACTGGCATAACTAGAGCACAAAACGAATTACTGGTAATTGGGTAGTGACTCTCATCGAGCTCAATGACGATAGCCCACTTAAGAAGACTCATATCATATATATTCCATCTATGTAGTATAATACTAAAAGCTTAAATTATTTTTTCAAAAAAATGAATCTCCAAGAAAAACTTAAACTCGTGGTCTCATCATCCCTCATCTCTTTTTGTATTGGTGCATTATTATCGGGTGTTATTGTCTCAATAATATTTCTAAAAATAAATGAAAAGAAGAGCACAGAAACACAAGAAGTCACAGAATCAATAATCCTAGAGAAAATTAACGATCAGGCATTCCTTGTAACAACCAACGTCATTACTGACGAAGAAGTAACCATTACTATAGACCAAGGATCTGAATGGTCAAATTTCTGGTGGGGACATGAAATAGTGGCTGATGGTACAATGAAAGTTGATGTAGGGGTTAACCTTGCAAATCTAGACGACAAAGACATTTCTGTTGATCATTCAAGGAGAATTATTACAATATCTCTTCCTGAAGCTGAGGTGTACGAGGTCTCTCTAATTGGTAAAATAAGTGCAGAAACTAAAAGTGGAATACTAAAACAAATACTAGCAAGTGATAGTGAACAGGATTTTAATCTGGCATTAGCTGAACTTCAGAAGAGTGCCGAGGAAGCAGTAAAAGATGACTCAGAGATTATGGAAGATTCAAGAGAATCAGCCAAAAATCTTTTAGAATCTCTATTTCAAGAGACTGGATATAAAGTTGAATTTGATGAATAATAATAGTATTAATTCACTCAGGTCATAATAAACAATGAAAGATATTCTTCGTAAGCTCGCTATAATAGCAAGCTTCTTATTCACTTTGAAATATAGGATATTTTATCACAACAGAGTAAAGTTTGGTAAAAATTTTATTTGTAACTATAACCTTTATATAAAAGGACCTGGTAAAGTAATATTTGGTGACAACGTTAATGCATGGACAAACTTTGAACCAAACAGATTCCAAACTTTTTCAAGTAACGCAGTTATCAAAATTGGATTGAATACAAGACTCAATGGGGTTTGGTGTCAGTCACGAAGTTCAATAAATGTTGGAAATGACTGTATTGTTGGTTCTGCAATTATTATTGACACAGATTTTCATAGCTTAGGAATTGATAGAAAGACTAATACAAACATCCCATCCGAAGACATCGTTATAAAAGATAATGTCTGGATTGCAGGACAATCCGCAATTTTGAAAGGTGTAAATATAGGGGAAAATTCAGTAGTTGGTTTCCGTGCAGTAGTAGCAAAAGATGTGCCTAAAAATTCAGTAGTTGCAGGAAACCCTGCAAATGTAGTAAAAATGATAAATGGATAAGCTGTTTTCTTAGATTCTCAATTAATTAAATTTTTTTAAATTTTTTATGAAATTTCAAATAATTGGCGACGATATGCAGGCAATTGTTATGAATTTAGAGAAAGGTGAGCGTGTGACTGCAGAATCAGGTGCAATGATGTACATGAAAGGAGACATCACTATAGATGCCGAACTTCGCGGTGGCATACTTGGCGGTTTAAAAAGAGCTTTAGTCAAAGAAAGTCTCTTCATGGTAAATTATGATGCTAAATCTGACAATGCTGAAGTCGCATTTGCTCCATCATATCCGGGACATATTAGAAAATTTTCTCTAAATGGAAATTCAATGATATGTCAAAAAAATGCATACGTATGCTCAGTAGGAAATATTGAAACAGATATTGAATTTACTAAAAAACTTGGATTTGGATTCTTTGGCGGAGAGGGATTTATACTTCAGAAGATTAAAGGTGAAGGTGAGGTTTTCATCCACGCAGGTGGCAATTTTGTCGAGAAAGAACTTGTCGAAGATGAATATATAGATGTTGATACTGGCTGTATTGTCGCAATGGATGATACTGTAGATTATGATATTAAATCAATTGGTAATATTAAAACCAGTTTATTTGCAGGAGAAGGCTTATTTGTAGCCCATCTTAAAGGTCCAGGAAAGGTTTTGATTCAAACGCTTCCATTTTCAAGAATGGCTGGAAAAATACTTGGTGCTGTACAAGGCGGACGTGGAGAGGTTCGCGGTGCAGCAGGCATTGGCGGAAGTATAATCAAAAGCATAATTAGCGGATAAACGAATTCGATGTTGAGGCCCATGGCAAAAGCTGCGGGCCTCTACTCTGAAATAACTCATCTCACAGCAACGCATTACCTACAAATCAAAACAAATTCCCTTTTCTCGCTGCTTCAAATAGGAAGCTACCTGCGTAACCAGCATATTTTCCAAATTTACTGATTGCAAAATCATGTACTTCATCGTACTTCGCTTTTTCATTAAGATTGTATAATTTATTAAATACTTTTCTTGTCCATACATCAATAGGCATCCGATCTAAATGATTGAAAGAAAAAAGCATAACGCAATCAGCTATCTTATCCCCAACACCATGAAAAGTTTTAAGTTGATTTCTCAACAATAATGGCTCATATTCTTTTAAATTCGTAATATTTGAATAAGAATTAATTTTCTGAGCCGCTGATAACATGTATTTACCACGAAATCCTACTTTAGCCTTGCGAATCTCATCTTCGCTAATTGTGGCTAATTTGTCTAACGAAGGAAAAGCATAGAAATTCTTCCATAATTTCGTGCCAAAAAGTTGTGACATTAAAGCTAATTGTCTGCGTATATTCGCTATACTGTTATTTGCAGAATCAATAAATGAAATAATAGTTTCATAAGGATCTTGCCTTAGTATTCTATACCCTGATTCAGTAGCTAGTGACTTTCTTATGAATGGATCATCAACTATAGAATTAATAATATCATCATACCGTTCGTTAATTGAGAAATAATTAATTATCTCATTTTCACTAATATCTCCGTAAACAACCTCAATCACATTCTGAGCGCCTTTTTGAGACGCCTTTAGAACGCTTGAACCGATAACACCAAAATAATTGTGTCCGACCCTATTCCACCGAAATGTCTGACCTGATAACAATGTTTTTTCTAAAGAATAAGTTGCTGAATCAAATGTAATTTTCATAGAGAATTATGATAATAAAAAAGCTTCACGAAACCATAGTGAAATCAAACTACAGATACAAAGCAATAGCTGCACCAACCAAACCAAATACAGCAGAAAAGAAATAAAATCTCATAACAATTTTCTCAAGGCTCCAGCCAATCATTTCAAAATGATGATGAATTGGAGCCATTTTAAATATTTTTCTTAAAAAAAATGTGGCAAAAAAGACTTGAATAACATCTGAGAAAATTTCCATAAAGAATATTACACCGAAAAAAGGAAGTAATATCGCTCTATTTATTGAAATTGCAATAAATGCAAATAGCAATCCAAGAGGAATTGTTCCAATATCACTCATTTCAACTCTTGCAGGAGGAATGTTGAAGTAGTAAAAAGTTAATTCAGAGCCAACAACAACCATACACAAGTGTCCGAGCCAGAGAAATCCTAGTGCATAACAAACAACGCCAAGAATGGCAAATGATATTGCATGATTTCCAGCAGAAAGACCATCAATTCCATCAGCGACTGAAAAACCTAATGCAAAAATCACAAAGAATGACGTAGTAATAAGAACTGACCAAAAGCCAATATTTAAATCACCGATAACTGGCAACCAAAAATTTGCTCCTTTAGTTGACTGGTATATCAAGATGGCAATAACAAATGAAACAATAATTTCTATGAACAATTTTTTTGATGCTTGTAGACCAGTTTTAACACTTCCAGCATCATCGACACTGCGGCTAAATAATTTGAATGGCCAGGAAAGATATTTAAAAAGTAACCATATAGGATAGCAACAGTAAACTATGGGGTTTACGTCACTATATACTACAGGCGTTTGAGAACCATTTTTTTTACCAATTACATCATAAAAATCGTCAAGAAACCCTATTATACCGCCACCTAATATAATTATTAATGGTAAATATCCAAGTCTATTTTGCATACCTAATGAAAAATAAAGAATTGTAACAGTTAGAATAATTATGATACCACCCATAATTGGCACACCTATATTCGTCTTCTTAGTCTTACTATGTTCTTGCACCTCAACTTTACCATGTTGGCGAAATTTAAGACGATAGAGAATCTCAATAATCAATGGTGCAATGATAAGGCTTAGAATTAATGATATTAAAATGTAAATTACAGGTGATATTGTCATATCAAATTACTAAATATTATAAATATCCGGCAAATCATTCTCTAATAATACTACAGCAGGCATAAGATTTCTTTGCGCAACAATCTCGTAACACTTGGTTATATCGTTTATAAAGACAATCTTATCAGATGGATAATCGATAGACTTTAGTCCAGATTTCAATCCCAAAATTTGTTGAGTATCTTCGGTCCGACCAAGCAAAACAACAAGATCAATATCCTTAGTAATTTCTGCTCCTAAAGTTTCATGTACTTTATATGTAATTTCTCCCAGTTCATAAATTCCGGGAGTTACTAAAATTTTAAAGTAATTCGTGAAGTATGATAAAGTCTTAATACTTTGTTTAAAGCTTTCGGGATTTGAACTAAATCCATTATTGATGGTAAGAATTCCAGTACCTGGATCAAGAATTTCCATACGACTCTCAATCGGAGTAAGCTCTGCAACAGACTCAGCTATAGATTCTTCATCAACACCAAGCTCAAAAGCAACTGCAATTGCACCTAGGATATTCTCTACATTTCCTGTACCAATAAGTTTTGTATGAAACTTATACGTCTTATCATCACAGGTAACTGAAAAATCAGTACCATCCCGATCCATATTCTCAACTTTGCCGGAAACTTCTGATATTTCATTGAAGCCATACCCAACAACCTTTAATCTGTCAGTTTCCTTCTCTTCCCTATAAACCGCAAGTGTATGCGGGTTGTTAGTATTTATAAAACAAGTTGACCCATCAGCCAATCCATCAATTATTTCTCTTTTAGCTTTGATTGTATTTTCAAGAGATCCAAATTTTTCATAATGCATTGTAGTAATTCCTGTTAGAATACTAATATCTGGGGGATAAGCGTATACCAGTTCAGAAATTTCACCAATACAGTAAGCACCCATTTCTACAATAAAGACTTCAATATCCCTTTCAAGATGCTCAAGTACACTTGACACAAAGCTAAAAGAAAATTTTGCCTGGGCTATACCAAAAAGAGTATTATGACTTTTAGGTGTTGGATAAGTTTTATATTTTCTTTCTAAAATTTTAGAAAGAAAGAATTTAGTACTGGTTTTTCCATAACTGCCAGTAATACCAATCACTTTCATACCGTTTTTACGACGCTTTAGTATCTCTTTCCTTGTTAATTCCTTTAAAAACCATCTGTTAAACCATTCTCTTGGTAAAGATAAATAAAAAGAAATGATTAAGTAAATCCAGGAAAACGAGAAAAAAAACAAAAAGCTTATAAAGTAAGCCCAAAATGGAACACCCAGAATGGCAAGAATAACATTTTGAACACAAAATAATATTAATGTCAGAATAAATAGAAGCTTTGCCTTAAAGGTCCAATCTAATTTATGAACCTTTTCAACATCCCACGGAAACGGGTTTCTTATGATCAATACCAAGAATTGTTTTACCGAATATTGTTCCTGCTGGAATATATATATAAAAGATCGAAGAAACAGTAAATTTTTAAATATTTGACTCTTCATTTTTACTAACGAACTCGTTAATTAATTGAAAATAAGTATCTGTGTGAGATATGAAAGGAAAATGCCCAGCACTTTTAATAATTTTAATTTCTGAATTTTGAATAGATCGTTGAATTTCAACTCCGTCAATCAAGGGTGTTTGATTGTCTTCATCTCCCCAAATAATCAAGCTCGGAATTTTTATATCTTTAAACAAAGTCCGTATGTCTTCCCCAATAATTTTTTTAAAGCTATCTTTCATTGCACCAGACTCTAAATAATCGTCGGAAGCAAATAGTGACAAAAGTTTCTGCCTCCTTTGTTCATTTTGACCAAAAGCACCAAGGAAATTTAATACGAATTTGCCAATCTTGGCTATAGCCACTTTGACAACAACCTCAGGATTGAATCGCTTAAATCCCGCACTATTTGAAAGTATTAACATATCAGCTCCACCATATTTTTTTTGATATATTGTTGCAACTTTACCCCCAAGAGAATGTCCCATAAGAATAAAATCTTCAAGTTCAAGCTCCTTTACAAAGGAATTCACTAAATCGGCATAGAAAAATGAATCAACAACATCTTTAGGGGTATCACTTTGATCAAATCCAGGCAAAGAAATTACAAAAACTTGAAATCCAAGTTCAATAAATTTATAAAGATAATTATTCCATACTGCAGCCCCACCCCAGCCATGTAAAAGAATAAGTCTTTTTCCGGAGCCTAAGCATTCATACGAAACATTTAAATCTTTATATTGGAATACCATTTATCTTGGTCCTACTTTTTTCTCAAATGATTCAATCGATAATTCAATAATTTTGTCAAAAAATTCAGTCGCTGTCATCCCTGCCTCAGCAGCTTGATGGAAAACCATTGTAGATGGTGTAACTCCTGGTAAAGTATTTGGTTCTAGAACAATTAACTCGCCATCTTTCCAAAATGCATCAATTCTGGAATAAACAGATAATTCAAGAATTTTATAAATCTCAACAAATCTTGCTTGAACCGATTTAACAGTCTCTTCATCCATCCCTGTTGGAGGAGTAATCATTGATGCGTCACCTGGAAGGAATTTTTCTTCAACTGATAAAACAGCGGATTTTTTAGGGGTTTCTGTTGGAACAAGGGCATAAGGCTCTTCATTACCAATAATAGTACATGTTATTTCTTGTGCATCAATAAATTCTTCAACAAGAATAATAAGATCCCATTTAAACGCTTCTTCTATAGCATTTTCAAGCTCAGCATCATTATTAACTTTACTTACTGCAGTGCTACAACCTTCCCGACTTGGCTTTACAATCATTGGATACTTATGAAATTTTTTAATTTGTAAAAGAATTGAACTTTTATCTGAAGTCCAATTTGCATATTCCACAGAAATATATTTTGGAACGCGAATTCCAGATCCTTCAAGAACTTTTCTCTGGAAGTACTTATCCATACCAAGTGAAGCACCAATCATACCCGGTCCATTGTATGGAATATTTATCAACTCAAGAAGGCCTTGCAAACAGCCATCTTCAACAAATTTGCCATGTAGACCAAGAAATGCGAAATCAACATATTCTGGAAGCTCTTCATATCCAAGCTTGAGAGATTCATCATTTTTCAGCTCAGCAATAATATCATCAGTTGTATTAAGCCAAAGTTGGGATTCACTAAGTCTCCAAAAGGTTAAATCTCTATTTACAAAAATTATAACTTTTTCATATTTTGAATCATCAAGACTGTTATAAATATGTCGACCACTTTCCAGTGAAATCTCACGCTCTGATGATTTTCCTCCAAGAAAAACACCAACTCGGAATTTTTCGTTATTTTTTAATTTCTCTGACAACTTCATTCTTATTTTTTTTTAATATTATTGTAAAGAACCTTTTTTATTAGAATGGGCATCAATTGCAAGGTTAACAATCGTCGTTATCAATTCTCTTGGTGATAAGCCAGTTTGAACTTTTCCGCCCTTTACACTTCCATTGGCACCACTTTTGAGACTACCTGATTTCATGCTAGCTCCTTTAATAGAATCTGCACTTATTTCAGAACGAGAAACCTGCTGGAAAACATATGATGATGGAACCATAATAGTGCCTGTATGTGTCTCTCCAATATATATTTTATCATCAACAACGTAGCCATCAACCCTACCGTACCCTTTTACCCCCATAAGTTTGTAAACATTTACCGCAGTATCCTTGATTTTATTGACCATTTCAGAAGAAATCCGTGGAGGTGTATGATATTGAGCTCGACCAGGCATATACTTACTCTCATAGGTATGAATGTCTCCTTCAAAATCAACCTCGCTTGGCGTCATTGCTGCAGGATTATTGTTTCCAATTACTACACACATAAATTCAGTACCTTTAATATATTTTTCGGCAAGTATTTCGTTATCCCATTTAAACGCCTCGTCTACACATTCTTTTATCATAGATTCATCCTTGCAAAATGTAACACCAACACTCGATCCTTCTCGAGTTGGTTTTACTACAAAAGGAAGCCCAAGTTTTGTTATCATTTCCTGGACGACTTTTTCTCTTTTATCATCATCCTGCCAATCAGTCCTATACAAAACAACATCTTCTGGTACAAGAATCCCATGACCTTTTAATAGCTGTTTCGTGACTCGTTTGTGCATTCCAATAGAAGAAGAAAGCACTCCAGCTCCAGTATATGGAATATTCAGCATTTCAAGTAAACCTTGAATAACACCATCCTCACCATATTTACCAAGAAGAGCAATGAACATGACATCAACATATTTATGAAGGTCATCGTATTTGATTCGCTCAGCTTCCTCAAGCCTAGATTCAACATCGTCTGTTTTATTTTGAATTACAAGCTTATCCGGAATTTTGTAGATGTTAGCATTTCTCGCCATATACAGAGGAACAGCCTCATATTTACTTCGATCAACAAGTGAGTAAACATATCGTCCAGTAGCAAGAGATATTTCCTTTTCTGCAGATAAACCGCCAAAAATAACACCAATTTTCAATTTATTTGAATCTGTCATTAACAAAAAGATATTTAATTTTATATTGGAAAAAACGAACTATTTTTGCACGTTATATAACAACGAAGTCATTAATAAAATATTACACTTTTTAAGGTTTATTTAAAAGTTTTTTAATTTTTTCCCTTACACGGTACAAACGAGTGGCTGCATTTGATTTAGAAATATTTAGCTTATCAGAAATTTCATCAATACTCATCCGTTCAAAATATTTATAGTAAACTAAATATTGATCATTGACAGAAAGCTTTGAGATCGATTCATACAGCTTGAGTTCTGTTTCATCTCTAATCAGCGAAATCTCAAAATCCTCTTTATTTTTACTTTCAATAGTTGATTCATCGATAATATTTACAACTCTTCTATTCTTAGCACTTCGAAAGTAATCAAATACAGTGTTTCTGGCAATTCGAAATAGCCATGAAGCAAAACTAATACCTTGCCATTTAAAGTAGTCAAGATTTTTTAAAGCTTTTTCAAAGGTTACTGAAGCGAGATCTTCGCTAAGTTCTTTATCATTAACTTTTTTCTTTATGTAAAGGAATATCCTTGTGTAGTAACGATCATAAATAGCAGCAAAATAGTTTTTGTCATTCTGTGCTTTTTTTACATCAATTTTATCTTTTTCTAGTGAAATAATGCTCATTTGCTTAAATCTTCAAATACATCATCTAAATCCACTTCCGCACGCAGCAGTTTTTCTGAAACTTCAATATCACTTAACCCCAGACCCTTGAGAGTAGCAATTGCAACAACCATTAAATCAACCATAAATCGACCTTTAGGGATAATTGTATAATCACAACTTTTGTGCTCATCATTAATATTAAATTCCATACTTAGTCGTGAACCCTTTTTAAGTTCAGTTACAGAATTCAATATCACATTGCTAGCAGGATCTTTTCCTATTTCGATAAGAGAAATCTTTGAATCTGATACTATCTTCCGTACTCCAAGATCAGAAGACACAACCAAAAGACTTTTTGTCTTTCGACACAAATCCCCGTATAAATCAAGGACATTCTTATCATGATTCAAGATAACAGTTACCTCAGGATCAACAATTTGTAACCAATAGTCAACTATCTCCTGCTTCTGGGAACTGAATCTCAAAACAATCCAATTTGAACTTTTTTTACTTAAAAATAATGTAAATAATGTTTTAAAAATGATTGAAATCCAGCCAAGAAAAGAGTATCTCTTATCCTCATATCCTAGAATCCCAAGTGGAATAGAAAAATCCCAAGACGAAGGAAATATTTGCCTTCTTATCGTATATTCTGGATATAGCATCTCAGAAATAATTTGAGAAAATAAGTCCAATCCATAATTACCAGAAACAACAATAAACTTGTGATCATGTTTAGCTATTGTCAACTTACACAAGAATCTAAGAATAAATGACAATATCCTACGAAATAATTTCTGTAACATAATTTGATAAACAGATAGATAAACTATTGATCTTTTGGGGCAATACCTAATTCTACAACAACATTCTGGAACATATCCACCCATGCAGGTACAACTGTATATGCTGAAAGCGTATTTGTCGTTGGTTCTTCAAGCCTAACCAACATTATCATTTTCGCACCATGAATAGGTGTAAATCCAACAAAAGTAACGTTTGTTTTGTCTTCATAATATCCATATGCATCAGGTAAAGGGATTTGTGCAGTTCCTGTTTTACCTGCGATTTCATAATTATTTATCGGAGTAAACCAATATTTTGCTTCACCATTCGTTACTACATTTGACATCATATCTTGAACTTCGTATGCGGTCTCTTCTGAAACAATTTGCCCAAAAGATTCAGGTTCAATCGTAATAGTTTCCTCGTCGTCATATAACTTGGAAACAATATAAGGTCGCATTCTTTCACCGTCATTGGCAATTGTAGAAATGGCAGAAATTACTTGTAGAGGCGTAGCTGATATTGACTGACCAAATGATGCAGCTGCAAGGTCAACCTGATTCCACTCATTAGCAGGTTTCAAATAACTAGTGGATTCCTCTTCAAGGCCAATTCCAATAAAATCACCAATACCAAATGCACTCAAATAATCATGATACTTATCAGAGCCAACAAGAAGTCCAAAGCGAACAGCACACACATTATTTGAATTAGCAAGAACATCTTTAGGCTGCTGTGCTCCATCTGGTTGCATGTCCCAGGTATAAATAGTTTTATCAATAACCTTTATAGAACCAGTTTCATCGTAACAATACGAATCCTTAGTGATCAAATTCTCTTCAAGAGCTGCCGCAACTGTTAAGACCTTATTAACTGAACCATATTCATATACATCAGAAATCGCTTTATTTCTATATACATCAGCACTATCAGCTTTCCAGTAATAATTTGGATCGTAGTTCGGATAATTTGCCATTGCAAGAATAGCTCCAGTATCAGGGTCAAGAATAATTGCTGAACCACTTTTTGCTCCGAATTCCTTAACACTTTTTTCAAGAGATTCTTCGACTCGCATCTGCAATCCAGGCATAATTGTCAAAACAATACTTTTACCCTCTCTCGGAATAACAGGGTCATATTCACCAGTTAAAATAACATTTCCACGAGAATCCTTTTCCTCATATTTAAAACCTTCCTGACCGAGCAGGTCTCCAGCATAATAACCTTCGAGCCCATATTGTCCAACATCTTCACCATCTTCATTTTTGCCAACAAAACCCAAAATATGACATGCAAGATTTCCATGAGGATAAATTCGTTGTTCCTCTTCTTTGAAGTAAATACCGAAGAGATTCATTTCCTCCAAAGCTTTCTTATCTTCAGAAGAAACATTGTGTTTCAAAGGAACATATACAAAATCATCTGATAGCAACTTATCGACATCTGATTCTTTCATATCAAGAACAGAAGAGACGCTTGTAATAAATTCATCACGATTTTCATTGAAGCGATCTCTTTCTTCTTCATCTGTACTTAATGTTGCATAAACACCCCACACAGGGTCATCGACAGCAAGGTAAGTTCCATCTGCTGCATATATAACTCCACGCGATGTTGGTAATCTCAAATCCTCAACATACTGTGATTTAGCAAGATTACTATAATAATCATGAAGAGAGACTTGCCACCGATACATTTGGTATATAAGTCCAAAAACTACAACGGGAACAACACTAAAAAGGACAAACACATATCTACTTTTAAAATATGTTGTTGAAGGAAAGTTCTTTACGTTGGCATTATTTTGCCAGATTTTTTTATTCATTGATAGCCGAGGTTGTTATTTCAGCGTTAGTCACGGTTATGTCTACAAATTTCAAATTACTTGCCTTCTTCATGCCAAGATCACTTTCAGCCCTCTGCTCAATAATTGTCAGCGAGCTGAATTGCGCAATTTGAAGCTCAAGCTCACGATTTTCTTCAACGAGAGAAGTTTTCTCATTGTCAAGTCTCTCAAGAATCTTACCTTGTGGACTAAGAATCGTTGTAATTGATAATTGTACAACACAAAAAAGAAGAACAACAACAACCATCGCTGTTGTTGATATATTTAATATTGATACTCTCTTGTTTGTCTTTTGAGAGATACTTGAAATTTTGGTTTTTAATTTTCGTTTGAAAATATCAAGATTCATTTTGGCAGTTTTATTTATTTTTATCGATTTTTTTAAATAAAAATACTTATTCAGCTAAAGTTTTTCCGCTGCACGAAGTTTCGCACTTCGTGATCTGTGATTATTCAGTATCTCAGATTGAGTTGCTTTTAACGGTTTCTTCGTTAATATGCGAATTTTATTTTCGCTTTCATATTGTTTATAAATTTTCTTAACAATTCTATCTTCAAGTGAATGATAGCTAACAACAACAGACCTACCATTTGTGTCCAATATCGAAAGGGCCGAGACTAACCCTTCTTCCAAATTGTGTAATTCATCATTAACAGCAATTCGAAGAGCCTGAAAAACTCTTGTTGCAGGATGTCTCGGCCCATGTCGATATTTGGCCGGTATAGCTCTACAAACAATATCAACAAGAGTTTCGGTACTAATATTTTTATCAATATTCATCTTCACGTAATACTTAAGTTCCCGAGCAATTCTCCCTGAAAAAAGCTCTTCTCCATACATAGAAAAAATTGATTCCAGTTCCTTTTCTGATAATAATTTTATAAGGTCGACCGCTTTAACACTAAAACGTTCATCCATTCTCATATCAAGATCTCCTTCACTCTTGAAACTAAAACCACGCCTTGAATTTGCAAGTTGCCTTGAAGACAAACCAAGATCAAAAACTATGCCATCAACCTTATTTATATTCAAAGAGCTAACAACATCATCTATGTCATTAAAATTCGATCTGACTATAATCCATTTTTTATCTTTTCTCTCTAAATCCTGTTTATAAAAATTATTAACAAATTCTATTGATTCAGCATCACAATCAATACTCACAAGAGTTCCTGTTTTTAGTAAATCAAAAATTGCTTTACTGTATCCCCCATCTCCAAGAGTACAGTCCACATAAATTCCAGAAGTATTAATTTTCAAATAATCAAGAACTTCATTTAAAAGAACAGGTATATGAACCTTTTTAGTATTCATCATTTTTGACTAATATTTTTACTTACCGTTATCAATTCCTGTGCGATCTTTTCTCCATTTTCGCTAATATATTTCTCATGTTCAGTCCATTTTGACTTTGACCATACCTCAACCCAATTCACAAGACCTAAAAAGATAGCTTCTTCCTTCAGATCTGCATATTCAACAAGTCCATCAGGAACAACAAATCTACCTTGCAAATCTAGTTCTATCTCATGAGCACCGGCTATTAAAAATCTACTCGTATCTCTGATTTTTTTATCAATGAACTGACCGTTGATCACATCTTTAGTAATCTCAGACCACTGTTTTTCATCAACAAGAACAAGACAATTTTCATAACCTCTAGTCAATATCAAATTACCTTTAAATTGATCTCTGAATTTTTTGGGCAAAGCGACTCTTTTCTTCTCTCCAATTTTGCTTGAATATTGACCAATAATCACGGTTTATTAAGGATCATTTAATATAATCTAAAGTCTATCACCACACTTCACCACTATTCACCACTACAATATCATGCTTACATATATAATGTCAAACCTATATTTAAATATCCTAAATTGAACAGAAATCTATTAATAAATAAGGATAAAAAAACAAGGAGAAATGATCACCTGATGATTCTCTCGATAAAATCTCATTGAGAAATGATTATTAAAGATGTTACTAAAACCCAAAAAAACGTAGACTATTATGATATTCTAAAAACAATATAGACAGCATTGTTAAAATATGAAAATATTGTTAAGTCAATATTATCTTGTTAATAGACTCGCTAATATTATTTATATATAATGTAAAAGTCATGAGATACAAAGTTGGGATTACTTCATCAAAATTTGGTTCAATTTCTACTCGCGGGTCAAGTGCCCGTCCAATTGCTAAATCATCATCAGATAGAAAATATAAATATCGAAAGATAAAAAAATATAGTCCAACCAGAGAGAAAACAGGGAAATGGGGCTGGTCTGCTCCTAAATCAATGAAGAAAAAAGAGATTATGAAGAAGGTTGGTAAGATTCTTGGAGTATTTATTGGGATCATGACTTTAGGTGCACTTGCTGGCACCTTATATGTCGGTGCAACACTAGCCAATATCAAACGATCTCTTCCCGATCCAAACGCTCTTGTTGATAGAACTTCAGATCAAAGCACAAGAATATACGATCGCGGTGGACCTGAAAACGGAAAACTTCTTTATACAATCTATGGTGATGAGAATCGAGAATTTGTTAGCGTTGATAAAATTCCAAATTATACAAAATGGGCGTTATTAGCAGCAGAAGATGTAGAATTCTATGATCACAAAGGTATAGATATTCCTGGTCTGGCCATGGCTGTTTATGTCAATGTTATCAAGGGTGAGGAAGGACGTGGATCCAGTACTATCAGTCAACAGCTCGTTAGAAATACTCTACTCTATGATTACATGGGAGATGATGCATATGAACGCTCATACATGAGAAAACTGAAAGAAATACTTATCACAATGCAATTGGAGCAGACATTATCCAAAGATGAAATTTTACAGATGTACATGAACGAAATTCCTCTTGGCGGAACCAATTATGGATATGAGGCTGCAGCAAAATCTTATTTTGATAAAGATGTCAGTGAACTGACTCTGGCTGAAAGCGCTATGCTTGCTGGTCTGATCCAGGCACCAGGGGCTTATTCACCGCTATTTGGTAGCGAACCAGAAAAAGCAATTGAACGGCAAAATTATGTTCTAGACCAGATGTGGGATAACAGAGATTACATTAGAGAGGAATCAAAAAAGCACGGAGAAGAATTAGTCATTACAGAGGACATGATTAAACAGGCCAAAAGCGAAGTACTACAATATGCAGATGTACAGATTGATATTGAAGCTCCTCATTTTGTTTTTTACGTAAAAGATCAACTAATCCAGGAATATGGAATTGACCGAGTTGAAAGAGGCGGATTAACAGTTACCACCTCCCTAGACTATGAAACACAACAGATTGCAGAGGAGGAAGTTCGTGCAGGAGTTGATAAGTTCCGAACTGCATATAATGTAAATAATGGATCCATGGTAGCAATCGATCCCAAAACAGGAGAGGTTCTTGCAATGGTTGGTTCCTATGATTACTGGGCTGCTCCTGATCCAAGAGTAGATGGTAATGTAAATATTGCCACAGCTGATAGACAGATGGGATCAGCAGTAAAAACAATTACATATCTAACAGCATTTGATAAAGGTTATAGCCCTGCTCTTCTTACCCCTGATATTCCATTAGATTTCGGATATCAACTTAAAAACTGGGATGGTAGCTATTCCGGACTAATTCTTGCAAGACAAGCACTTGTCGAATCTAGAAATATACCAGCTATCTATACATTAGAGTTAGTTGGAGGTTCAAACTCATTTGTTGATTCAGCAGAAAAACTAGGAATTACTACATTAACAAATAGAGATCAATATGGATTAAGTATCACACTTGGAGCTGCAGAAATGAAACTTGCTGAGCTGACTTCAGTATATGGAGTTTATGCGAATGAAGGTATAAGACATGACATAAAACCTGTTATAAAAGTAGAAACTTCTAATGGAGAAGATATAACTCCAAGAGAATGGAGAGATACAGAAGGAACAAGAGTATGGGATGAAAGGGAAGTTTATTTACTAAACTGGACAATCTGTGACTTGAGCAATCAAGGTAGATTGATGAGCCAATATTACAGTGCAGGAAGCCAAAGACTCTGCGGCAAAACAGGTACTACTGACGGACCTAAAGATTTAACAGCCTTTCTATATTATCCAAACTTAGTCGTGGGAGTATGGACAGGTAACAATAATAATGAAATTACTACAGGGTCATGGGGTCAAGGTTGGAGCACAACTGTACCATTACCTATTGCAAGTTCATTTATGTCCAGAGTCGTAGGTAAATATGGAAACGCCTGGTATGACAATCGTCCTGCAGGAGTCGTATCAGGATCAGTATGTAAGGACACAGGACTTCTTGCCACATCAACATCTAACTGTGCTGCAGTATCATCAGTATTTTTACAAGAACATATTCCTGCAGTTGACAATGCTCACGTAAAGAAACCTATTTGTAAAGAGACAGGATTAATAGCCACAAATGAGTCGGAGGCAAAAGCACTCGGATTAATTGACTACAAGACATTCCTTAATATAAAGCTTGAGAACGCACGACATCAGAATTCATTAAATAATTGGCTGTCAGGACATAAAGAATATGGCTCAACATCTACCTTGCCAGCAGAAGGGGTATGTCCAATTCCAGATACACCACCTACAATAACGATTACTTCTCCTACTGGAGGAACTTCGTACTTTCAAGGCGACACCGCAAATATAACAATTTCGGCAAACGCAACAAAAGGAATTCAGAGGGTAGAATACTATATCGATGGGTCAAGTATCGGAACAGTAACAACTGCACCATATGGTCTTTCATACACAATACCTGCTTCCTTACCAGTAGGGGCACATACAATACTTGCACGTGTTTACGATCCAGATGGTAAAAGTGGTGATGACACTGTGGTAATAAATATAAAAAGCACTACTCCGACAGTTTCAATATCAATGACCGCACCGACAACAGGAAGTACTGTATCATTCCCCCAGACAGTAACAGCATCAGTTTCCGGCACTGCTATCGTAACCGGGGTAACCTTTACAATAACAGGACCAGAAAACAGATCTCTTACTGGAGTTAACGTTGGCGGAGGAAATTGGACTTCTACTTGGGCAGGACCAATGACTCCTGGTAGCTATTCAATCTATGCAACAGCTACAACAAACGTAGGCTCAGTACAAAGTAGTACAATCACAGTAACAGCGCCATAAGGAAAGGAATTTTGATTAAATTAAAAGGAGGAGCGGGAAAATCCGAATTCGGATTTTCCCGCTCCTCCTTTGTTAATCCTTGATCTTGATTAGTAATTGATTATTTCTAAGACACAAGAACTCCGCCTACTCGTTTTTTCACTGATTTAAGTATATCTGACCTAATAGCTTCAATATCATCATCTTTTAGCGTTTTATTTTCACCCTGGAAAGATATTCTCAGTGTCGTCTTCTTATTATTTTTATTCTTATTATCTTGATAAATATCAATACAAGATATATCGCTAATTAATTTGCTATCAGAATCAGCAAATTTTATAGCATCAACAATTGCATCATACGGAACATCAACGTCTGTGACTAAAGAGAAATCATGAATAACCTCTGGATATTTAGACGGATTTTTGTACCTTGGAATATCAGGAATTGCAAAATCAAAATCATCCAATCTAATTTCAAATCCAGATGTATGCGCAGGCAATCCTAGTTTGCTAATAGTAAACGGATTTATCTCACCGATCAAACCAATAATTTGATCAGCAACCTTTATTAACCCTGTTCGAGATGCATTAAATAAGGGCATTTCAAACTTAATCCAATCCATAACTTTATCTTTGGATATATTCGAAGGAAGGATAAGATTGTAATCTAAAACTCCAAGGTTATTCATTAACGTATCAAGATACAATTTTGCATGATAATATGACAACGAATGAACAAGTCCAAGGTGCCAATATTCCGCAGGAAGATTAACCTTTACATCTTCATCTGCTGATTTCATAGGATTAATGATATCTATCTCAAAACAAGCGAGTTCAGGTTTAGTTTTAACATTTTGAGGAATTTTCTCTAATATTGATGGCAATAACACTGGCTTCATATAAGATAGTGCTGGTGATAATGGATTTTTTAGCTGATGACAATTATTTAGGGTCAGATTGCACATATTATATAAATCTGGACCAGTAAAGGAATAAATAAAAAGCTCATTTGCACCAATAGATTTAAATACTCTTCTGATCCTTTTTCTATTCTCAGGTTCACGGTCTACAGTAACGGGAGCGATCGAACGCATCGGAAGTTTCGGAACAATCTTGTTGTAACCATAAATACGAATCACCTCTTCGTCAATATCCTGAGGAATCCTCAAATCAGGTCTATATGTAGGAATTTCAAGAATAAACTCGTCTTCATTGCTTCCAGTTTTAACCGTTATACCAAGCCTTTCTAAAATGTCTTTTATTTCATCGTTTTTTATTTCGACACCAAGTCTTTTTCGGATTTTATCTGTACTTACGGTAAGAAATCTTGATTCGATTTTTTCTTCATAATAATCATAGATTTTTGACGCAATCTTAGCATTACATAGCTCTTGCATCATCTGAATACCCTTGTATAGCACAGATTCGCACCTATTCGGATCAAGACCCTTAGAAAATCTTGTCACAGCATCAGTCATCAGACCTGTTTTCATTGAGGTTTTTCTTACATTATACATATCCAAGTTTTCAACCTGGAAAATGACCCTTGTTGTCAAATCGGAAATTTCAGTATCCTTCCCTCCCATTACTCCTGCTATGCCGATAGGGTTGGAACTATCAGCAATGACAACAGTATCATCGTATAGATCCTTAACCTGTTCATCTATTGTTGTTATTTTTTCTCCAGGTTTACCTAATCTTACATTAATTGTTACATCACCTTTGAGTACGGTATCTTTTGATTTAATTGTATCGTAATCAAAAGCATGACTTGGCTGACCAGTAAGAAGCATTAGGTAGTTAGTAATATCAACAATATTATTAACTGGATGGATACCATGTTTTGATAATCGAATCTGCATCCATGAGGGGGAATCCTGAATTTTAATATCATCTAGCACAACAGCAATATACCTTCTACACAAAGCTTTAGCATTATTTACAACTTTAATTGGCAATCTCTCTTCATTTGGTACTTCTGGCTTAATTAACTCAGGTTTACCAAGCCAGTCAATATCCTGAAATTTCTCACGCTGCATCGCTGCAAGCTCTCTTGCCATACCAATAATGGAGAAAGTATCAGGTCTATTTGTTAATGATTTATTTTTGATTTCAAGAATCTGATCTACCAAATCCAAGGATTGACTAATATCCTCCCCAGGTTTTAGTTCACCTGATACTGTATAAACTGTAGTATGATCATAATTTAGAGCCATCTCTCTGCCAGAAGGAATCATTCCTTCAGACTCGACTTCTTTGATTTTTGTTTTTTCAACCTTAATACCTTTTCCACCTGCAAGTACTGATTCTGGGATCACGGTTCCCGGTTTCAAGTATGGAACTTTATCACCAACTTTGACAGGACATACCTGAATGACAACTGTTTTGGTCAAATCTCCGACATCAAGCTTAAGCACTAGTAGTCCATCAGACTTTGGATGCTTTTGAACTTCTAGAACTTTTGCAACAATAATCCCTGAATATTTCTCTCCAAAATTTTCAATATTTTCTGCCTCAGTTAATGAAACAGAAATCACATCTTTCAACTCTTTAGGAGGTAATGTGATTTTTGTAAATTCTTTGATCCAATTTAATGATACTTTCATTTGAATTGTTCTAAAAATTTTAGATCACCACTATGAATATGACGAATATCATTGATGTGGGATTGAAGTATAACTAATCGGTCATAGCCAAGACCCCAGGCAAACCCTGTATAAGTTTCAGGATCATAGCCACCTTCACGCAAAACATTGGGATGAATTGGACCACAAGGAACCAATTCAACCCATCCGGAATACCCACAGAATGGGCATCCCTTCTGACCACAGGTTAGGCATTCGATTAAAAATTCCAATCCTGGTTCAACAAAAGGAAAGTAGCTCGGTTGAATTCTGTATTTTACATCACGACCATAAAACTCATTCATAAAAGCAGACAGAGTGCCGATAAGGTGAGCAAGAGTAATTCCTTTATCCACATACATACCTTCAACCTGATAAAAAGTGTGTTCGTGACTTGCATCAGTCGCTTCATTTCGCATACATCGACCGACAATAACCTCCCGAATAGGAACTTTTTTAGTAGTTAATATTCTATTCTGCATCGCTGAAGTATGAGTTATTGGTATAAGATCATCCTGAGTCCAGAACGTATCCCACATGTCTCTTGCTGGATGTTCAGGCGGTAGGTTCAAGGCTTCAAACACATTGTAATCGTTATCAAGTCTTCTGGAATATGTTACATGAAAACCCATGGATTCGAAAATCCTAAGTGCTTTCTCTCCAATCTCTGTAATTGGATGAAGCGAGCCTGGTTGTGAGATAAGTTTAGGTTTATCTTGAAGAGGAATATTTACATCAAAAGGTGCAGTAATATCAATCGCATCCTTTGTAAGCATTTTCCCTGTTTGCTGTAAATTTTCCTTACCTCGAAGCGTATTAATTTTCTGTTCAATAGCATTTTTAAGGCTGTTTACAGCTTTCCCATAAAGAGGTTTTTCTTTATTTTGTTTTTCCTTGATTCTGCAAAGGAGATCAATTACTAACCCTTTTTTCCCAAGATATTTATGCTTTATCTCATCATAATCAAGATTTAAAATATCTTCTGAAAATGATTCATATACAGCTTCAACCTCAGGAAAAGGATTATCTGGAAGTTTATTTTTAGATGGCATCCCAGGATTAAATTAATTTATATAATGCCCAAAATGAAATTTGATGAGTAACCTGATTAAATGGCCGTAGACTAGGCGTTAACAAAATCTACGACCTTATTAAAGGTCTCATCGGCATTAACAGCTAATTCTGCCAAAACGTGGCGATTAAGCTGAACATTCTTTTTCCTGAGATTATGAATGAAGATATTGTATGATAAATCCTTGGCCTTTAAAGCTGCATTAATTCTTGCAATCCAAAGTCTTCTGAAGTCGTTAATTCTTTTACGTCTATGTTGAAAAGAATACTGGCCTGCATGTAAAAAAGCTTCATGAGCAACTTTGTATAGTTTGCTCTTCGTTAATCTAAATCCTTTTGTAGCTTTGAGAACTTTTTTATGTCTTCTTCTTGTTACAATTCCACCTTTTACTCGCATTTAATAATAATTAATAAACTTATATTCAAAATTAGATCAATTTTGAAACTCTTTTCTTGTCAGAATCTGAAACATTATTAGATCGGAGCGTTCTGTTCTTGGTTCGAGCAGATCGCTTAGTAAACCCATGATTCTGATGGCTTTTGTTGAAAAGAATTTTCTTTCCTTTGCCACCTCGTGGATTGGTTTTCCTAAATCTTTTAGCTGCAGTTTTATTTGTCTTTATTTTGATCTTTCCCATTTGTTGAATTTTCTAAATCTTCTTTAATTTTTGGAGATTTTAATTTGATAATCTCCGCTTTGTACGTTATTGACATCTTACGTCCATCATATGATGGTACGGATTCGATGGTACTATACTCTGAAAAGTGTGTCAATAACTCATTCATCAAATCCTGAATTTGCTCCTTTTTAATTCTTCCTTTCTTAATTACAGTTAATCTGACATTGTGTCCTTTTGATAGAAAATCCAAAGCCCTTTTAATCAATCGTAACTTATCACCATCTGCAATAAAAATACCAAATCTTAATTCCTTAAGCTCCTTATGCTTCTTCTTTTTGTTTTCTCTTTCTTTTCTTTTTTGTCCATAAATGAACTTTGACCACGCAATTATTTTGCACACAGGAGGAGTAGTATTGGGACCAACCTCAACTAAATCCAGATCTTTAGCTCTTGCCATATCAATAGCCTCATTTCTCTGCAAAACACCAAGATTATTTCCAGATTCATCAATTACAAGCACTTCATTGCTTCGAATAAACTCATTTCTATAGTACTTAAAATTGCCAAAACTCTTCTTAACGTAAGGTTTATGGTTATTTTTATTTCGATTAAATGGTTTATTTCTAGAAAACTTGGCTGAAAATGAGTTTTTATTTTTTTTCATATTTCTTTTGAGAGATCTCCTCGATAATATTATTAATAAATTCTTCAACATCAACCATTCCAGTATTGCTTTCACCGTGAGGCCTTACTGAAACGGTATGATTTTCTTGTTCTTTATCACCAACAACTACAACGTATGGAATTTTCTGAAGTTCAGCATCACGAATTCTTGCCTGCATCGTCTCACTCTTAATATCAATAGTAGCACTTACCCCATTTTTCGCAAGCAAAGTTTGTATTTCATTTGCATATTTTTCGTGACGATCAGCAATTGGAACTATTCGTATTTGCTCAGGAGCTAACCACAATGGGAAAATACCACCATAATTTTCAATCATAAGACCAATAAATCTTTCAATCGAACCATAAACAACTCTATGCAACATAATTGGTCTTTGCTTATTTCCATCTTCATCTATATATTCAAGCTCAAAGTTTTCTGGCTGAGCAAAATCAACTTGAATCGTACCACACTGCCAAGTCCTACCCATCTTATCCTGAAGATGAAAATCAATCTTCGGTCCATAAAATGCTCCATCTCCCTCATTAATCTTATATATAACTCCACCATCGTCTAAAACTTCCTTCATCAAACGTTCAGCAAGCTCCCAATTTTCATCTGAACCAATAGAGTTTTCTGGTCTTGTAGAAAGCTCTATGTGATGAATCTCAAAATGAAAGGTTTTGTAGTAATCCATGAAAAGCTTTATCAACTTCCTTATCTCATCTTTCACCTGTTTCTTGGTACAATAAATATGAGCATCATCTTGAGTAAATTCTCTTACTCTCATAAGTCCGTGAGTCTCACCGGAGCTTTCATATCTATGAACAACACCAATCTCACCCATTTTTAAAGGTAAATCTTTATATGATTTTTGAGAAGTTTTGTAAATTAACATACCACCATCACAATTCATAGGCTTTACTGCATAATTCATATCTTTGGAGTCATCAGTTTTACACATATACATTTTCTCCTTGAAGTTATCAAGATGACCACTTCGTTTCCAAGTTTCCTTAGTCAAAAGCACTGGTGTCCTTACCTCTACGTAACCCTCTCTTTCATGAACCTCTCGCCAATAAGATATCAATGTATTTAGAATCTTAAGTCCTTTAGGATGCCAAAAAGCACTTGCTGGACTCTCTTCATGAAATGAAAATAAATCCAATTCTTTTCCAAGTTTCCTGTGATCAACAGCCTCAAGTTTCTCTCTTAAATCAAGATAATCATCAAGCTCTTTCTGCGTGCCAAATGCAAGACCATAAATCCTCTGAAGCATTGGATTCTTTTCATCACCTCGCCAATAAGCTCCAGCAATTCGGTCTACTTTTACTGCACCGATTTTACCAGTACTTTCAACATGAGGACCTCTACATAAATCGATAAATTCATCATCACCAGTAACATAGGTACTTAGTTCCTTATCTGGAATCTCATTGAGGAGATCAAGTTTATAATCCTGTTTTTTTAATTTGAGATACTCAATAAAATCCTCACGCTTTCTCATTTTTTGAACAATAGGAAGATCCTGCTTAATAATATTCTTCATCTCTTCCTCAATAACAGGAAGATCTTCCTCCTTTAAAGCCCTTGGTAATTCAAAATCATAATAAAAGCCATTCTCAATTGCAGGTCCAATACCGAATTTTGCCTCAGGAAACATTTTAAGAACAGCCTGTGCAAGTACATGAGATGAACTATGTCTCATACGCTCTATATCTTCATTATTTTTTAATTCTTGTTGTTTATCATTCATATTAATAGTTAAATAATATTATCTAGGAAAAAATATTTAGTAATAGGGAAATAATAGTTGTATTTAACAACATGTGACGTAAACAATCTTGATTAATTTGTGTGGACTTTCAATAAGTTTGTACATTTCTGATAAAGAATTATAGCCGATGATTGGAATAAGAGCAATAATGATGG
>JAFGIK010000081.1 GCA_016929645.1 Candidatus Dojkabacteria bacterium
AAAACCAAATTCTTCGAATCAAAAGCATCAGCCAATCTTCATTTTTGAGAATGAAGATGTATTGATAAATGGAAAGGTTATTTTCGCCCTTGGCGTTCCAGAATAAGCAATTAATCCCAATTATCACTTATATAATCCTGAGTCTCCTTCATTCCTAAAGGACTCGTATTATTTCCAGTTCGTACGAAAAACTCCTCATTACCTTTAAATGTTACATAAGCAGGTTTATTTCCCCTGACTACTGTAACCAAACAAACATCTTTTGAATCAATACTATCAAAAGAGAAACGTATATATTTCAAGAACTCAACTCCGATAGCTGTTTTGATTAATTGAACTAGATGATTTTCAAACTTATCTCGATCCCCATTGCTAATTGCAAAGTAATCATTTTCTAAACCAAATACTTCGCCATTATCTTCTACTCCAATGATCAATTGACCTCCTTCTGAGTTTAGGAAGCCTGCAATTGTTTTCAGAATAATCTTCTCAAGATCCTTGTTTACTTTATCTTCTCTTACATCCCATCGTAAGCTTGATTTAAACTCAAGGTTTTGACTTTCTCCTTGTTGGATCAATTGAGGAATATCTTCAATGCCACTTTCCTTTCTCAAAAAGTCAAAAATAAACTCTTGGTATCGTTGTTTAAAATCATCGTCTCCTGTGAATTTCTTATAAATCTCTGTTTGAGATTTCATCATTCCAAGCATTGTATCCCTAAGCTGTTTATCTGTTGTGATCTTTGCATTTTGCATGTCAGAACTATTCACAATCCGCATAAGCTTCTTGTTCTCCTGCATCATCTTTGGGATATCCTCAGTAAGAGTTTTCTTTACTTTGTCTGGTTCTTTCCAATCTATATTGCCGAAACGATCATTAAACTCATTGATAATGTTTTCGAGTGTATCCTTTTCACCATCCTTCGGTAATCCACCTTCTCCTTCAACTGGGATAGGGGCTATTTCAGCGCCGTCTTCACTAAGGTAAATTTTTGTCTTTGTGCCTTTTGATGGTCTGAAACTATTAATATCTACAGTCTCAAGTATCTCGTCCTCGTTATCTTCTTGCTCTTTGATTTTTAACTTTGGCACTAAATTCTTTAGTAGCCAATACAATTTCTCCCAATCTTCTTTTTCAAAATCAATTATCTTGGATAAGTAATCATATGTCCTTGTAAATACTTTGGCTTTAGATTTAAACTCAACTTTTTGATCGTCAGTTAGATCGTTAAATATACTTACGAGAGCATCTAATTGTGGGTCAAGAATATCTCTTCCTTTATCATTCACTAATGAATCAAAGAATCTTTCAACATCTTCTGGTGTATATACTTCCAACTGCTCTAAATCGCCCTCTAAATCATTCAATTTGTTCGGATCTGTAGCTTCACTTAAAATAGTTGATGTATAGTAAGGTTCAAATGCTCGTTTAATATCCTCTGTTTCATTGAAGAAATCCAAAACAAAGGTATCACTCTTTGCAGGGTGAGATCGATTGAGTCTTGACAATGTCTGTACTGCCTGTAAATCAACAAGCTTCTTATCAACATACATCGTATGGAGTAGGGGTTGATCAAAGCCTGTTTGGAACTTATCAGCAACAATCAAAAATCGGTATTCATCCTTCTTGAACTGCTCTGGAATATCATTTAGCCCATCTGGGAAGTTATTCATCTTATTCTCAGTTAGCTCTTCACCAGTACGGTAATGCTTTTTACTTCCTGAAAAAGCTACAATAGCTTTATATGGAGACTTAATTTCCTTCAAGTATTTTTGAACCGCATCCATATATTTCATTGCACTTTTTATATCTCTTGTAACGATCATAGATTTAGCTTTTCCATCAATTCTGTGTGCAACATTATTGTGGAAGTGATCTACCATGATCTTTGCCTTTTTAGCGATTGTATCTGGATGAGTTTCTACAAAGATTCTCAACTTCTTATTGGCTTTCTTTACATCAAACTCTGGATTTCCTTCAATCTTCTTAGCGAGTTTGTAGTAAGAAGTATATGTGGTGTAATTGCTCAGTACATCAAGAATAAAGCCTTCTTCAATAGCCTGTTTCATAGGATATAGATGAAATGGGGCGAAAGTACCATCTTCTTGTTTTACTCCAAATGTCTCAAGTGTTTTATTCTTTGGTGTTGCGGTAAAAGCATAGTATGAGGCGTTTTTAAGCATCTTCCTACCTTTAATAAGGTAGTTGATATAATCTTCTGTTTTGATATTTCCTTCTTCATCTCTTGGTAGTTCTGGGGCTTCTTTTGATAGTAACAAGTTCATCTTTCCAGAAGTAGCACCACTTTGACTGCTGTGAGCTTCATCAATGATGATTGCATAATCAGAGTTAGTTAGGCTTTCGATTTTTTCCAGAACGAATGGGAAAGTCTGAACAGTAACGACAACGATTTTCTTCTTTTCGTGCAGAGCCTCTTTGAGTTGATCTGACTTACTTCCAACTCCTTTACCGATAAATGACACAAGATCTTTGACTCTCGTAAAAGCTCTTAACTGCTCTTTTATGTGTTCATCAAGGTTTCTTCTATCTGTAACAACAAATACAGTATCAAAGATATTGTTATCACCTGATTTATCAAATAGATTTGCTAATTGGTATGTTAGCCATACAATTGAAAATGACTTACCTGATCCTGTAGAGTGCTGTATTAGATATTTGCTTCCAACTCCTTTTTCCTGTGTATCTGTAAGTATAGATTCAACTGCTTTTAACTGGTGGTATCTTGGGAATATTAACTTCTTTTTTACTTCCCCCGTCTTATTATCTTTTTCTGAAACTATTTGAGCGTATTTTGAAAGGATATTGCTCAATGTATCCTTAGTAAAAATTTCAGTCCAAATATATGAAGTTTTAAGTCCGTTTGGATTGTCTGGGTTTCCTTTACCAAATGGTCTTGTTGGTTTACCGTCATTCAATCCTTTATTGAAAGGTAAGAAGTAAGTTTTATCTTCTGCTAGTTTCGTAGCCATAAATGCTTCATCATTATCAATTGCAAAGTGAACCATACATCTACCAAACCGTAATAGCTCATCTTGTGGGTTTCTATCTGTTTTATATTGCTTGATAGCATGGTTTACATTTTGTCCTGTAAGGATATT
Organism: Candidatus Dojkabacteria bacterium; assembly: GCA_016929645.1. GTDB lineage: Bacteria > Patescibacteriota > Dojkabacteria > SC72 > JAFGCJ01 > JAFGIK01. The sequence goes on from JAFGIK010000081.1 coordinate 3,120, forward strand.
TTTAAGTTCAGATGTAATTACTGGTATTCCATTTATAAATATAACGACATCAAGCTCGTTATTATGATTATCTGAATAAACAAGCTCTTTAGTTACTGAGAAAATGTTTTGATTATATTTTTGTAAATCATCAGGGTTTTTGTTTGATGCTGGTTTGGAATAGAATAATTTTACAGATAGATCATAGAACTTAACTCCATTTCTAAGTACTTCAATTACTCCTTTCTGAGATATCTTTTTACTAAGTCTTGCAAGAAACTGTGCTTGATCTCTGTAAATTATTGACTCATACTTCTTAGGCTGAGTTTCTTTTACAAATTGAAGTAATTGATCTACATTAAAGAAATACTTCTTATCAAAGTCTTTTGGCTCGTTTTCAATAAAGCCATTATTATCAACTAAGTAATCGACAATATGTCTTTGTAAACCTTTTTCTGATGTGTCTGTAAAGTTTTTCATAATTTAGTCTTCTGATAAGTTATTATTTATATTCCTAACATCAACCTTTCCAGTAACTACTTTTGAAATCAATGATTGTTTGTATTCTTTTATCAATTTTATCTGATTATTTATCTCGTTAATCTGTTTGTCGATTTCCATCAATTTCGAATCGAGAAATGTTGCAATAGTTATTTGTTCTTTCAGGTTTGGAATTGGAAGAAGAAAATTATTGAATGCATCAATACCTAATCTCCATCTTCCTATTTTTGAAGCTCCACGTCCTAAAGGGTAAAAGATCTTTTCGTGATAGCAGGTCTGTAGTATGTACAAGAAGTATTGTGGATCACATTGTCTATCTATTAATTCAAAGACTCTATAATCAGGACTAGTAACTCCTTCATACTTGGAAATATCAACATATCCTGTCAACAAATCCATGTGATTCATTGCAAAATCACCTTTACGAACGAATTGATATTTTGAATAATCCGAAGAAAGTTGCCCCAAATTGCTTTCTATATCTTTTACTTTAATTCCACTCTGAGTTATAGCAAGGACACGATATCCTAACTTTCCTGCTATATCTTTCCTTACTCTAAAAACATACTTCAGTCTTTTTATATTCCAATCTTTAGGTATCCTGTTTGCCCAAGTAATATTTGTCTCTTTGTATTGCGATAAATTGTTATCTCGACTAGACTTATTTACTCCTCTCGTTATAGCCTTATGAATAATCCTTTGTCTATGCTCTTTAAGTAGTTCAATTTCCTTTATTAACTTCTTTATATATTTACTAATATCATCGGCTTTATTATCCAGATATACTGATATTTGTCTCTGTTCATTTAGAGATGGCTTTACAATCTCATATTTGGAAAGATCTTCAAATCTTAGTGAAGGTTGCATTATTAAAGAAATCTCATTCCTTTTATTAGATAAAAGTGGAAACAAAAAATAATACACATATTTCGAGTCAAGGTTTGAAGAATGGTTAGATCTATTCTTTAGCATTGCAATATTTTGAGATAAGGAGAACCTTCCACTAACCATTTTATGGGTCATTGCCTTTGCACCAACTGTGGTTATCAAAATAGCAAGATCTTTATTAAAATCATAATCGTAAGTGTCAATAGTACCCATAACACCTCCACCACTAGTCTTACCGCTGTATACTGGATATTCTCCTTTTTTTGATCCTATGTATTCATTAGTATAGAGAGCAGCCTTAGCACCTTTTTCAAATGCATAATAATACTTTAGCTTCTCAATCTCCCACCCCATAGGGATGTCTCCCAACCAATCAACACCACTATCTTTATATTTTGTATACGGTTTAAGCTTAGTCATTAGTCTTCAAGAATCCTATTAAGTAATCCGTCTGTTTCTTCCTCGATCTTTAGAATATCTGCTCTGATTTCATCAAGATCTCTCAACGGTTGATATTTGTAAAAATATTTATTAAAGTTGATCTCATATCCGATTTTTGTTTTAGAAGTATCTATCCAAGCATCTGGTACATATGGCAATACTTCACGCTCAAAGTATTCT
>JAFGIK010000001.1 GCA_016929645.1 Candidatus Dojkabacteria bacterium
AAAGTTGGGAAATACTCCCGGCTCTGTATTCAGGTACTGGTCTTTATGCTCAATTTTACCATTATTATAATAGATATGGTGCGACCACTGAAAAGCAATTCCCTCATAAGGTTTTCTTCCTTTGCTAAAAGGAATAGCCACAGCACTTGTTTCAAAGTCTATGAAGTGCAAAGGAAAGTACCATCTTGTTCGTTCATCAGCCAATCCTTCATAATCAATATAGGGACTATTATCTCCTTTTTGATATTTATCTATCTGGACCCATTGGCGTTCAGAAGTTGACAGCCCGGGTTCATCTTTATGTGTTGGAGAAATATCAGGTTCCTTGATATCATCCAGATGATACTTGCCTTCCTCTATCAGATTATCTTTCCTTCGATAATTCCAGATATTGAAAATATGCTGTTTTTCAGGATTATACTTTCCTTTAGTTGCTTCTACCCAACACTCCAAGAATCCATCTTTTAGTCCTTGTGCTCTGGTTTCTTCATTACACCGGAACTCACAATCTTTACATTTAGAGCCAATCGAAACCGGATATTTTTCGCCAGATTTAAAATATTGTGCATATTCCCTGGCGCGCTTAGAAAATGATTTTATCTCTTCAGGATTCTTTTTATCCGGATCTTTCTCCTGCCCCTGCATGATTTGATTGACATATTCACGAACCGGAATCTGGATTAGAATTTTATCACCAAAAATTTCAGGGGTAATTTCAGGAACAGTGATTTCAACTTTTTTCCTGTCTTCATCGATCGGAACCACTTTGAATATCTGATTGAGTCCGTCAACCGACGTCTTTCTGGATTTATCAGCCAACATTAAATAGGGATTAACACTAAAACCGGGAAATGCTTTTTCAGCCACCCAGGTCTGAAACGCCACATCCTGGAGATAGGGCAGCCAGTCACTTTGAATGCAGCCTTTCTTATTTCTAAAATCGTCTTCATCCGGATGAAAGGATTTTGCTTTTACTTCAATTAATTCTATACTGGTTCCTGTCTTTTTTAAAATATCAACACGAGTGAAAAAATCTTCGTACTGAATCGCTGCTTCGTAGATGATTGCATTATCCTGTCGTAACAGATCGTTTGTCTGAATTAATGCTTCTTCATATTCGGGAGTTTTTATATCCTTACCACCAAGGAAATAACATTTAGCCAGTTCACCAACCTGAAATCCACCTTCTGCAAGAGCTTCCAGAAATTCATTCTTTTTTTCCTGATTGGCATATTCTGAATTATCAAGATAATACAGTTTTGTCGGACAGGTCAGTGCAACAACAAAACGGGATTTTGTAAGGTATTTTGACATCTATCTCCTTATTTCAATTGTAATATCATTTAATGTCTTCGATTCTGTAATAATTTTTGATTTAAGATCTTCGGTTATTGGAAGTTTCTGATAATCAGCAGAATGTTCACTGTGAATTGGAATAATTCCCAATGTTGGATTTACAAGGTTACATACTTTAGCAAGACAATCTGCTGATGCATGACCGCTGGTATGTATTTGCTTTACTATTGGAAATCTGCTAATAAAATCTAAATATCGTTTAATGGCGTGTTTACTTTCCGGATTGATATATTCTTTCCACATCGAATAAATCAGAATAGAATTATTAAGATCAATTTGTTCTTCAAGATAGTCTAAATAATCATTGAACTTGTCGGTTGAACGAACTAACATACAAAAACCCTTATCTTGCATCCAGCTAATAAGTTTTATATTTTTGTCTGAGAATGAATATGGTTTCACAAACTTAAAACATGAGCATTTTTCCCCGGCTATTTCCGAAAATATCTCTAAAACGCTTTTTTGATAATCATCACATACAAAGGGTCTGCCGCCAATCTTTTTATTGGCATTATAAAATGATGCCAACCGTTCTAAATCCGTAGAGGAACACATGACGAATACATATTTATACTGATGCATTAAAAAAATTGCTTTTAGTTTTAGGTCATTCTCATGTCGGACTCTCTCATCTAGCCGAGAAAGCATTGTCCCTTCGGTAATTAATAAATCAACCTTTCCCTCTGTAAGGATATATTTTTCAATTGTAGGTATTAAACCTTTTCCAAGAAACCCATGGCAGCGGAAATCACCCGTATGCAGAATTCGTTTTCCATCTGCTTCAACCAGAAACATATATGCATCATACGCAGAGTGACTGACAAAATATGGTATTATCCGAATGTCGCCTATCTCAATAACCTGTTTAAGGTCGAAAATATTCATATTCTCAATTCGAGAAATTTCCTGTGTTGATAATTCCTTGCGATCTTTTATATAACTAAGTCTCTTGTATTTACATAACACAACTCTTTTAGCTACGCTGCCTATATACTGTGGTACAGTATCAGGAACGAGATGAAATAATCCCAAATGATCACCGTGATAGTGTGTGTAAAAAATGGCGTCAATACCTTCTGTAAGTTTTTCAACTGACTCGCGATTAGCGAGCTCATCATGGACAATGCCTTCACCATCTGGAAGATTCTGCCCTAAATCAATCATAAATCTGGTTGTATTGGTTGCAATCTCTGTGATACAACCACCTATTTGATCAATGCCGCGGTGAATTTTAATTCTCAACTTGTTTCTTAAGTATTGAAGTGAAATTTGGATAATTAAAAAAGCAATTTTTATATAATCCGTATCCCATAAAATTAGAATAGAAAAATGAGATATTCGCATTAACCTTAAAAAGTTTATTAATCCATTTCTTACAATCATCTTTTAGTATTATGGACAGAATTTTTGTTTTTACCGGTTTATGATTGGCGAAGATAAGTCCAAAATTTAATGAATTATCAAATTCAAAAATTTGATTCCTATTTTTTTTCAGCGATGGGATTAATCCTAATTCTCTTTTTTGTTTAAAGACCTCTATCATTTCATCTTTTACCGTATTTATTTTTTCCAAGTCATTGCTAAATTTATTAAAATCCTTCAAATGTTTCTCAATGCCAGATTTACCCCCTATTGCATTATCACCGTATTTAAGTTCAAAAAAGTGGATTTTAGGTTTATATTTTTTTACAAGTTTCCTTGCAGAACTATCTGAATCCCATTGAATAGCAATTATATCAAATCTTGCACCAAGAGAACGATTTGCATATTCTATATCGGCAATATAGAAATCAGTGTCTTTTGAGATAGGTGAATAGTTATTTGCTCGTGCAATATACTGCTGCACTTCACGCTCGAGTTTTGGATGTTTGCTAAACCAATAATCCATAACCTTTTTAAGAGAATAAATTTCATCAACCCACTTTATACAATTTTCTTGCATACGGCAGATGTTGCTTGGAAGATCTTTGATCTTAAATTCTCCCTTGTAATGTGGATTATTACTAAAATATTTCTCATCAAATTTGAGATCATATGTGTTTCTTTTTATTTCTCTTACTCTTAATATGTTTCCTCCTCGATAATAGATATTGATATAATTACGTCTAATTTCTAAATCGAGAGTATGATCAACAATAACTGCTTCTAACAAATTATGGAGAATTCCTTCTTTTAAATCGTATAAAAAAGGTTTTTTTAATCCTCTACACATTATTTAACTCCTTTTGAAGTAATTATTCAAGAAATTTGAAATAAAGAAAATGAACGAAAAAATGTCATTAAAATATTTTCCACCTATCTCTTGGTATTTTTCTTGAATTAATTTACTATCGGGTTCTAATTCTAGCGCATGAGTAATTTCTCCCATCGCTTCACCCATCCAATTATCATCACTATAAATATCTGCCAAAAATCCGGATACAGTGCTTTCCAGTTCAGTTCCTCTGACTTCTGTTTTATAATCCTGAAGTGTCTGCATCGCTTCTTGTGTCCATCCCAGTACACCCTGCAGATATGCAAGATAAAACAGATAATCAGGAGCATCTTCTGAATAGTAAGAATTTAAATACTCAAGAGCGTCATTAAAGAGTCCATTATCTATTAGATCATTTAAATAACAATCATCAACACATCTATAAAACATTTTTCCTCCTATTGAGTGCAAAACCCATATTTTTTAACTTTACCGTCAAAGGTTGATTCAGATTCAAGTATACAATACTTCTCCAAATCAGACTGCTTTAGCAATCTATCCGAATTTTGTCTTCCGGCTGCCTCTGTAGCGGCGTTTTTAATTACCACTGATATTTGACCACCGCTTAGTTCATGACGTCTGGCTAAAGCCTCTATATCAATATCACTAACTCCAGGAATAGTTGCCGGCAAATGTAATTTCCACAGTTTTTTCCGTTCCTCGAATTTCGGTAATGGAAATTCCAGTTTCAAGTGAAATCTCCGACTGAAAGCCGGGTCAAGATTATCTCTAAGATTGGTTGTACAGACTAATACACCCTTAAAATTCTCAAAGGCTTCCAAGAATAGATTCTGCATCTGGTTATACATTCTGTCTACGGACCGATTGGCCTCACCACGCTTTGTTAAAAACTGATCCGCTTCATTTAACAATAATACCGGTGGATTATCAACCCGCTTGTGAATTTTTTCATACGTGGTGAACAGTCGTCGGACATTCTGTTCACTTTCTCCCACCCAGCAGGACAACAGTTTTGATATATCAGTCGTTAATAAAGATTTCTTCAAATAGTGTGCAATGGTTTGGGCACAATACGTTTTTCCGGTTCCGGGAGGACCATACAACAGAATTGATAATCCCTGGTTTATATCGCTATGATTCGATTTATATATACCCCAATCGACCAAGGTACTTGAGACATGATTCTGATACTGGTTAATGCCATGGAGCAATATGTCTTTCTTTTCTTTTTCAAGGATTAATGTATCAAAGGATATTTCCGGTTCTTTATAATCAAATATATCATTTCCTTGCAGCATTTCCCTGATTTGATGTTTCGGGGTAACGGGGTTTTCATCCATCAATTTTGTAAATATATCCATGGTTAACCGGACTTCATGAGTAGATTTGAATCCATGGAGGCTTTCCAACTCAATAATTCCATTCGATACCAACCTTGAATCATCCTCAAAGTAGGACTGATTTTTAGTGAATTCGTAACTACTCTGGCTAATACAGCGTTTCAGTTCCGTAATATTAGTACTATCACCCTCAATTCCATCCTTTAACAAGTAGAGGATGATTATTTGTTCATTATGGTCAAGTTCATATTGTTCGGTAATATGTTGCAGGGGAAACTTTTTACGTGTTTGGCCCATTCTCCTGACAATTTTCTGCCAGGCTTTAGCGGCCCGATAAGTATCTTCCTTTAATACAGTCGGGTCAGAAAATCTAAACCGGTCCCAACCAACTTCCTCTAATGCAGATACATATTCGAGCCAATCATCAACAAGCTGTTTATTTGTCATATAACCAGTTATTAGAACACTTTTTTTCTTTTTCTTATTCAAGACACTACTAATAAACTCTTTTGTAAAAAAGATTTCTGTATCAAGCAGGATTTCGCGATTCATCACCATTTTTACAGTACTATCTTGAGAAATTCTGCTCACTTCTTTAACCTTTGAATCAAAGATATTACAATTAATCAGGCAAATAATATTATCAAGGTGGTGAATCGTTCTTTGAGGAGATTTGTAGATTTCATTCAACATCTGTACCGGCGCGAATTGCGTGGTTTTATTTTCTACAACCTCATTCCACGCCCAGGATGTTATCAGAATATCATCGCGCCTGAGTTTGGATGGTAATAAATGCTTACCTTTTAATAAATTAATCTGATTGGTAACATTTTGAGAATATTTATAGTTACTCTTCTTATATTCCTGAGCAATCCGAAGTAACATATCACTAAATGTAATACCTTTACTCATATTCACCTCCATTTCAATTATTATGGAGAAATATAAGTGTTCAGGTGGTCAGATTATGTCGTTCTATTTCGGGAAATATATTTTATTGAGGTTTTTTACTTCTGATTTAATCATATTAATTAACTTTTGAGGTGATAGCACTTCCGCAAACGCTCCCCACCGCAAAATCCAGGCAACTAATTCATAAGAAACGGTGATATTCATTTCCAGGATAATTGAGCCATCTTCATTTTTCGTTATCTTTTGATCCTTTTGCCAAATCCGCTCAGCAATCCGATTAGCAACATCGGAGTGGAATTTAATTTGCACCGATTCCGGTTCAGCATGCCAGATTCCTAATGCGCTGGACATATACTTTTCCAAATTGAAATCCGGACTGCGTTTAAAAGTCTCATTTAAAATTTCCAACTTTTCAATACGATGGATCAGTAGATGGATAACCTTCTTATGTTTCGGATGGAATACAACTCCATAGAATGTCCCTCGATGCAATAACAATGAGTGGGGATGCACAGTATATCGTTTTGGTTTATCGGTATATGCTGATCGATACGTTACGTGAATCGGCTTTCGGTTAATTGTCGCATATAAATACTGCTGTAGTTGCTCGCCATAATTACTATAATCGATATAACCAAAGTTTAAGGTGCTGAAATAAGGCTCAAGATCTTGAAGGTCACCGCTTGTTGAAAGGATATCATCTGTAATCAATTGTTTGAGTTTATTATCAAGTGTTTTTATATCCTTTTCGATTGGTGTATTTTTAAATATCCCCGCCATTCTCTTTAATAATAGTGATGATATAAACTCATCAATCCCGAGTGTCATTGGAATGAATTTCAGATAGTTCGGATTTAATGACCAGAATATCTGTCCATGAGCGCCGCGCTTTTCTTCTAACGGCACATTGGCAGCAGAAAGGGCTATCAGGTCCCGCTGAAGCGTACGTTTTGACACTAATCGTTCAAAGTACTCAAATAGCCAATCAACTGTGATCTTACTTTTCAGTGTAAATTGCTGAAGGATGCGGATTTGACGTTCGAGGGGTTTAAGGTCCATTTTAACCTATAATTTATATAAATTATTAGATTGGATTGTTATCTCATTTAATCTTTGAGGAGATTTTGTTTTCATCAACCATGCAATATTTCTAACATTTTATCTTGGTGCTCTTTTATGTCATCAAAAATCCATTCCTGCCCTGGTTCACGAGTTCCTTGATTGTCTTTGCATTTCTGCATCATAATCATAAACTTAATTGAGGCGACACTGACTTGCCTAATCTTCCCGGAGACATCTAAGTAATAGTCGAGTTTAGCTTTGGGGCTCCAATCTGAGCCGGAACTATTCGCCTCGCTACCAATCATGGCGTAATTCCCCAAACAGTTTATTTGAGCTTCTTTCACTACAGCATTTTCTTTTTTTGCAAGGGCCGTTGCGTAGAAGTGTTCTAAACTCCTTCGCGTTCTTGAAAAATAAAACTGTTCGAAGATTTTCAAACCGAAATCATCACATCCAAGCGTGGAAAAAAAATGAGTTCGTTCTTTATCACCTTCTTTTGTTTTTTTGCCACGGAGATCATCAACATATTTCTCCCAAAGTTTATAGTCAAGATAGTTAAAGACGAACAACGAAATCCCCTTTGATATTTCCGTGCCATCTCCATATATCGCAGTAAAATCAAAATTGTCATTGTTGGGTATAATATTAAGAGTATTATTACATAGAACAGTGTTATCGAAGCTACTTGGATTCGGTGTATTTATTTGGTTAAGATTCTTGGCCATTAAATATACATCTTTGAAGAATTTATCTGCTAATCCCGATACGAATTCATAATACTTGATTATATCCTTATAATCAGAACGGAATAGATACAGCAGGGTATAGAAGAGGTAATTCTTCCTTTGCCTTGCAGTAAATGATACCTCGAACATAGAAAGTAACTGCACTAATTTATACTGATGATCACTTTCTCCGTCTAGATTTTTCAGATATTCATTTTTGCTATCTTTATGCCAGTATTGCAGTTTCCATGGATTATTCTCAACAGTGTCATCTTCATTTGAATGATGTACAATATAGTTGTCCAGAAAATATTTTGCTTTCAGCAAGTTGAAGCCGAATCTCTTTACAAATTTCTCATCAACATGTACCTTATCAAATTCATGGATCAATTCTTTATCATCGAGAATAAAACTCGTAGGGTCAAAGTTATTCTCTTCAATACGAGTGAGTTTCAACACAATTAACAAGAAGTTTGAAAAGTCGATAATTGGTTGGAATGTGTCAATTTTGTCTTGTTTATCTTGTTGTTTACCTGCGATTTTGTAGTTAATAAGGTCAATAATTTTTTGTGTATTGAGGCTAACATCTACCTCCGGTAACATATCAAAATTTAAAACATTAAAATCACAGAGTTCCTTTCCAAAAATTTTTTCTTCACGATATTTTTGCTGTATATAGACATTCGTTTCGGTGCAAAATTCCCAAAGGCGATTGAACTTTGTTTTATCTTCATCATTTAATTCTTCTATAAGACGCGCTTTAATAATTTCGTGTTTTTCCAGTTGTTCTCCTCTGGAGTTCATGATTTCAAAGTAGTGGTTTAAATCTATGTCTTTCGGCACTTGATAGTGAATGAGATGAACACTTTGCTGAAAATAGGATTTGAACCTTTCTCGATCATCTGGTTGAACTATCTCATCAATGGCAGTTTTGGTATATTCAAAGCCTTTGATGATTCCATCATCTCTTTCGTTAATATTAAAATCAGGGATACTATTAATGGTGTCATCCGACTTTTTACGAGCCCGATAGGTCAGTTTGTTTTTTAAGGAGATTCCTAGTGCGCGCATCACGAGATAAATTGTGGTTAATCGCTGTTGGCCGTCGATTACTTCATAGACCTGGTCTCCTTTATGAAAGGATACCAATGTTCCAATATAATAGGTTTTCTTATTACGGTGAAAAGCATCATAAACATCTTGAATCAGTGTTGAAATCTCCTCTTTTTCCCATGAGAAATTTCTCTGGTATATCGGCACTTCATAGGTTGCTTTCTCGCCATTATAGGTTTGGTCGATAGACAGTTCTTTGAGCGGCAGAATTTTAGTTTTCATTTTCGACCTCCATGAAACTATTTTCTTGGAAATAGTGGAGATAGTTTTGATAAATACCCTCTTCTTCCTCATCCACAATATCTTTTTTTGCCTTTATATTACTATTCAGCAACGGATTCACTCTGTTGGAAAGATCGCTTAAAAGCGAAACTGGTGAATCTGCTTCAGTAATAACCTTGTAGATGTTAAAAGAGTTCGTCAAATCATTGCCCATAATGTAATTTTGTGCCGACAACCAACCGAGATTAAAATACTGTGCCCTTAGCGAATAAGCCCAGACGAAGGCAAACATCACAAATTGGTCTAACATCTCTAAATCTATTTTGGTAGGTCGTTCAGTGGGACAAAACCTATCAACATAAAGTAAAATAGCAGTGTCAAGCAACAGGCGTGTGATTCGATTACCAACACCATTTTTGTACTTTCTTAGGTCGAGTGTTTTAATAATGTTATTATCATTAATAAAATATCCCTCATATTTGTCATTGTTTTGAATGTCTTTAAGAATGGTAAAATAGTGTTTTGCATAATCAAAAAATGACTTCCCCGCCACAATTGGAGTATCCAATTGAAACGGATTAAAATTCCGTATACCTGAAACAAAAGGCATTGCGGAATGATTTACCATATCAGCATAAGCAAATGCACCTTTGTAGAATTGAGCGAAAGGGAAATTGTCCTGCCGGGTAACACCCTTGAATTTTTGGATATTATGCTCGGTGAGTTCCCATGCTTTATTGCCTTTTGTCCATTCTTTCACGCGATAAAGATAATCACTGAACAGTCGCGAGAGATCTTTTTGGTCTAAATTTTCCCATTCTTTTACAACCTTTTCTGTTTCAACTACATCCAAATCTTTCATTTCACGAAGATGATATGCCTTCAGCAAATCATGGGGGTAAAGTTTTTTACCACGGGCATTTTGCGAGTCAAAGAATTGGAAGGCTTCGGATAAGTCTACTGTAATGACAACGATGAGTTCGCAGTTGTTTTTTAAATAATCCAGCAGTTCTCCTCTATCCCTGCTGTCACTAATATTATTGACACGTCTTTCCAATGTGCGAAAGTTATTAGGTATATTACGTCTATTATATGAATTACTTGTAAGGGGTTGATCCAAAAAATTAATTGAATTTGCATCAAGAGCCTTAAGTAGCAACGAAAAGGTGATTGTGCGCTGCTGTCCGTCGACTATATTGTATATTGATTCTTCCTCTTGGTAAAGGATGAGTGTTCCAACCCGATAGACTTCTTTGTTATCATTTTTTGCATCAAGGATGTCATCCAGCAGTTGAATAACATTTTTTGCTGTCCATTTATAGGGACGTTGATAATTCGGAACCACCAAATTAATGTTAGGGATTTCTTTACCATCATTGTCTTGCGTGATTTTATTGTACAACAATAAATCGCCAATCTTAGTTGTTGCGAGTTTTAAATTAGTGGTCATATGATTAACTCCTCATAGAATTAAAGCCTATATAAATTCTGAACCTGCATGCGCCAACATTTTTCCAAAATTCTTTAAGAGATGATATTTGAAAAAATATTCAGCATGATTAATGGAATAAAAGATTTATTGAAGTTTATTTATAATTCATATATTAATTAAACAACTATAACACGGTATTTCGTAAGTGCATTTAAGGCATCTTTGATCATGGGTAACTTCAATGATTTCTTTCAGCATAACCAAGCTAATTTATAAGTTGGTTCGGAATATTACTAATCATTCTATTCTATATTTTATCAATTATATAGCCAGTTTGACCAGAAATGTATCCAGAAAGTGCGAAATTCTATATGAAATGTGGTGAGTTTTAGGGATGATATTTTCAGGGGCCTTTCCAGTCTATGTGTCTATTACAAAGAATTCTTTAATTTTTAAAAAATTACCCTTGTTTTTTCAAGTTATTCTTATTTCCATATAAAGTAATTAAACGAATT
>JAFGIK010000082.1 GCA_016929645.1 Candidatus Dojkabacteria bacterium
GATGGTAAGAACCCTCCATTCATGTCAGACCCTTAACATATTCCGGACTACTATTCCCTGTGGCTTGGAATTGTGCTGAATAGTTACGCATATTGAATCAATTAATTTGGCATTTCATATATGATACCTGGAATTGACCAGTTACGGCGAATCACTCTTCCTGGTTTTTCATCAGTAAGTATTCCGTCTTCAACAACTAACGCACCATTAACAAGAACATAGTAAATACCTTCGGGTGGGCTTAACATGTTGCCTGGAGTGGTAGTTGCTGTATCAATTATAGTATCGGGATCAAATACAACTATATCTGCATCACAACCTATTTGCAATCTGCCCTTTTCTTGTAATCCCAACCAAAGAGCAGGAGCAGCACTTGTCTTGTAAAGTGCCTCCATGAGATTCATTAAATCATGATCTCTAACCCAATGCCCAAGAAATCGAGCAAAAGCTCCAGCAGCTCTTGGATGCCCTTCAAGTTCTCCGGTTGACGGATTTTTTCGCACTGATCCATCATTTCCAATGAATACAAATGGCTCTGCCAGAGCCAGAAGAGTATTCGCTGGTTTGATAATATGACATAATACTCCCGGACTAGTTGTCTCTCCTGCTAATATTGCATCCATTATGGTTTGAGCCTGGTCTATACTGGAAAAATATTCATAAGCCTCCATATATACACCTCCGTCAATGATCACATCTTCAGTTACCTGAAAATCGGTGATCTGAGCTCCGGATAAACCAAGCAGATAAGGGATTGGGACCGTTCCGTATCGTAAGATTGTAAAGAAATTATTTGGGAATGAATCAGATCCAATCACATCTACAGCAAGCCGTAATCCCTCGCCATAAATGGCCTCAGAGATAACTCCTAGAGCATATCCCGTTGTACCGGTTCCATATGTCACATCAGTTAAATGTGAAATTATATATGGTATACCTGTTTCACGTGAAGTCTGAATGGCTTCATCCAGAGCTTCAGCATTTACTATGTAGTCACCCATACCGATGCCATCAGCATTAAACAAGTTATCTCTTATATGACTAGCTGCCATTCCTCCCGCACTGACTGATTCCTGAGCTGTGGCAAGCATTTCCTCGTATGTACATCCAGGGCCATAATAAGAACCAAAAGATACTCCAAAGCCGCCATTTTGCAAATCTTGGGCAAGATGATAAACCATGCTGGCGAGTTGCTCTGAATTTGCTGGAGTAAATACGTCTAACCCTTCTAGACTTCTCAGTGTGTTAAGTCCTGTTAACGAACCATAATTATTGTACATTCCATTGCTTTCCATCTCATCAAAATAATCAGAAAGTGGATAATATGAAGAACCGCAGTTGCCACCAATCCAGCTTGTAATACCATCTCGCACAAAGACTTTCATGGACTCTTCAATCATTCCTTCATGGGTATGGGTATTAATGAAACCGGGGGCAACGACAAGTCCAGATGCATCTACAACTTTATCAGCCTGGGCGCTAAGAGCTTTTGACCATCCCTTTTTCTTTGTAATTGCAACAATCTTTCCGTTTTTAATCCCAACAGTGGCACAATTATCATAACCAGTAAGAGGGTCCATAACCCTGCCATCTTTTATGACTATATCACATTTGGGAATTCTTTTATCTTTATCTTTTGCCGTGAGAGAACCAGTCCCAAACAAGATAACAACAGAAAAAGTTATTACAAAGGCAATTAAAAAGTATTTACTGAGTTTCATACATACCTCCTTTTTTTATCCCTTTTTGACAGAACAGGGTTGACTGATTGACATTTTTCATCTTGCTCGCAGCATAATTATATCACTGCTGCGAGCAAGATATGCACAACTTCAATCTGGTAAAAATAATCTCCAACTTTTTATATTTCATAATATACTTCTAGAAATCTGTAGTGTCCCACAGCAGCATCAATTAGGCCCACACCAAATTGACTTTCTATTTTTTGGTACCTTCAATTATTAAATCCAGAATCATAATGTACTTGTCCTACTTGCGGCTTTAGGTTTTTTACCTCCATTGATAGATAATTTGCCGTTTGAAATTAAAAGACTTAATATTCCAACAATAACAATTGCATAACATGATAAAATAAAAAGATTATCTTTTATAATAATTTCTATTTATTTTAAGTCAATAGCAAGAATCTAATGTTGTCAAGAATCTAATGTTATTCTTTAGAGGTTTAGTATATCTATACATTCTTCTGTCATTTTCACGTACAGTCAGAGAAGAGCCTTAAGAAATACCTAAACCTGGAATATCGATTACCAAGATATCTATTGAAATTTTGTTTGTACATCTTGTGCATAAAGAAAAACCATAAATATCCATCTGATTAGAGATAATATAAAGCTATCTCATATTAAGCCATTCTGCAGATAACTGCGATCAGTCCAAGCTCTTCAAGTCAATGAAATGTACAGGTCTTGCATTGAGACCTATCTTGGTCATGGTCCATACTCTTAATAGCGACAGCGGAACTATTCGGTATACAACACTTAATAGTTCGCAATTGCGATTGTTTTAAGCACCAGATATTCTTTAGCTTGCCGAAATACAGTTCGCTCCCTGGTAGAATCAGCGACTTTTGTATTATTGGTTGCACTTGTGAGTTGAATTCGCGCTTGGAAAATATACCTGATGTATACCTGTAGCAAAAAATAACCTATCATGGAAAAAAAGCATGCTGCTTTTATTCCATGGTTAACCCAGGCTTTTTTCGTACTCTTCGTTTAAAAGTACAACTACAGCCATTAATCAATAGTATTTAATGGGCGCACACACGTTCGAAAACTAATGTGAACCAAGAATCGCGGTGGAAATGAAACAGCTCTCCATTTCTATAGTGTCCTGGCCTGTCTTGCCCACATTGTCAGTTACAGTTAAGGTTACGTCATAGGTGCCTTTTGCAACACCAGTAATATTCGGAGTTTTTCCAGTAGCGCTTTTATCGTTTGCCGGATCATCTCTTGATTTTAGTTCCCAATCGTATGAGACAATGACACAGTCATCGGTTGATAAAGAGCCGTCGAGGTTTACTGCTCCGCCTCGTACGATATTGCGGCCCAGAATATTCAGGTAGTCTCCTGTGATCACTGCTATCGGATCTGCAAGATCATCATCCCAAGGAATGCATTCATGATAAAATTCGCCACAGGGTTCCGGCGGTCCAAATATTATGAAGTTAACTCCGCGAACATCTATGGAAACCCATTCCGGATTATAGTCAATCGGTAATTGGAACTCATCGGAAAAGAATAATTGAGGTTCAGAATATGGAAGAATCTCTAATGTCCAGACAGGCTCAAGGCGCTGCAGGTAGAGTTCTCCGTTAAGATCCGGAAGAGGCGGCATAAACGGATTTTGTGACCATTCCGGTAATGACCAGTTGATCGTCACTTCGAGCAATCCAGGCTGGCTTGGATCAAAAGGTGCATACAAGAAATTGACCCACACAATTTTCCGGCGACATGGATCGTAGGGAGCATTATACCACCACTGGTTCCACCACCCTTCCGCAGGGTAGTAATACCAGAGACCTTCATACAGCTCATCACCAGGATCAGCGTCAGGGTAACCGTCGCAACCACTCAAGGGTTCTACCAGATTCCCTTCTACATCTATGGCGACCCAGAAATGCCCTATTTGCGCTGTTGCTGATCCTGCAAAAATCAGCAGGATAAATCCCACAAATAAAACTGCTAATATAGATTTTGCTTTCTTCATTTTTTCCTCCTTACTGATCTGTGTTTGGTTTAACTATCCATCCACAGTCAAAAACGAAGAATTTAATTACCACTCAACAAACCTTTGTTGTTATCAACTAATCTTTCATGTTGGGATTTGCATTGGAAACATTATAAAAAAATAAACACTTATAAATCATCAAATAGAATGCAATTGATAAATTACAATTTCTAAACAAAAAAATAATTCCGAACTCAGAAATGTCAATAATATATCACGCTGAAAACATTATTCTGTAGATGCTTCACTTATGTCAGCTTGGTTGTTAATTTAATATCTTGAGACTTTCAGTAAAAAAACATCTTCAAACAGTCACAGGAATTATTTATATAGTCCATATTTTGTATAGAAACCTACCTTTTGGCCAATTTGAATATAACTGCGATCTATTCATCCTTCCAGGATTACTTTAGCGTAAACATTTCAAAA
>JAFGIK010000083.1 GCA_016929645.1 Candidatus Dojkabacteria bacterium
GAAGATCCGTTATTATGGGAATTACATGAGATCCGTCACACGTTGCATGCACGACGGCAACATCAGACGTTGGAAGAGATAAATCAGCAGGCGTTACACAAATATGCCATGTGGCAGCAAGAGCGAGAACGGCGACAGCAACCGTTATCGAGTCATCGTGTAAAGTCATGATGGAGGAACGGAGAACGCATATTGGAAAAATTATGCTCTCATGGCCTTTGGAGAGGCGAAAGTGCTAACAATCGCGCTGAACACCGACCAGGACCGCGCGGTGTGGTTTTCACATATGTGCCCGCTATGGAGGTCTTGAACTGGTGTGAGGTTGGTTGCTTCCGCTTATGGGCGCGGTCTTGGCGGGTTAGCGCAGGCGTTCGGTGTTTTTGGTGCATAAAGGAAATGTAAAGGCTGAGTAAAAAATTTTAAAAATTTTCGGAAAAAATAGTACTTCTTCCGTCTTATTAAATAAAGGGATGAGAACAACTATAAATTTGAAATGACAATTTATAAAATATTATAAGGAGGATTTTCTTTTTAAAGCTTCATATCGGGCTTTATGCTGTTCAATCAGGCTCTTTTTTAGTCGCTCTGCTCTTGCTGTTGGATCGTTTTCCTTATTATAAAGATTAGAGGCAAGCTGAACGAGAAGTTCAGATTTGGTTTGTTGTCTGTCTTGAGCATATTTTTCGAGAAATGTATCAAGCTCTTTATCCAATAATATTGTAATTTCTGTCTGCTCTTTTTTCTTTACCATAACTTTATGCTTTATGTTATTAAAGACAAATATGATTTAAATCTGAAAAAATTTTCATTTACAATCCTATACCGTAAATAGTGATGGTATATCTTCAGTGTCAAGAAAATATTCTGCTACTAGCAAAATAAATAGTTCTGCAATATGGGAGAACGATGTATATGAATTGTAAAGAAACGTTTCAAAATGTCCAGAAAATATTAATTAATAATTTTGATTGGCTTAAAGGAGTGAGCCCAATACTTCCTGAACATCGACTTCGTGAAGATCTAGAACTTGATTCTCTTGGCATGGTTAACCTCCAAGTTGCAGTTGAGGATGAATTCGATATTCGTTTTGATCCTGTCGAAACTGACTTAACAGAAGTTTTTCAGACTGTGGGTTCATTAGCAGAATTTCTTAAAATATATGCCGGAAATGGAGAGTAGAAATGACTGTTCAAATTGATAATCCTTTATTGTCAGAGGTTATGCGTTGTATTCATCGTATGAGACCAAAATTACACATTACCTCTCCATTTTATGACCGCATAGAAAAAAATGGAAACTTTGTTTCAATTTGGTTTTTAACTTCTGGTTGTCAATGGAATATTCGCAGTGGATGCACGATGTGTAATTATGGTCAGGGATCAGTGTGTAATGAAGAAGAGATTGTTAATGCAGTTCATAAAGGCTTATCTGCCATCAATGTCAAGGTCAAAAGGCTGTTAGTCTCCCCTTCGGGAAGTATGCTTGATCCTCAAGAGGTCCCTCCTAATGCCCGACGTCGGATCTACTCGTTAATTCGAGATTTCCCGTCATTAGAATTTGCTTTTGAAACCAGACCAGAAACAATAACTAACGAAGTCGTAAAAGAAGTCATTGAAAGCATTCCTGGGAAACGATTAAGCATTCAAATGGGACTAGAATCAAGCAATGCTTGGATACAACGGTTTTGTATTAATAAAGGGAGTCATCCCAATCAATTTACTAATGCTGCACAAATATTAACTGCTTATGGAGTAAAGGTTTATGCCAATATCTCAATTGGGACGGCATTCTTAAATCCACAAGAGGCTATTAATGATGCCGTTCGTTCTGTTCAATGGGCGATTTCGAACGGGGTTGATGTTTGTATGCTGTTTCCTCTGCACGTAAAATCTTATACTCTTCTGTTTTGGCTTTATCAAAATGGCTTTTATCATCCCCCTTCATTGTGGTCGCTTGTAGAGGTATTACGTTTATTAGATCCGAAATTACTGAGTGGAACAAAGATTGCATGGTATCGTAATTATTATGAAAATATGATTCCAAAACTTGAAATTAATGAAGATTCAGATGTCATTGCATCTCCAACGACTTGCCCCAAATGCCAAGAAAGAGTTTTAGAATTGCTAGATGAATATTGTTATCGCGGAGATCTTCGAGTAATAGACGATTTAGATACAATGCAATGTGAGTGTAAAGATGTTTGGAAGCAAAAAATAGGGGAGGTTTCAATGTATTCATTGCCTGAACGAGTTTTAAGAATTTACAAAGAATTAGCCTCTCTGTTTTTGCCTGACGATTGGTGGAGTCATTATGGTTCTGTATTAGAAGAGGAATTATTTAATACTTACTCTGCTGAATAGTGGGAGGTTATTATGGATATGTGGATTAGCTTGCCATCTGTTATTGTTCCAGAAACCGTCTTAGAAGAAAATGATACTGAAATAGACCCCTTGTATCAGAATATTTATTCTGGTTTTTCATGTACTACCAAAATAATTAAGGACAATTTGCAACTTCCTCGTGCTTGTGGAAAGGAAGGTGAAGAGCTTGCAGCAGCGACAATAAAGTCTTTATTAGAAAGTCATGCAGCAGCTAAACTCTCAAAAGTTTTAATTGATTGTCGTTCATCAGCCGCCATTGGTGGACCTGCCCCATCATATAAGTTAGGGGCAAAGGCAGGTTTAACTTCTATCTTACCTTTTTCGTTATCAGGACAGTCTGGTACTGAGGCAGTACAAGCTCTTATTTTTGCTCGACATATTCAACAGATAGAAATGTCAGGAGGGATTATCTCTACTGTACAAAAAATAGCTCAGCCAGATAACCGATTAAAAGCGAACGGATATCCACTCGCTGATGCAGCGGCATCTGTCTTCATTTCTGGAACTCCAAATATGACCGGGCTAAGGTTTAAGCTATTGAGTGTTACGATTAAACAGCGGACACAAGATTGGGAATCAGTAATCAATTCTATAGTGAAAGAAGTAATATCCCAAGCAGGCTTAACCAATCAGAGCGTCCAGTGGGTTGTTTCTCATCGGTTTTCAGATTCGTTTTTGAATGCCATTCAAAAAGTTCTGCCAAAATATTTACATCTGATTCGTGATCTATATCCTGAATTTGACTTTGGTTGTGTTGATTCATTTATATCATTAAACAGAATCTTTCAAAAGAAAGATACAGATCCAAACGGAATTGGACTTCTCTGGTTTGTTGGAAGGTTTGGGGCTGTTGGAGCCATTTTACTTGAACTGCAAGAAAGGAGCTAAATTATGTTATCATTGCAAATGACATCAGAACAAATCAATTGTGAAATAGATCGTATAACAGCCTTCATTTCGGAGCAATTATCAGGAGGCTATAAGGCAGTAATAGGGGTTTCTGGAGGACTTGACTCCGATGTAGTGGCTCGATTAGTTATAAAGGCAATAGGGGCTAATCGTGTCAAATTTTTCACGGTCATTCAGAAAGATATGGAGCCACATCATTTGGAAAATGCTCGTAAATTGGCTTATGAAATGAATATTCGACTGAATGAAATCAATTGAGTGTAACCTTTTTAATGTTGTTTCTCTCTTTCCCCTCTATACCCTACATTCCAACAATGTGTTCTGCTGACGGTTCATGATA